>JAFDKH010000074.1 GCA_019307065.1 Deltaproteobacteria bacterium
TGCCCGATCCAATCCCGCCCAACTGGGGCGGACCGGGTTCTATTATCGGCGCCTGGAGTGGGGGAGCCTACGATTGGGAAAGGGACCGGCTTATAGTCTGGGGCGGCGGGCATGCCGACTACTCGGGCAACGAGATCTACGTCTTCGATTTGAATACCTTGAGCTGGTCTAGAATTTGGGGCCCGACCCCCAACGAGCAAATCCCCGACGACGGTCAGACCTACGAGGTCTACCAAGACGGCAACCCGTCTTCGCGGCATACCTATGAAGGCCTCGAGTATATTCCTTCGCCGATCGATAGATTCTGGTCGCAAGGCGGCTCGTGCTGGAAAGGCGGCGGTGGCTCGAACGCTACCTGGCTGTTCGATTTCGATTCGCTGAATTGGGAACGGGCGACCGATTCTCCGGACAGCATGTACGGGGTCGTCTCGGCCTGGGACCCGCAAAGCGGGCATGTGTTTCATCAGGGCCAAAACGACTTCTCCCAGTACGATCCGGTCGCAGACAGCTATTTTGTCAGGGGCAACTACTCTGAAGGCTGGTGGAACGACAAGATGACCGCCGAGATCGAGCCCAACGCCCGTTTGTTTATCGCTATCGGTCAGGAGCAGGTCAACGTCTGGACTCTCGACACCTTCGAACGCCAGAACCCGACCACCAGCGGCGGCGACAATGTGGTCAACGCCAACTCGCCCGGTTTCGTCTGGGACAGCCAGAAACAACGCCTGGTGGCCTGGGTCGGCGGAACATCGGTCTGGCACCTGGATGTCGGCGACTGGAGCTGGACCGAAGAACCGGCCTCCGGCGACAACGTAATCTATCCGACTGCACCCGACTCCAAGGGTTGTTACGGCCGCTTCCGCTATGTCGACAAGTACCACGCCGTGATTGTGGTCAACTCGATCGACGAAAACGTGTTCATCTACAAGCTGCGGGATGATATCTAGTTAATCTGAATTATGATTGCCTGGTGCGGACGAAGGCCAGGCCGAGCAGGGCCAGTCCTACCGGGAAAAACGTGCCGGCCCCGCCGGATGCACAACCGCAGCCTCCACTGATGTTATCTTCGGTCCCGCCTTTACGGATCTCGAAATTCCCGTCGGACACGGTCGGGACTTCTCCGAAATACCCGGTAATTTTCATCAGGCACAGGCTGGACGGTTCGTCGGGCACTTGCCAGGAATAGTTTCCCCAGTCCGGTTTGGTGGTGTCGACCGTACCGGCGATGTTCTTCCAGGTCTGTCCGTCGTCAGTAGAATAGTCAATCTGGATATCGGTCAGGATCACGGTCGTCCACCGGATTTGCTGGGTCGAGCCGACTTCCCAGACTTCACCCCCGTTGGGGGCCTGGATCTGGATGGCCGGCTGATCTTCGACGGTGATCAGCACCTCGTCGAAGGCCTGCAAGGCTCCATCATCTGCGCTCAGTCGCAGGGTGTACTCGCCGGTGGCATCTATCTGGGCCTCGCAATCCGCCTGGGCAGCATCCACGAAGCTGACCTGGCCCGGGCCGCTCACTTTGGTCCAGCTGCTGGTCAACGATCCGTCGGGCAGACCGTCATCGCTGACGGTTCCGTCCAGGAACACGCTGCGGCCCAATCTGATCAGCTGGTTCACTCCGGCGTCCACCAGCGGCGCTTGGTTGTCCCCGACGCTGATGATCTCGATCCCATTGACGAAAAAGTCCTCGGGTTCGGCTTGATCGTCGGTTAGTTCGATCTGCAGGCCGTCGCCGTCACTAACCGTAACCGGCAACTCCTTGACCAGCGCAAGATATGTTCCGCCGGCCTCAGTGGCGATGTCCAGATTGCTAATCCGTTCGTCGCCTTCGATCCAGACGTCGATAGATCGCGGTCCGAAGGCATCCCCGAAATGCAAGCGAACCTGATAGTCGCCGTCGGGCAATGCGGAGAAGTCGTAACCGTAGGCGGTCTCGACGTTGCGGATCCGGTGCCGGCAGGTAATATATACGTCTTCGGGAGCCGCGTTGCTCACCCCGGAGGTGTCGAAGTTCTCCGCAAACACGTAATCCACGCCGCCTGTGAGATAGGGCCCGTCGTTCTCCCATCCATCAGGGGTGAAAGCATCGTCCCCGCAATTGATCTTGAGGTGGATCTGCGCTTGGGAAACCACGTTCAGCGTAGCGTTTGCCGTAACTGAGCCGGAGGAAACGCTCAGGCTGAAGACGCCCGCGCTTCCGTCCGAAGTGAAGGTAGAAGTGTGCTGAGTCTGCGCCCCAGCGGAAGAAGCCGGGCTGATCGATCCCCCGCCGGACACCGACCAGTCAAAGACCACCGCAAAGGGATCGCCGTTCTGGTCCCGGGCAGTGGCCGTGAATTCGGCGCTATGTGAGACGATCAGCGTGGCGCTCTCCGGAGCGACATCGATTCTGGCAAGTTGAGGTTCCAGCCCGATAATCAGACTGACCGCGTAGGATCGGGGCGAGTTGACCGCATTGGGGCAGAGCACATCGACCGAGGTCTGGTAGGAACCGGCGCTCAATCCCGAAATATCGACCTGATTGGTCAGGGTCTGGTTATTGCCCGATCCCGATACAGTCACCGACAACCACCCGGCGCTCTCGGTAACGCTCACGTCGTCTAAGCTGCCGTCTCCCGAGTTCCCGACCGCCACGGTCTGCGGGTCCGGATTGGCGCCTGACTCGAGTGCATTGAATGACAGGCTACCCGGATTCAACCCGAGCACCGGATCGCTGACCGTGCCTGGCCAGGGGTCGCCTGATCCGTCTCCGACGGTGAAGTCCCCGTACATTTCGCCGCTGCTCGACTGACCCATGCGGGTGCAGTAAGTGCCGCCGACTTTCATGATCACCATAAAGTTGTATTTCTCGTCCTGCATGGCGACGAATCTTGGGTCGTTGGAAGACCAGCGCTGGTTATCGAAGCCCTTCTCGCCGTCGAAGTCATAGACCCAGTTGAGCTCGCCCGATACGCCCCCGGACCTGATCTGGGTCAACTGGCAGGTCTTGTGGCCGTGCTCGAGGCCGGTGACACTTTTAGCGTCCGGGGACAGGGAGCAGGAACAGGATCCCCCGGTTCCGCCCTCGCCGCCAGTCGAGGTCTTCCAGGTAGCACCGGTGACGTAGGACCAGACACCGTCACTTGCCTGTTTGACGTCGCACTCCGAACCGCCGGCCCCCAACGCGCTCAGGGCGGCTACCTCGCTCTCGTCTCCCGAGAGCGAGACCCTAAACCACTTTCCGCTCTTGACTAGCACCACCTCGCTATGGCTGACCCAGTGCACTCCGCCCTCGGCGGTCACACCGCTGGCGATGGTATGGATGGTGGCATCGCCCTTGCGCATGCGACCCTTGGCCGTCGAGCCGTCGATCCAGGCCAGCTTGGAGCTGTCCGGCGAAAATTCCGGGCGGGTGCCCGGTCCGACCTCGACGGTCTGCCCGTTAGACAACTCGGTCAAGTAGATCCGGTAGTTTGGATCGCCGGCCTGGTAGGCCAGGGCACCGTCCCCGCATTCCCCTCTCAGCCAGTTAAGATCATTCGGGCTGGGATCCTGGGCCCGGGCCGGGCCGATCATGAATCCGAGGATCATTAGCGTAGCTATCAGCGCTTTCAACCGGGATTTCCGATATGGTCTTATCTTCATTCTAAAAACCTTTCTTTCCGGTGATGATATAAAGCCTGCCTTTAGAGTCTATGAAAAAATTCGGTCTATTAGTGGAAATTGTTTCCACCACTTGCATTTGATCGAAAATGGGTGTTGACTGCATATTCTGTAAGATTCTCAATTTGAAAGAAAGGATATTTCATGAAACATGCAGCTTCAATCATAACCTTGTCAGTTTTCGTAATAGCCATACTAATTGGGGCCGGCTGTCCACAGCACCAGACAACCCTGCCGCCCGAAAAACAACCCTTGTACAATCCCAATCAAACCACCACGCCCCAGTGGGTTTTCGGCGGCGGCGGCGCCCAGACCAAGGGCGGCAACAAGATTCTCTACGGTGTCGGTTCGGCACCCAAGATGATCGATATCTCGATGCAGCGCGACCGGGCGATCAACCGCGGCCGGGCAGAAATTTTGAAGATCTTCAACACTTATATTGCTTACATGATGAAAGACTACGCCCGCAGCACGACCGCCGGCGATATGAGCAAAGAAAGCTACGAATCCGACGTGATCCAGGTTCAAAAGACGATCTCGATTGGCGATCTCAACGGCGCCCAACTGGCCGACACCTGGCGTGACCCGGCCGACGGCACCATCTATGTTCAAGTTGTGCTCGACCTGGCGGCGGTTAGAGACTTGCTGGCCGGCAAGGGCGAGCTGGACGCCAAACTGCGCGACTATGTGCGTGCCAACGCCGCCAAGGCCTTCGACGACCTCGAAAAAGAAGAAGCCAAACGCGGTAAATAAGAAGTCGGTTATTTTAGAGTAGCTGCATTCCCGTCCAGGATAAGCCGTATTTCACTAGTTGTCGATCAGACCCAGACAGCTGCAATATTCGAGCAAGGCTTGGGTTGAATCGAAGCGCGGCTGCCAGCCTAATTTCTCTTTGGCCCGAGCAGCCGAGACGTTTATCGGATATCGCATCCCGACGTTTAACCAATCGACCTGACCGGGCGCAATCAAATGCAGGTAAGCGGCCAATTTGGCCAGCGGCAGCAGCCAGTCGAGCTTGAGATGCAGGATTTTCTTGTCGATCAGGGCGCTGATCTTCTCGATCGTCAGAGTCCCGTCCCCGGCCAGATTGAATATGTCCGATTGGCCGTGATTCAAAGCCAAATGAAATGCGTCGCAGACATCCGAGTCCCAGCTAAGACCAAAGGCCAGGCCCTTTGTTAAACAGATAAGCCAGCGGGCCGATATCAAATTCTTGAGCTGGTTGTTAGAAGTCGGGCCGATAAATATGCCCGGACGGAAACGAATAACGATTGTCTCGGGATGTTTCTTCTGCAGCTCGTCGAGGATCAGCTCGACTTCGCCCTTGGTGCGCGAATAGTACCAGTTTTTATTGGGACGTAAGGCCGAGTCTTCGGTAATTTGTGCGGGATTGTCCCAGTGGGCCCCATAGGCGGCGATCGAACTCGAATAGACTATCTTGTTTACCCCGGCCCGGATGGCGCCTTCGAACACGCGCCGGCTGCCGTCGATGTTGATCCGGTCAATCTGCGCCATCGTCAGATCTTTGGGCGCGGTCACTACGAATGCCAGGTGGTAAACGGCGTCGATACCTTCTAAAAGCTTTTCGAAATCGGCGCTGCGTACATCGGCATACTCGAACGACATTTTGGTAAAATGAAATGACGGCCCGACCAGGTCGAGACCCAGAATCGAATCGACGGCCGGGTCGCTTTGCAGCTTGCGGGCGATCAGCTGTCCCAAATAACCGGAGATGCCTGTAATGGCTACTTTCATAAGAGGGGGATAATACCTCTTAGACCCCGATCTGCAAGCAGAATGTTAACTATTTTTAGAATCTTGTGTTTTTGACACCATAACAACCTGGGATAAAGCCTGAAGACGCACAGATAACTCCTGTTTCAGCCTGAATTCCTTCAGACAAACTTGTGCACGAACCTGGCCTGGCCTGAGTCGATTAGTTCTTGATTGAGGAAGTTGCCTTTGAGTAAGACGCTTTGTTTGCTCTTGTGAACCTCCGAATAAAACAGGTCGGCCACATAGCGGGCGTACTTATCAGTCTTGTAGGTATGCAGCACAACGAACTCGATACCTTCGAGCTTAGCGGCCACGAAGCTCTTGGCCTTTTTACCGGCCGGACTGTACATCTCGGGCGCATCGATGCCGCGCAAGCGGATGCTTTCGGTTTTCCAGACCTTGAAGCCCAAGTCGATGCGTATAAGCAGAGTGTCGCCGTCGATGACCCTGTCGACTATGCCGACATAGGTGTGCAAGCGCGGATCGGGTCTTAACAGTTGTTGTTGTGAAGAAGTTTCGGCGCCGATCGTTTTATCGAACAGACGCCGGTTGATCGCCCGCCGCAGAGTCGCCCGGGTCCAGTTCTCGTCGATGGCCTGCTGCATGTACATCAGGCGCTGCTTTTTGTCTTTGACCGGCAACAAATCGAGATGGGCGCCCCAGCCGAGCCTGCGCGCATCGGGCGACTTGGGCAGGCCCCTGGGGTAGCTGCGATAAAAGCGTAAAGACCTGTATAAGACGGTCGGGTTGAGATCGAGTTCGGCACCTAACTGGTTAAGGAAGGCCTTTTCAGACATATCGAAGTTGGGATCATCGATCTGGTTGAGACGCCTGCCTATCTTCCAATATGTTTCGATCAAGATCTCGCTGACGGCTTGAACAGCTCTTAGGCGTCCTGTTTCGATCAAACTAGAAAGGTCAATGCATAAATTCTGATAATCGGATTTTTTTATATTTGCGTTTTTCATGTGGCCGAATATGGCATATAAATAGCCCAATGGCTATAGAATTTCACAAATTGCACGCTGTGCAATTACTAAAATATGTATATAATACGTGGGTAAAGGAAAATTGCACAGAATTAATGTTTCTTGAGGCTTTTCAGTGATGACGCTGGCGGGCTTTAAACAACTCGCTTTCGATACTGGTTGCTTCGGTCGCAAAACCCAGGACGAAAATTTCTACCCGGCCTTTTCTTGAAATGTAATATGAAAAGGGCTTGGGCTTCATCTCGCCGAAGTACTTATCGGCAATCCGCTCGTCATGGTCGACCAGCACCAGGATGCCGCTTTGGTTGCGCGGTAAAAGGGTATCGAGCACCTCGATTACGTCATCGGTCGCTTCCGCGATCAGGATGACTTGAACCTGTTTAGGGTTTTCTTTCTGATATTTTTCCAAAAAGGGAAGTTCTCTGACGCATGGGCCGCAATGGGTTGCAAAAAAAACCAGCAGGAGGTCTTTGGGGGTGGTCGGCTTGCCGTGCTTGGTCTCGACGAAGTTGCCCAAACGAATGATACTGCCGTTACGATCCCGGGCTGCAAAATCAGGGGCGGGCGAGCCTTTTTGCCTGATTTTCAGATTGGCTAAGTTGGGCTTGCGCCGGCAGCCTGTCATGCTAAATAAACTAGCCAGGATAGCCAGGCAACACACCAGGCTGGTTGTTCTTAGCACGCTTGAAGCTCCATATTTATTGGTGAAATAGCTACAAAAGGTTTGCATGCCTTACGAGAAATACAAAGATAATAATTGCTATTGGTACATTTATATTGATTTAACCAAACAAGTCAGGGTACATAGCGAGCTACTCTCGGAAAAACAAAATAAATCTATATAGAAAAGTGAGGCAAAAATGAGCCCTAAGAAAAAAAAATTAGCTAAGAAGAAAGTAGTCAAGAAGAAGGTAACCAAGAAGAAAGTAGCTAAGAAGAAGAAACCGGCTAAGAAGAAGAAACCGGCCAAGAAGAAGAAAGTAGCTAAGAAGAAGAAACCAGCTAAGAAGAAGAAGCCAGCCAAGAAGAAGAAACCAGCTAAGAAGAAGAAAGTAGCCAAGAAGAAGAAACCAGCCAAGAAGAAGAAACCAGCCAAGAAGAAGAAAGTAGCTAAGAAGAAGAAACCAGCTAAGAAGAAGAAACCAGCTAAGAAGAAGAAGCCAGCCAAGAAGAAGAAACCAGCTAAGAAGAAAAAGCCGGCTAAGAAGAAGAAAGTAGCTAAGAAGAAGAAGCCAGCCAAGAAGAAGAAACCAGCTAAGAAGAAGAAAGTAGCCAAGAAGAAGAAAGTAGCTGCGAAAAAATCCGAATTAGAGCTGTTGGTCGAGAAAGCCAAAAAAGGCAAGCCGGCCGATCAATATGATCTGGGGGTAGCCTATATTCGCGGTAAACTGACCAAACAAGACGACAAGACCGGTGCCGCCTGGCTGCTCAAATCCGCCAAGGGGGGATATGATCTGGCTCAGCTCGATCTCTCATGGTGTTATTACGAGGGAGTCGGCGTCGAGCAAAACCACAAAGAAGCCATCAAGTGGGCCAAGAAAGCGGCTGAACAGGGTGAACCTACCGCCCAATACAACATGTACGTAGCCTACAGCCTGGGCGCCGGAGTCGAAGAGAACCAAAAACTGTCTATCGAGTGGCTCAAAAAATCCGCGGCCGGCGGTAATCAAGACGCCAAGACCGAGTTGGGCCGTCATTTACTGGAAGAGGGCGGCAACGAGGTAGAAGTCAAGAAGGGTGTCGAACTCGTCAGGCAATCGGCCGAGGCCGGTGACCGCGAGGCCCAGTGGACTATGGGCCTGGTCTACGAAAACGGATGGGGCGTCGAAGCCGACGAAAATACAGCCATGGACTGGTATCAAAAATCGGCCCAACAAGGCGATCCGGCAGCCCAGACATCGATCGGACTGGCCTACCTGGACGGCGAAGTCGTCGAACGCGACCCGCTGACTGCCAAGAAGTGGTTCGAAAAGGCCGCCGCCCAGGATCATCCCGATGCGCTCTTCTCGCTGGGCGGCATGTACCTGGTCGGTGAGGGTGTCGACGAAGACAAGCACCGGGCCAGACAATACCTGGAAAAAGCAGCCGAATTGGGCGACGAAGAGGCCGAAGAGCTGTTGATCGCGATGGATAAAGCGACTAGGCCCGCCTGACCTGATTTACGCATAACATCTGGGTATTACACGTTTTCTTCCTTCATTGACTTAAACAAAGAACGCTTGATACCGTCGAGAGCAACAATATTCCTCGGAGGTGATCATGCGAAGGTCCAGTTGGGTCTTCTTATTGAGTGGGGCGCTAGTCTTGTACCTTTCAGGGTGCAAATGCGGCCAGGATAAAGACAAGACCACAAAGCCAGTAGACACTGTTGACGAGCAACCCTACGAATCGACCGTCTCGAAGTTGCCGGGCGCCAAGGTTGACAAAGTCGCCGAGTTGGTTCCCCAAAACTCCGATATCGTCATCCTGTCGGGCAACATGAAGAACCTGCTCGACTGGCTCGACAGCCGGGCCTGGTACAAAGAGCTCAAGCAGACGCCCCCGTTTCAAGATCTGCGCGCGACCGGCTCTATGCTCAGGCTCTCGACTCTGAAACACCGACTCGAGTCCGTTTCGGCGGTCAGGATAGGTACGGCCAACCTGGGCGAATTGTTGAGTACACCGCTGGCCCTGGCCGTCCGTGGTCAAGATGACGACAGACAGATCCTGGTGATTAAACAAATCGATCTGAAGGTTCAAGCCCTGGATCGGCTGGTCGAAGTGCTCAACCAGATCAGCCCGCGCGCGGGGATTATTTCGTCCCGCGAAGTCGAGGGCACAAAACTGCGCGACCTGCGGCTGTCTGAGAGCACCCACCTTTACTATCTGCTGTTTTCCAACTTATTACTGGCTTCTAACTCGGAAGAATACCTGCTCGAGGCAGTCAAGCTTGCCAAAGGCAAATCGAAAGAGTCTTTGATCGCCGATAAAGAGCTCAGCCAACTGCTACTCAAAGATCAACAGAATTACGACCTGGTTGCGCTGATCGATTTAGAAGCCATGTTCAAAGAAAATGGCCACTGGATTCAACATCTCATGCCGGTCAACCAGTTGGTGCTGCGCTTCAAAGGCGGTGCCCAGGCCAAACTCGAGTTGGCTATGCCGGCCGGGGACGAAGACGAAGCCAAGTCCGAAAACGTGCCTTATCTGGCCGGCAAGATAATCCCCTTAGACAGCCGCCTGGTGTTCGGCGTGGCCGGGGCCGACCTGACCGGCTTGTGGGAGAACTTTGCCGATCGAATGGAAAAGCCGGCCGCGCTCAAGAAAAGAATGAAATTCAGCATGCAAGATGACTTGCTGGCCAAACTGGAAAAACGAGTCATTTTTGTCGTCGGCGGAGCGGACACCTCTGCAAAACGTCCGGTTCCTCACCTGGCGGCAATAATGAAAACCGGAAAGGCCCCGGCTGTCGAAGCCGCCATGCAAAAACTTTTTGCTTTTACATTCGGCGTAAAACCCAAGAAAAAAGTCCTCAAGGACATGGCCGACCGGGTCATGTATCACTTTCCTGGCCGGCACACGTTTACACCGGCTTTTGCGCTGGTCGATAACTGGCTGGTTGTCGGCACGACCGAAGAAATGGTGCGCAAGGTAATCGCTACATCGGTCGGCCACCAGCCGTCGATCCACGATTTGCCCGGTTTCGGCGACAAGGTAGCGGCCGCCAAGAAGCCCTACTATGTCCTGTCCTATGTGGACTGCAACCTGCTTTTCGAAGACCTGAAAAACTACTCGGACACAATCATCAAGATCGGTGACCGCTTCGGAAGCGACGACATTGAAGACACGCTGACCCCCTTCTGGCAGGCATTGAAAAAGGTCGGCAAGCTGGGTGGGACGCTTACGCTCGATAAGGCCGGTTTATCGGGAACGGTAGTAGCCCTGTAATGAAGCTCGGGCGGAACATTCGCGTAGCCATCGGGGTCTGCGCGTTTGTGCTGGTCGCCTTTGCCGTCAGTGTTTTTCTGCCGGTCAAGACAGTCAACAGCCTAGTGCCCGACGTCCTGCCGGCCAACGGCTCGGCTAGTGCCCGACTGATCTGGTCGCACACCAATATCTACGGGAGTCCGGTCCCATATTATCCGACCCCAACCCGGGTGCACCTCGAAAAGGGCCGAGACAAGATAAAGCTGCTCGGCCAGGTCGAGCGTCAGTCCGGCCCGGCCTACCTCGAGTTGGGTATCAAGGCCGGTTCGCTTCCCGGAGAGGTGGTTATCTTAGTCGAGGACGGCGATAGTTCTACTAAACACAGCTTGCGCCTGGTTGCCGTCGCCGGCGATCGTGACCGCGACGGCCTGCCGGATTCAGTCGAGCTGGTTGACAGCGCCGATCGTAACGCTTTTCGGGCCTGGTTCACCTCGATTGCCCAGGCCCAGTTCTACAAACCTGATCCGCGTTGGGACCAAGTTCACCAGGATTGCGCCGGCCTGGCGCGCTTTGCCTACAAAGAAGCTTTACAAAAACATGACAAGAGCTGGTTTTCTAAAGTACCTTACCTGCACCGCGCCAACCAGGCCGATGTCCGGCGCTATAACTATCCGCAAGTACCGATCGTCGGCGAAAAGATTTTCAGAATCAAGCCGGGAAAATATGTGCCGGGTAGTGATGTAGCCAGCGACTTCTCGGCTTCGGCCGGGGCGCGGGCCTTGTGGGAATACAACACTGTCTTCGTCTCCAAGGAAATAGTCAAAACACTGGCCGGCGATCTTTTGATCTACCGCGATCCCGACCATCCAGCTGCCCCGATGCACACAATGATTTTACTCGATCCGCCGGATCAACCCGGCGGGCCGCGAGTGGTATACCATACCGGTCGTATCGATGATGAAAATCCCGGTGAAGTACGCCTGGTAAAAGTCGCAGATTTAAACAGCCACCGCGACACAGGCTGGCACGTCCGGCCGGATAACCCCAAGTTCCTAGGTTTTTACCGTTGGAAGATCCTCGAGGGAGGCCGCCCATGAAACGATATCATGCTCTACTGGCCACATTTTCCGCATTTGTGCTGGTTGCCGTTTTGGCACCCGTAGCTTATGCCGGCCAACCACGTTTCTATCTTTCTACCGAGCGAGTTTACTCGCCCAGTGAGAAAGACATCCATGTGCGCTTAGAAGCCCGCAACCTGCCGCACATCGATTTCCGGCTCTATCGCGTGCCCGATCCGGCCAAGTTCTTCTCCGAGCAAGACAACCTGCACCGGGTAGAAATGGCCAACGCTCCGATCCGGGCCAATAGTTTCGATGTGGCCCAGGAACTCTGGCGCGGCACGCTTGAAAACACCCTCGAGCAAGTCCGCGACAGGTTCTCGGATAAAGCCCGCTCGGTCGGACGTGACGCCTACGCCGAAGAAGTTGAATCGATCCGCTCGGCGGTCGATTACACGCCTCAAGCCACTTCGGTCGTGCCGCTGTTAAAGGGATTTACCCTGGTTGATTACTGGCGCGAAGACATCCCAAAAGATTCACCCGAGTGGGCCTACGTTGACGTCGACATAACGCCGCGCGATCCGGGAGTCTACTTGATCGAAGGAGTCTACGGACACGAGGTCGGCTACACCATGGTGATCATCTCCAAGGTGGTCCTGCTTACCCGCCAGAGCCCGGATCGCTTCTTGGTCTATGCCGTCGACCCCGATCTGGGAACTCCGGTCTCCGACGTGAGCGTAAGTTTAAATGACGGCGACCAGAAGATCGGCCAGGGCGAAACAAACGACAAGGGTATCTGGTCGAAAAGAATTCCATTGACTCGCAAACTGACCGTCTATGCAAGTAAAGGACGAAACTTCACTCTGGCCGATCCTAGTTACCACCCGGCCAGCCTGTTTAGTCGAAAAGTCTATCTGACTACCGAACGACCGGTCTATCGACCGGGTCAGTCGGTTTTCTACAAGGGACTGGTGCGCAGTTACGTTGACGAAGATTACAAAGTCGATTCCGATTTGAAACAAGCCGCCATCAGCATCAGAGATCCCAACGGCCATGAAGTTTTCACGGCTAAAGTCAAGATTCACGATGGCAGCTCTTTTGACGGTAAGTTCGACTTGTTCAAAAACGCAGCCATGGGTACTTATCAACTGCTGGCCGAAGTCGGTGACAAAGAATATGGCGGCGAATTCAAAGTCAAAGCCTATCGCAAACCGGAATACAAAGTTAAAGTTTCCACAATAAAGAGAGCCTTTGTCTCCGGTGAAAAAGTGGCTGTGACCGTCTCAGCCAACTACTATTTCGGCCCGCCGGTCCCGAAGGCCAAGGTCAAAATCAGCGTCTATCGAACCCGCTTCTACATCCCCTGGTGGGTTGATGCGGATTACTCCTGGTACTATTCAGATGCCGAATATCAGTCAACCATGCGCGAAACTATCCTCGAGAAGGAAGGCCGTCTGGACGATAAGGGCGAATTCAAATTCGATTTCAAAACACTGCCCGAGAGTTGGGATTACACTTACGGCGTCGAAGCCATAGTCACCGACGCAGCCAACCAGGCGGTCAGCGGCTACGGTTCGGTCAGAGTGACTCAAGCCAGGTTCCGGATTGCTTTAGAACCCGAGCTATTGCTCTTCAGTCCCGGCCAGGAAGCCCGGGTCAATCTGGTCACGACCGACTATGATAAAAACCCGATCGCCGTCGAAGTGGATGTCGTTGTAACCGCCAAAGTCGGCAGCCAGCCATCCAAGGCCACAACCAAAGAGTTTCTCGCCAAAAAAATCTCGACCGGCAAAAAAGGCCAGGCCATGATTTCGTTCAAGCCCGAAAAAGGCGGCACCTATATGGTGACGGCCAGGGCCAAGGACAAACAGGGCCATCAGATCGAGCAAGAAACCCTGGTCTACGTAACCTCCTCGGGCGGCGACATTCCCTACGCCCCGGAAGAACTCGAAATCGTTGCCGACCGGCGCAGTTACAAGGTCGGCGACAAGGCCCGTTTTTTGATTTTAGTGCCTCATGCGGATGCTCACATGTTGGTAACCGTCGAGGGCGGCCGACTTTATTCCGACCAGGTCATCCGGGCCAAGGGTTACTCGGCTGTTTTCGAAACACCGATCAAAGAGGCCCAAACACCGAACTTCTTAATTAGAGTTGCCACGATATTCGACCGCACACTCTACGAACGAAGGCTCGATGTTGTCGTACCGCCTCGTCAAAAGCTGTTGGCAGTCAAGGTCTCGACCGACAAAGAAAAGGTCCGTCCCGGCGAAAAAGTTACTTTTAAAATCGAAGTCAAAGATTACGAGGGTGAACCGGTTTCCGGGGCCGAGGTCGCCCTGGGAGTCGTCGACGAAGCGATCTACGGAATCAGTCCCGAAATCGCGGTACCGATCTCGCAGTTCTTCTATCACCGCAAGCGTAACAACGTGCGCGCAGTCTGTTCGCTGGATTTCAGGTTCTACGGCTATGGAGAAGAGTCCAAAGACCGCATGGCCGCCTTGAACCTGCGCCAACCGGTGGTGCCCGGTTCTTTCAAAGCCATGGCCAGCATGGATGTCAGGAAAAAATTCAAGGATACCCTCGAATGGTTTCCGCGCCTGAAAACCAACTCGAAAGGCATCGCCACAGCCACGGTAACGGTACCCGACAACCTGACCGCCTGGCGCGGGTTCGCCCGGGTTATCACCGACGAGACCGAGGTCGGCCAGGGTCGCGGCAAGGTTAAAGTTTCGAAACCGGTCGTCTTGAGGATTGCCGCGCCGGCCTTTTTAGTCGAGCGCGATGAAACCACAATCGGCGTGCTGGTTCACAACTACACCGAGTCGGTCAAGGACTTCAAGGTTGCTTTGGAAATCAAGGGCAAGCAGCTCGAGCTGATCGGTAAGCCCGATCCACTCAAGGTGCTGCCCGGCGGGTTGGGAATCGCCACTTGGAAAGTCAATTCCTTGATACCCGGTACGGCCACCTTGCGGGCAAGTGCCAAGGCCGGCTCGGTCGGGGACGCCGTCGAACGCCAGATCCCGATTCTGCCCTACGGCATGGAACAGATCTTATTGGCCAGCGGAGTTTTAGATAATGATCGGCCCGAGGCCAGCTTTGAATTGACGGTCCCGCAATCCGCCAAGCCGGGCAGCCCCCAGGCCCAGGTGACTGTCTCGACCGGGGTGGCCCCGGCCCTGTTGGCCTCCTTGGATTACCTGACCGGCTATCCCTACGGCTGCACCGAGCAGACCATGAGCCGCTTCCTGCCCGACCTGGTAGTGGCCCGGGCGCTCAAAGATCTGGGCATGAAGAGCAAACGCCTCGAGGAAAAACTACCCGAGTACATTCACGCAGGCATTGCGCATTTGGGACAACTCCAGCATGAAGACGGCGGTTGGGGCTGGTGGACCAACGACCCGACCGATCCGTTCATGACGGCCTACGTGGTTCACGGCCTGGCCATGGCCAAGCGCCTGAACTGGCCGGTAAACAAAGATATGCTCAACCGGGGAGCCAACCGCCTCAAAGCCCTGGCTCGCCGATCGAGTCTTTCGCCAAATCAGCGCTCGTACATGCTCTACAGTCTGGCCCTGGCCGGAATCAAGTACGAGTCGATGCTTGCCAGTCTAACCAAGGAAACCAAGCTGTCCGAATACGGCAAGGCTTTGTTGGCGATGGCTTTGTTCGAAATGGGTAAAAAAGAAGCGGCCCAGGCGCTGACCGCCCAGATCGATATGGTGGTCAAGAAGGGCAGGGGTGGTGCCTACTGGGGTAACCAGGCCGCCGGTCCCGGCTGGGAAAACGATCCGATCGAAACTACTGCGGTTGTCTTGAGAAGCCTTCTGCAGATCAATCCCGAGAGCGTCAACATTGGCAGCGCCGTGCGCTACCTGATGTCGGCCCGCGAGGGCAATCACTGGCAGTCGACACGCGACACCGCCATGGTAGTTTATGCCCTGGTCGACTATCTCAAAAAGGCCGGTTCGAAAGAATACGACTCGACCGTCAGCGTGACCTTGAACGGCAAGCAACTCAAGCCTCACAAGTTCGGTAAAGACGATATTTTCAAACCGAGCGTTGCCTTGGTCAACCAGGCCGAGGCAAAGATCGGCGCCAACCAGATCAAACTCTCTCGGTCCGGCAAAGGAGACTTGTTCTGCAATGCTTCGGTCAAGTACTTCGGCCGCGAAGACCAGATCCGGGCTCGCGGTGACAAATTCAGAATCAAGCGCCGCATGTTTGCCTTGAAAAAAGAGCTGCGCGGCAACGCCTGGCGCTTTACCACCAAGCCGCTCCTGGGCACGGTCAAACCCGGCGACGAAATCCTGGTGGTTCTCGATATCGAAGCCAGTCAGGACACCGATTACGTCATGATCGAAGACCCGCTGGCTGCCGGGGTGCAACCGATTACTCGCGACCAGGGCTATTCGGTCCCGGGCTATCGTTTGCAGCAACCCAGAATGCACCGTGAGTTCTTCGAACAACATGCCGCTTTCTTCATCTCTAACTTGCGGCGCGGCAAGCGCAGCCTGGCCTACCTGGTCAGGGCCGCTCTGCCGGGCAGCTACAATGTGATGCCGGCCCGAGTCTTGCCGATGTATCACCCTCAATTCGCCGGCAATTCGGCCAGCCAACGAATCAAGATTGAGGATTGATCCGATGCGAGCCCTAGCAATTTTGGGAATATGTTTTCTCTCAACCTTTGCCCTGGCGGCCGACAAAGAAGCTCCCACGGTTGAAATCAGCCAGCCCCATGGCGGCTGGTCGACCAGCCGGATTGTCGAACTGAAAGGTCAAATCAGCGACAACTCGATCTCGCGGGTTACCATGGTAGTCAACGGCTACGAACGGACCGTCGATGTGCGCGGAGGAAGCTTCAAGGCCACCATCGTGGTTTCCAAAGGGGCCAACAGCATCGAAGTAGTCGCCAACAACTCGGCTGGGGAAGGGCGCGACAGCGTTTCGTTCTTTTCTGATGTCCCCTCGGTCGATATGCAAGTCATTCTCAGCTGGGACACCGATGGGACCGATATCGACCTGCACGTTGTCGACCCTAGCAAAGAGGAGTGTTTCTACGGCCATCGCCTGACCAAACTGGGCGGCAAACTGGACGTCGATGACACCGATGGTTTCGGGCCCGAAGTCTTTACCCTGGCGAGTTCGATTAGCGGTGAGTACCAGGTCCGCGTCAAATACTATTCCAGCCACGGCCACCCGCAGACGAAGTGCCGGGTTCAGGTAGTTTTATTCGAGGGCACCAATCGCGAGCGCCGTTTGGAGTTTTTCAAGATTCTGACCAAGACCGGCGACATCGAAGAGATCGGCACCTGGGAAGTCGAAGCAACCGACGAAGAAGACGAACTGGCTTCGAAAAAGGAAAGAAAGAAGGGTCCATGAGCAGTCGCTCTGAGATTATTTCTTTTCTCGACGATTTGCTGAAGCCGCAAACTTACCGGGATTACTGTCCCAACGGTTTACAGGTATTTGGTTGCGATCAGATCGAACGGGTAGCCACCTGTACTTCGGTCTCCGAAGAATTTTTCGAGCTGGCCGCTAAAGAAAAGGCCCAACTTCTACTGGTTCACCACGGACTCTTCTGGGACGGTTCCAGCCGAGTTGTAGATCCTCTGCTGGGCAAGCGCTTGCGCATCCTTTTAGAAAAAGAACTGAACCTGGTCGCCTATCACATTCCTTTAGACGCGCATCAGAAACTGGGCAACAACGCCAGGCTGGCTGCGCTCTTGGAACTAGGCCAACTAAACTTCGATTTCGGCCACTACAAAGGTACCCCGATCGGTTGCGTCGGAAATCTCGAAATTGAGCTTTCGCTTGGGCAAATTGCCGACCGACTTAGCTCCAAGGTGGGCGGACAACCCCAGCTGTTCGACTTAGGGCCGCAAGCGGTAAAGCGGGTCGGGATAGTTTCGGGAGGAGCCGGCGACATCCCGCTTATACTGGAAGCCATGCAATCAGGTTGTGATGCATATATTACCGGAGTGATGTACGAGCAAAGCGTGGCAATCGCACGTGAGGCAAAAGTGAATGTGGTGGCCCTGGGGCATTACAACTCGGAAAAGCTGGGCGTCGAAGCCCTGGGTGATGTGCTGGCTAAGCATTTCGGCCTGCAGGTAGTTCATCTCGACGTGCCTAATCCAGTTTAGAAACTACAGGCCCGATAAGAGCAACCCAATATGGAAACGGGACAGAGCATAGGTCGTTACAGGCTGCAAGAGAAGATCGGCAAAGGCGGTATGGCCGAGATCTTCAAGGCCTATGAGGCCCTGGATGACGACGTCCAGCGTACGGTTGCCATAAAACGCCTGTTTCCCAAGCTAAGCGCTGACCGTGAGTTCGTCGGCATGTTCGTCAACGAGGCCCTGATCGCCTCGAACATGGATCACCCTAATATTATCAGGACATTCGATCTGCTCAATATCGGTTCGTACTACTACATCGTCATGGAGTATATCGAGGGTGTCGACCTCGAAGAGTTGGTCATCCTCGAGGCGCCCGGGGAAACCATCTTGACCATATCTGAGATCGCCTACGTGATTCACGAAGTCGCTATGGGCCTGGCCTATGCACATGAGCCCCAGGACGGCGGCAAAATCAGCGGGCCGGTGGTTCATCGCGATATCAGCCCGGGAAATATTCTGATCGGTTGCAACGGCGAAGTAAAAATAACAGATTTCGGCATTGCCCGCGCGACTCAATACGCCAGTTTTACGCGACCTGGGGTACTCAAGGGTAAGTACGAATACATGGCGCCCGAGTACGTCAAGGGCCAAGAATTCGACGGCCGAGCCGACCTGTTTTCACTGGGGGTCGTGCTTTATGAAATGCTTTGCGGTCAAAACCCGTTTATGGGCGTAATGCCCCAAGAAATCTGGAACCGAATTCTCAAACACAACCCTCCGCCACCCAGCCAGACGGTGCCGTCAGTCCCGGCCACCATGGATCAAATAGTCTCGCGGGCACTTTCGAAAAATCCTTCCAAACGCTATCGCACCGGCGAAGAGCTGGCGGCCGTCCTGGTTCCGTTCATTACCGATCAAGGCCAGGACAACGTCTCAATGTCTCTGGGCTTGCGTGCCAAAAAGAGTATGTCCGGCGGCTCGAGTAGCACTACAACTCAATCGGATTTATCGGAGTTCATGCCGCCCGATGACAGCGGTGATGACTTCACCCGCGAGATTTACCTGGATGAACTCCTCGATCTGGTTGATCCAGTCGATGTACCCGCGCCGCTGCTTCCCAGGCAAGGGGCCGAAATAGTAACCGCCCCGAAAATGCAGTCGATCATGCCGCTCGAAAAGAAAAAACGGCGTCGGCGGGCCTGGCCGATCATTTGCTTGATTGGCCTGCTGATCGGGGCCGGCCTAACATTTTTGTTGTGGCCCCAGCCTAAAGGGCTGCTATCGGTCGACTCAGACTTGAGAGCCGAGATTTATATCGATAGCAATCGGATGGGTCTGGCGCCCCTGAGTGAAATGCCCATAACTGCCGGTTTTCATCTTATCGAAGCCCGGCGGCCCGGTCGCAACCAGTCGAAAAGTTACCGAAAAGAAATAAAAGAAGACGAGCACATCAAACTGAGTTTTACCTGGAAGATCAAAAAGCCAAAATACAAAAAGAAAAGTCGAAAACGCAAGAAGACTTCCAAATATTCTGGGAAGAAAAGGAAAAGGAAAGTCTCGAGTAAGAAGAGGAAAAAGAAGGTCACTCGAAAGAAGAAGAAGACTGTTTCCAAAAGAGGCCTCAAGAAGAAGACAAAGAAGAAGACAAAGAAGAAGACAAAAAAGAAGACAAAAAAGAAGAGGAAGTGACGTTGAATCATTTTGGTTCGGCATGCCTGAGCTTGTATTTGATGTGTGGGATTGGCGCTCCGCTTCGCGCGGATTGGCGCCTGGATTCACAGGCTCGGACTTGCCTGGCCGAGAACCTGGCCAAACGGTCCTTCGACGAGATCCCGATGGCCAAGGGTGATGCGTTTGCATTGATGGACCTACATAGCGGCCGGGTTCTGTGGTTTAGAAACCGGCGAGTGCTGGCCCGCGGCTCATACCAGCCCGGATCGATCTTCAAAATCATTACAGCTTACGTTGCCTTTTCAAACCGCAAGCTCGATCCCGAAGAAACCTATCAATGCCGGGGCATCAAGAAGACCGAAGGGCCAAAACACTCGCGGGTGAAATGCTGGTTACATAGCGGACATGGACCGGTCAATCTCTCGAAAGCCCTGGCGTTGTCGTGCAACTTGTATTTTGCGAATGCCGGGCTGAAAGTCGGTTCGGCGGCTATCTTGAAAGCCTCCCGCCAGTTTGGCCTGGGACGCTCGACCGGTTCCGATCTGGGCGGTGAAATCAGCGGCTGGCTGCCGGCAGTCGCCACAGTCGACGAAGCCGCCCGCCTGGGGACCGGACAAGGCAAAGAAGTCCTGGTGACTCCCATTCAGATGCTCAGCCTGGTGGCGGCCGTGGCCAATGATGGCATTCTCTACAGCCCGCATATCGAAAACCCGGGCGGCGAGCCGACCAAGGTCAGGGGGGAGCTTACCGATTCGGCCGCCTTGAGATACATCCGCGACGCCATGGAAGAAGCCTCGACCTTCGGTACCGGATATGCTCAGCGATTGAAAAGGCTGCGCCTGGCCGGCAAGACCGGGACCTCGGCCTGGTTGAAAAAAGAATGGAAGACACACGCCTGGTACATAGGTTTTGCGCCTTATCGTACTCCGCTGGTGGCCCTGGTGGTTTTTATCTACGACGGTCAGGGTTCCAAAGAAGCCGCCGCCGTGGCGCGCAAGGTCATGGAAGCCACCTACCAAGCCATGACAACCTGCAAAGTAATCAAGAACCAGCCATGAACTTCATCTTTATAGTTTTTGCACTTCTAATTGACTCAGCCCAACCCGCCCAAGTTTCGGTAAGCCTGTTTTCGATTTTCAAACCCAAGGCCATCGACTTGAGTGGTATAGACAAGGCACTTTTGAAAGTTACGACCCTGGCCGAAGACGGGCGCCGCAGCAGCTTCAAGGCTGCTTCGATCAAAGTCAATTGTGGCGGACGTGCTCCGGTCTGCCTGACTGTCGCCGGTAAGAAAATTTGCGCAGCCAGCATCCAGGTCAGCCCGACTGGCAAGCCGGCCCGCCTGATTGCAACGGTTAGCGGGGCTGTAACTCGCGAGTATGCCGGCCAGATCGAGATCAGCGAACACAATGACAAGTGCCTGACGATCAATCACGTAGCGCTCGAAGAGTACGCTCGTTCGGTCGCCTGCCACGAAATAAGGGGCGCCGGCCCGCAAGCCCTGAAAGCCCAGCTGATTGCTTCGCGAACTTATGCGCTCTCGGGCTTGAGAAAACACAAAGGCCAGGGGTTCGATTTTTGCGATCTGACTCACTGTCAGGTTTACAAAGGCCACGAGGCCTGCAGCGAAAAACAACATGCCCAACTTTCTGAAGTGTCGGGTTTGGCGCTGACCTATGACGGCCACCCGATCGAAGCTTACTATTTCTCGACCTGTGGAGGCCATACGGCAGCCGCTCAGGATGCCTGGGGAATATCAGCCGCGCGGGCCTATCTTACCGGAGTTAAAGATGGACAGGGACCCTACTGTGGAAATTCTGAGCATATGCGCTGGCGTTTTGAGGTCGATAGAACGAAACTGTGCGCCCGGCTGCGTAAGGCTTTACCGAAACTTGGCCGCCGCAAAGGCGCCCAGCCCTGCAGCATCGAGATTTCGAAGACGGGCCGGGGCGGTTGGGTCAGCCAGGTAAGAATCAGCGGAAAAAAATCAATTGTCGTTGTGGGCGACAAGTTTCACATGCTGCTGGGTAAGATGTACGGCTGGGGTAAATTCAAGAGCGCGCGCTTCACGCTCGATGTGCGCGGCAAAAAATATGTATTCCACGGGCGCGGCCTGGGACATGGAGTCGGGATGTGTCAGTACGGCGCCATGGGTATGGAAAAGGCTGGGGCCGACTACAAGGCGATTCTCAAGCATTACTATCCCGGCACGCGGATTGAAAAATGGCCCTGAGATTATTATTGATAGGTCTATTTCTTTTTGAGTGTTTTTACATTCAAGCCGCTGAGCTGACAGTCTGCGACTGCGACGTCGTCGAAGTCATCGCCGAAGACCCCCAGCAAGAGCGTCTGGCCGTAAAACTGGCAGGCCTGGTCTGTAAGCGCGCCAAACAAC
>JAFDKH010000453.1 GCA_019307065.1 Deltaproteobacteria bacterium
ACGTACATAGCAGGTTTCAACTGTGCACAACGGTTGAGCCTGTCGCCCATGAATACCACTACCTTACCTGTCTCGCGAGCCTCCGCAGCCTGCTGCCTTACGCACTCATAATCGAAGTGTTCGGGCCTGGGCCACTTGGGATAGTCTTCGATTTCGGCGACGCAAGTTGCTCTTTCAAGAGGATATTCGACAACTTCGCTGTAGGTGCCTGACTTGGCTCCTTCGCCATAAGAGACCGATCTTCTTACGACGCCGAAGTGGTCTTCCTGTAAACCGTCCCGGCGAATTGCATGGCCCGATCCGATGTATTTCGGGCCTTCGATATATCTGAAATCAACATCGAAGTGCTGTAACAATTGTTCCTGCGATGAAAAACCAAAGTGTTTCAACAGCCTGGCATTGACCTCCGAAGTCGCCCAGTAATCTATAGGGACCCTGTCGGGTTGTTTGTGAGCCATAGCGAGTTTGAAGCGCTGCCTTGAATCCATAAACAAATGTCCCCCTCTAATCGACAGTACGAGTTTGAGGCCCGGCCTTCCAAATCAGGCAAACCAACAGAGCACCCAAGATAGCGGCCAAACCAAAAATAACAAAATTAACTTCATACCCATATTGGTCTATAATCACACCCGCCCCCCAGCCGGTCAGAGCCGCTCCGATATAGCCCATCCCATCGATGAACCCTGCCGCCCCCGCTGCACCGCTCTTCTTGCCAAAGTCCTGAGCTGCATGGCCGACCAGCAAAATATGCGGGCCGTATGTACAAAAACCGACCATCGCGATAGTGAAAATTACAAGACTGGCATTGCTGTGGTCAATGTACGGGAAAATAATGGAAGATAAACCCAGCAGCCCAAGTAGAATCGCAATGACTGGTGCACGCCTGCCTTTGAAAAACCTATCAGTCGCCCAGCCGGCAATTATCGCTCCGGCAGCACCGGCAAGCGGATGAATGCATCGCTTCATCACTATCTTAAAACCGAATCCCCCAATACCCATCGAAAGCTCCTTTTCATCAAGAAATGCCGGCAGCCAGTTAACAAAGCCGTACCGATTCACATCAAGAAGAAAAAAAGTACCAGCCACTACCCATAAATAAGGATTTTTCAAAGTCCTGAGAATATTTTGCCATATCGTTCGATGTGTTTTACCGGTGAAACTTTCTTCCGATTTATCTTCCAGCCCTATAGGTGCAAGGCCGACATCTTCTGGAGTATTCCTGATCAGAAGATAGAAGATAACTCCTACTATTGCAAACAGAACTGACGGCACCAGAAATACTACCCGCCAATTTCCTCCGAGCTTTTGGGCATAATATTTGACAATAAAAAATGACAGAAACCATGAAAAAGCGGCGCCGAACTGATAGCACGTTCCCATAAAACCCATCAGCATTCCACGGCCTGCCACGGGGAACCAGTGCGTCATAACGCGCACCATCGGCGACCATCCCATTGCCTGAAAGAACCCGTTCGCGCCCCAGAGGACAATCAACAACCGCAACACCATTTTCGACGACAATCCATCATCCGCCGATACCATTACCACCGCAAATACCAAAAGGTTCATAATCACCGAACCCAAAACGCCTAAGCTTGCTATCATCCGCGTCCCGAAGCGGTCAGCCAATTGACCATTGACAAACTGACCCACCGCATACATCAAAAGCAGTGCCGACAAAATTTGCCCGAACTGGGTCGCATCCCATGAAAACGTCTCACACATGCGCGTTTTAGCTATCGGCATATTGTATCGGCAGAGGTAATAGGCAAAATATGTGATCCAGACCGTGGAAAATATCCTGACCTGCCAGTGTCTGAGGTCTTTTGCTGAATTGTTCTTGAAGTCGCCCATTTCCTAAATTCCCAGAAGCGGCTGCTGCGATCAGTGACAGTCTTCGGCGTTTAGCCGAGAGTATCCGGGACCGGACGTGCCAAGTCAAGCGGAAATGCCAGGCAAAGCAATATTGTGCTGTCCCTCGTTTTTGTTGTTGCAGAATATGCGCTGAATCATCACAATACTACTTGGAACGGTTGTTCGAT
>JAFDKH010000075.1 GCA_019307065.1 Deltaproteobacteria bacterium
TTTTCTGGTATGAACAAAAGCAGCAACGGATCTCCGACCGCCTGGCACCTGGCGATCTGGGAATCGTCCTGGCCCGGGCCGGGGTAGGCAAAACGGCTTTCATGATCAGGATTGCCCTGGGCGAACTCCAGACCGGGTCCGATGTCCTGCACATCGCCCTGGGCCAAACTCTGGATCAGGTTCAGACCCGCTACGAAACTCTATTCGGTGAAATCGCCAACGAACTCGAACTAACCGATCCAGAAACAGCTCGATCGACTTACTTCCAGCACCGCGCCGTTCAGGTCTATGCCGATAAGCAGCTGACTCCCGAACGGCTCGAGGAAACCCTGAAAACCTTCCGCCAACACCTGAATATCTCTCCGGCTTCTATATTTGTAGACGGTTATAACTGGGAGTCACCTGAGTCCTTATCGGCCGAGCGTTTGTCGGCCTACAAGCATTTGGCCAAGAAGGCCGGCGCCGGTCTGTGGTTTACTTTCAAAACCCACCGGACTGAGTCGTGCCCGAGCGCTGCCGTTCTCCCCGAGACGGTCAAGAAACAAATTGAGCATATCGACCTGGCTTTGTGCCTCGAACCCGAAGAGGGCTGCGTACTGGCTCGCTTGCTCAAGATGTTCGACGAGCCCGTGCCGAGCGAGCCTGTATTCTGGCTGGCGCCGTCTACCCTGCGGCCCCTGGCCGATAAAAGCATCCCGGCCGGTCCAAGCTTGGCACCTAAAGATTGCATCTTGTTTTCTGGGGCGCATGCCGGGGCAGAAACAGAGTTTGGATCGCTTGCCGAGAAATACAAGATCGTCGAGAAAAACTTTTCCTTTTCGGGCAGAGATGTAGTCCGTAAGCGCGGATTGATAATATTGAAACCTGCCGAATTGCGCCAGGGTGAAGTAAGCCGGTTTTACTTGCAGACAACCATGAAGCGCGAGTTTTCAGATTCAGAAGACTTTAAAAAAGTACTGCAGACTATTTGGCATCAAGTCAATCCTGCCCAGGAAGTCTTTGCGATCGGGCTTATTCAACATGACAAGACAGTCAAGGGCGGCACCGGCTGGGCGGTAGAACTGGCCAAGCAATTGAACAAACCGGTGCATGTTTACGACCAGTCCGCAAAGCAGTGGTATAACTGGGATGACTCAAAATGGACAGCCTGCGATACGCCGCGAATCCAATATCACAAGTTTGTCGGCACCGGAACAAGCAAGCTGACCGAGGACGGGAAAAAGGCCATCCACGACCTGTTTCAGCAAACATTTACAGACAAACCGCCGTGTACTGAACCGTGATCTGTGCTCCAGCGTGAGGCAGGACGTCATCGCCGAAGAAGATCGTGTTAGTGTTAGAATAATAAGTCCAGCCATTGGCGCAACCGTTGCAACTGGCTTGACTCACTTGAGACCCATTAACGGTCACATAGATGGGTGCTGCGATATCCGGCATGCGTGACAAGCTGAATTCTCGCGGAACCGTAAAAGCGTCCTGGCCGAGGTTTGCCATGGCGGTATCGAAGTCGTCCGCGCATATTGATTCGAATATTCCGTATGTTTGTTCGGCAACATCTATATAGCGGCTGCCGCTATCAACTTGTTCCATGTCGCTGGTATAACAACCATTCGGCGCATCTCCGCAGACAGCACTTAGACTCATCCGATCCGGGTTGTAGTCTTTGAGGCTTGCAAAAAAATCAGCGTAGAAAGTCGGGCTGCCGGGAGACTGGTCCTGCTCGTTGCTGATGCAGATGACATACAACCGGGCGTCCTCGCGAATGAAACCAGCGTTGGCGTCGGAGATCAAGGGCTCGCTGAGGGCCATTTGGGCCGCCTTCAGCCCGGCCTCTTGTTCGTCGGAACAGCAATCCCCGATCAAAATATTGTCGATGAAGGCATTTTCGAGATTTGGCGTCGAAGGAGTCAAGACTTTCGGCCGACTGGGGGCCTGGATCAGCACACCGGGAATGATATCTCGGGGCGGGTTGCCCTGATCGGCCTCGGCTTCGTTGACCTCGGTTGCAATCACGCCGATATGGAAATTAATCTCCAGGTTCAAGGCCAGTTGGATAAACGAACCGAAACTGTCCGCCAGGGCAACCTGGAAAGGCCCCATCGAACCCGAGTTATCGACTACAAAAAGAATATCGACCATAATGTCGGACGGCTGGTGGAAAGTATCGCTTACCGAAGTAGCGCTGGTGCCGAACCCGATGAGTGGAATAGTAATTGGCGAAATAACGTCGAAGCTAATTATCAAGTTTGTGTCGAAAGTACCCGAACCCTGGGGAACGAACTTAAGGCCTATATCGAAGTCGCCGGAAGTGATCAAAGATACCGGCGTTGACGGAGCCCAAGTGATCTCGAAGCTCGAGCTAATCGGCGAGATAGAGATATCGGTTATTGTCACGTCTCCATTGCCGGTGTTGTAGACATTGACGTATTGATTTTCTGAGTTGCAGCCCAAGATAACCGAGCCAAAGTCGACTACTGCGGGGACTGCTTCGGCGTCAAGCAATGTGCCATCTCCGTAAAGTGGGATACAGGCCTGACCTGCGACCAACTCATAGCAAGCTAATTCGGTCGAGCCAACGTACAAATCGGGATCGTCGGTGGTAATCCACAGGGTTGACGTGTGATTGCCGTCAACTTCCGGGGCAAACAACACTTCGATATCAATCTCAGAACCGTTCTGGCCGTATGGCGCCAGGCTAATAGGTGTCTGGGGAGGATTGACCAACTCGAAGTCGCTGGCCCATATGATCGCCGGGGCCAAATCGATTTCTGTAATTTCGCAGCCTTGCTGACCCAGATTGGCAACGTTGAAATAGATCGGCACCGTCTCCCCAATCGCGATCGCTCCCAGTTCAACTCTATCCTCGGGTACGACCACGACGACACACTCGTTCGGCGAGTCGACACAGCCATTGTCAATGCAAACCTGATCATTAAGGCAATGGTCAGTGGTAATACACTCCCAGCTGTCAGGCACACAGGTGCAATCCAGACACTGCGGATAACTTTCGTCAGGACACTCATCGTCCGAGAGACAATCGCAGTCGTCGGGAATGCAGCTGCCGAAATTGCAGTAGAAGCCCACGCAACAGTCCTCGAGGGTTTCACAAACGGCCGGCGGTGCGAGACACTCGCCGTCGATGCACACCAAACAAGTCGAACCGGCGCAGTCTTCGCGGGTCGTGCAGCCGGTTGCCAGGCACTCACCGCCGATACATTCATGATTTTCGGGGCAATCGGGAGTTTCTTCGCAACCCGGCGTACAGCTATTGGCGACACACAGATAACCGAGGCCACAGTCAGCTTTGACCAGGCAATCGACACACAGCCAGCTATCCGGGTCGCAAACACCAATCAGGCAATCATTGTCGATCCGGCAACCGTTGCGACACAGATCATCTTCGCAAATCTGGTCGACCGGGCAACCTTGGTCATTGCGACAACCGGCAGTACAGCTAAGATCTACGCAAATAAATCCCAAATCGCAGTGCGCGTCCTGCAGGCAATCGACGCAGCTGTGGGAAGCGGTGTCGCAATAGCCGACTGTACAATCGCCCTGGTTCTCACAGTACTCTCGGCATTCAAATTCGATACATTTTTGACCAACCAGACAATGATCGTCTTCGGTGCAATCAACGCACAGACCGTGCTCGCCTTGATCAGGGGCGCAGTAGGCGTTGTCACAGTCCCGATCGCTTTCACAACCGGCCAGGCAGTTGCCCGCGATGCACAGTTGGCCCAATTCGCAATCGTCCTTGGATGAACAAGTCGTGTCGATGCAGGTCAGACTGACCGGATCACATTGACCGCTCAGACAGTCGTCGCCCGTGCGGCAACCGATTTGGCAGTTTCCATTTTCGCAGATCTGATCGTTTTCACACTGCCGGTCCTGAAGACACTCGACACAAACCTGGCTTACCAGATCACAGTATCCATCGGGACAATCTGAATCTTGAGTGCAGGGCGCGCGGCAGACGTTGCCAACGCAACTCATACCAGCGGGGCAATCGCCGGCGCTGCGACACTCTACGCAGGCCCCGTTGTCAGACATTCCAGGAATGCAGACCAGGCCGGTCGGGCAATCTTGATCTTCGCGGCAGCCGACTGTACAAACTTCGCTGACACAAATCGAGCCGATCGGGCATTCTCGATCAACGGTGCAAGCCTGGCCTAAGCTGCATTCATATTCCAGGCACTGTTCGGAAGCTGGACAATCCGAGTCTTGTTTGCACTCAACCGCTGTGCAAATCCCCTGGATACAAGCTTCCAGCGCCGGACATTGATCGTCGCTGGTGCAAGCATCCCTGCTCTTGGGTGAACAGCCGGCCAGATAAACTACGCATAGGATAAAACCCCATCGGAAACATCGATTCATATTCCACCTCTCATAGTTTACAGACTAGGCCTATACTAGGTTCAACTCCCGGTGGATTGTCAATTGCCAATTCAAAAACCTGCAAATACTCGGCATTTCTATGATTAACGACTTTTTTTCTATTTTTCTCGGGCGGGCGGCAACAATCCTCGAGACTTTAGGTAAGTCTTGACAAGATAGCCTGCCTGCGGAAACAATGTCCCATTCGCTTTGACACTAAGCGTCAAATCTCAGACCATTTCAATGGAGGAACTTATGGCCATCGATTTCCCAAGTGAAGAATGGACCGCGGCATATAAGGAAGCTATCAACGCTTCGACAGCCTACACAGAAGCTGGAAAAACCTGGACCCACGGGGCTATCGCCCTGGTAGTTTCGGCCGACCCGGCCATTGGTCTGGAAGAAGACACGGCCTTCATCCTCGATCTCCACGAGGGTGTTTGCCGCAAGGCCTGGTTGTCCAACCTCGAAGAAGCTCAAAAACAACCTTTCTGTATCATTGGCAACTATGCTCAATGGAAACAAGTCATGCGCAAAGAACTCGACCCGATCAAGGGCATGATGCAGGGCAAGTTAAAACTCAAAGGCAACCTGCCGATCATAGTTCGTTTCGTCAAAGCTGCTCAGGAACTCGTCAATTGCACATCGGATGTAGATACTCGTTTCATTGACGAGTAGTCTCAGCCGGAGAATCACATGAGCTACGATGCAGATTTGAATTTCGTATTTGCTCACACGCATAAGGTGATGTACGGCGCCAACACGATCAACGACCTTGGTTCGGCCCTCAACGAAATGGGCCTGAGCAAAGCCGTAGTGGTGACTGACAGTTTTCTGGCCGAGAAGACCGATCTACTCGAACGAGCCAAGAAAACCCTGGGTCCGCGTTTCGCGGGTGCTTTCACCGGTGTGATCCCCGATCCAACCGCGGCTTCGATTGACGAAGGCGCAGCTTATGCGAAATCGGTAAATGCCGACGCGCTGGTCTCTTTGGGCGGCGGTAGCGCGATCGATTCGGCTAAAGGAATGGCGGTCGTCTTGACCGAGGGCGGTAAGGTGCTCGATCATGAAGGCTATCATGCTCTAGCCCGCCCCCTGACTCCCCACATAGCAATTCCAACCACGGCCGGGACCGGCTCAGAAATGACCATGGTTCTGGTGGTCAAAGATCCCGAGCGTGGGCAGAAAACTTTTATCGGCAGCTACTTCCTGCACCCAAACCTGGCAATCCTCGATCCGACCCTGACGGTTGGCCTGCCGGCCAAATTGACTGCCGCCACCGGAATGGACGCCCTCAGTCACGCAATAGAAGGCCTGTTCTCGACCCTGGGCAATCCGATGTCCGACGCCTGCGCCACGGAGGCCATCCGACTGATTGCCAAATACCTGCCCGGCTGCATTGAGAAACCCGACGACTTAGTGGCCCGCGGCCAGATGCTGATAGCGTCGGCCATGGCCGGTTCTGCGTTTTCGAACGCGATGGCCAGCTTGAACCACGCCATGGCTCATACTGTAGGGGCCAAGTTCGGCATCCATCACGGCACGGCCAATGCCATGTTCCTGGCGAATACAATGCGCTTTTTCTCAGATGTTTCTGCTGATCGTCTTGCGATTGCCGCCCAGGCGATGGGAATTTCTACGAGTGGCCTGAGTGACGCCCAAGCCGCAGAAAAAGCTGCCGATCGCGTCGAGCAGCTGGTTAAAGAGATTGGCCTGACTGATCGCTTGTCGGACTACGGGGTTAGTGAAGAAAACCTGGCTGAGATTGCCGACATGGCCATGACTGATGGCACAATCATCTACAGCCCCAAGCCAGTTTTCGAACCGGAAGAAATCATCGGCCTATTGCGCAAAGTCTTGTGAAGGGAGCACCCGTGCCTAAACCAGCTATCATCCTGGATGAAAAAGCAACCGAAAACGGGATGGCTGTAATGCTGGCCGATCTGCTTACTCAAAATATGGAGCAGAACCCGGAAAAAGCCAATCAGTTCAGAAGACTAAGCTGTGTTCTGGCGATCACTGCCAAGGATGCCGAGGTCAAATTGACCATGTTTTTCAACCATGGCAGTTGTATGGTCTATGACGGCATCGTCGGCAATCCAGACCTCAGCATCATTGCTGATTCCGAAGTCATTCTGAGCTTATCGACGGTTCCCTTGAGAGGCGGCCTACCGGATCCTTTCGATAAAGACGGCCGGGCGATGATAAAACAGATACTTTCAGGCCAACTGAAAATCCGGGGCATGTTGTACCACCCAATTAACCTGATCCGGGTTACAAAAGTATTTTCTGTGAATTAATACCGGGTTTTGCAGCATATGCTGCAAATGTATTTGGGGTTGACACGTCCAAACATGCATGCAACAGTCATGAATCCCCGCACATTGTAGACACAAGTAGGATATCGCAGGTTCAGATAAAAAGGAGGAAGAAATGAATCGGTTGCTGTCAACGACACTGACATGCACGTTTGTCATCCTGGGAGCCCTCATATTCCAGGCCTGTGGAGAAACCCAGTGTGGTCTGGGAACAACCAAAGAAGGCGATAGATGCGTTCCGCTCTGCAAAGCGGGTGAGTATTGGGATGCCACAGAAACAACCTGTAGGCCTGTTATTGGATGCGCTGAAGGCACAAGCCTGAATCCACTGACCGGCGAGTGCGAACCGGATATCACCGAATGCGCCGACGGTACCGAGTTGGTCAACGGTGAATGTGTTCCAGAATGTATCGACGGCGAAGAATTCTGGAATGGTGCCGCTTGCCAGCCAATTCCTGATTGCGCTCAAGGCACTTCTTTCAACGAAAATACCAATGAGTGCGAGCCGATTATCGATGATTGCGCCACCGGAACACACCTCGAAGGCGATGTCTGTGTCCCGGATGTAATCTGCGGTCCCGGTACCCATGCCGAGGGCGGAGAATGCGTCGCCGATACGCTCGGAGAACCGGACATCGTTGAAGGCGAAGAGAATAACGACATCTTTTTCCCTGGCTGGACTGCCACGCTGGTCAATCTACCGGCCGAGGGCGACAACGTAACTCTAGGCGGCACAATCTCGATGCCGACCGATCTCGACGGTGATAATGTTCCCGACGCCGACTGGGATGCCTTTATCCTGGTTCCCGACGGTGAAGAAAGCCTGGCCGGTACTTATTTGCATATTGAAGCGACTTCCGAAAGCGCCTGTCTGCCGGCTATCTGGATTTTAGGTATCGATGAGGAGAGTTGGAATATTACTTACCAAAGATACGCTCTCAATCGCCACGGGGCAGTCGCGTCCCGGGATGTCTACCTGCCTGACAACGGCCTGTATTTCATTCTGATCACCGACTACAACAATTTGGTAAATGACATCTTCGGGCTGGGAGGCTTCCCGGTCGGTGGAGATGATTTCACTTATTTCGTCACCCTCGAACACCGCGCGGTCCCGACGGCTACCGACATTTCGGGCTTTCCCTACTCAAACATCGGCACTTTCAATGACGGCAGCCTGCAGTTCTTCAGCTTACCGAGTCTGCTGGCCGACGATATTTTATTGGCTCACACAGCGGCTCAGCCAAACGTTGGTATCTCAAACGAAGTCATGCCGATTGCAATGCTCTTCGGCCCCGACGGCACTCTAGTCAAAGAGATTACCAACACTGCCACGGGTGAAGATCTCGACCTGCTTTATCTTGCTCAAAGCGCCGGCGACTATGTCCTGGTTCTCGACTACCTCTTGATCCTGGGCCCCAACCGGCAATACGCGCTCGATATCGGGCTGCGCGCCGTCGACGACCTGACCGGACAATCATCACCAGTAGATGGTGAATTGCCGGCCGACGAAGACGATTTATTGATGTGGGATCTGACCGAGGGTGATTTCTTCATGTTCGAAGTTTCCCCGCCGGCCGAAAGCACTGCCGACCTGGCTTTAGATCTTCTTAACGGCCAACTCGATTTACTTGGGGTTGTAGACTCCGGCACGGGCGGCATTAGTGAGAGCGCATTCCATTACTTTGATCAAGCCGGCAAACTTTTTATGCAAATCAGCGAAGCCGACGGAGTCGAGACAGGCTATAGCGTCGATTTCACAATTCTGCCGACACCACTTCTTGAAAGCGGCAACAGCTACACCGATCTTGAAGTTTTCGATATGCCGACCTACGGTTTTCCAGACGCCGCGATCGAACACTTTGAAGCCACTGCCGGGCAAATGGTGTTCTTCACTAATTTCAGTACATCCGGCTCCTGGTGGGCAACCCCCAACGAGCAGATCTACTCGACCTTCATCGATTTCATGGGGCCGATTGTAGACGCCACCGATTCGAACTTCCCGTCGCTGAGCCCCTTGATGGCTTTTATTCCGGCCGACGGACATTATTTCCATCTGGTATGGGATTCCGACGCGGTCGACAGCCCGGCCGGGGCGACCTATGACACTGATTTCTACGCCCAGGACTCAACTGTGGTCGGCGCAATCTCTTCGGGCTCGACAACCCTTGAACAACAAGTTCTGGACACGAACACTGGCACGGCGGTCTTTTTCTTCGCCGCCAGTACAGGCCAGGCGATGGACATCACGGTAACTCCGGCCGGTCCTGACTTCCAACCGGAAGTCTGGGTGTTGACATTTGGAAGTGTCGAAGGTGACGGGTTCTTCACGCCCTATTACTGGGCCTCCGACCCCGAGTCGCTCCAACTCGGCCGGGTAGCCCTGGCGACGGCCGAAAGCGCCGGTGAATCGACTCAGACCAAGTTCCTGTCGCGCTATGACTATGTAAGCGTGATCCTGGTGCGCGACGTAGGCTCCAGCCAGAGTCCGGGCACTTTCGAACTGGACATCTCGGTACCGTCTCCACCAGCCAACGATACTTGTCAGACAGCCAGCCCGATTGTTCTCGACCAGGGCAGCGCTTCGATTGAAGGCTCCAACTGGGGCGCCACCAACACAGTCGGCCAAGATGTGCTCTGCACCGATCCTCAATATCCGCCGATTGGCCCGGATGTCTTTTACTCAATCGACCTGGCCGAAGGCGAGATGATCAACGTAGAACTCGACACACCTGCGGGCACCTGGTTCGACAACGCGGTATACCTGGTGGACAATTGCGATTGCCCGGCTTGCGGCTGTATGGCCGGGGCCGATACGGTAATCGAACCCGCCGATCCCGAGCAATTCAGTTACACGGTTCCAACCGGGGCCGGCGGGACCTACTACATTATTGTCGATTCCTGGTCGCTGGCCGCAGTCGGCGACTTTATCCTGAATGTCGACGTGAACTAATCATCGGGGTCGGAGGGTCTCGACCCCATAGGTTCTGCCACTCATTGCTCTTTTGTCAGATATTCCCGGCAAAGACGCTTGGCTTGAGTCACCATATACAAGGGGAGTGACATCAGATGAAAAGGTCGTTTCTCTTCTCCTGCTATGCTGGTCTCGGCATTGAGCAAAGAAGGTAGATCACTGTTGAATCTTACGGCAAAATGACGCTTTTTACGCCCAAGAAAAACGTGTAAGCTTTTTAGTCTACCGGTTTTACCTGACTTGACCTCCACCGGAATTATCTTGTCTCCAAGGGCAATGACGTAGTCAACTTCGGCGTTTGATTGGGACTTCTGCCTAATCCAACAGTGTAAGGATGGTTCCACAAAGACCTCGCCTCCAAAAAGCAAATGCTGACCAATAAGTTGTTCACAGACCACGCCTGAGTTTACCAGCATCAGATCGTCGACTATTTCAATGTCTGCTAGGTGGAGTCCCAGTGCGCGACACATAAGTCCCACATCCATGAACAAAACTTTGAAAACCCGATCACTAGCTTCGGCATCGAGGGGTACACCGTTGGCCGAAGAATGCCTTACCCGGTGGGCCACCCAGGCCCGACATAGCAGATCGAATGCGCGGCTCAACTCTCGTGACCGATCCTCTTTATCGACACGGCTGTAGATAAACTTTGAGCCAATCAGCATGGGGATCTTTTTGAAAACTTTTTCAATCCTATGCTGATCCACTTTTCGTGTGTACTTATTAAAATCGTCGCGATAGGTCGTGAGGATGGATTGTTGCACCGCGGCACTTTCGAGAAAGTTTCCTGAGTCAAGAAAAGCCTCCACTGCGGCCGGCATCCCTCCAACGAGTGTAAACTGGCGGGTCAAGCGCATCAGTTCATCGTGGATCGGCCGCGAAATGTCACCAGGAAAGGAGAAATCTCGTAGTGTATCCAGCAGGCTTTCTCTTCCGGCAGCTAGCAGGAATTCCTCGAAAGTCATTGGTCCCAGGTAGAGATACTCGATTCTGCCCACTGGCATGGAAAAGTTGTGATCGGCAAGCATGAAATCCAGCAAGGATCCTGCCGTAATTACGTGCAATTCCGGCATCTTCTCATGAAAGTAGCGTAAACCGGCAAACAGCTCGGGAGTAGCTTGGATCTCATCTAGAAACAGCAAGGTCTTGCCTGGAACGATCACTTGACCATACCTGGCCTCCAGAAGATTGACAATGGTGTCTGGATCCTTGGAAACAAACAATTCAGGGGCGCTGGTATCGGTTTCAAGGTTGATTTCAAGTAGGTTGTCAAAATTGGCATCAGACAGCATACGGACCAAATATGATTTCCCTACCTGACGAGCTCCCCGTATAATCAGGGGCTTACGACTAAAACGTTTAGTCCAATCACTGAGGTATGCCAGGGCAGTTCTATACATGATTACTCCATCTGACTCTATTTGGTCAAATACAAGCTTTATTATATCCATTTTATGGACAAAAGCAAGGTTGTTTTTAGGCTTTTATTGGATGGGGTCGGAGGGTCTCATTTTTAGAGGTCTCATATTACAAATGCGGATTTCTCTGGATTACCAATACGTACTCAAGAAAATGAGATATGAGACCCTCCGACACCATAGGTTTTCCGGCGCCACCATATCGCCCCGGCCAGGATGAAAAACATCAGAAGCGATCCGGCCCGGCCGGCCGAGGTGCAGCCGCTTTCGCATGGCTCGCATTGGGGTTGCTGATTTTCGGGATTTTCGACCAGGTTGACGCCGAAGGTGTCACGGACGGTGCGGGTCAGGTCAATCATCTCGCAGCGGACTTCCTCGCCAGCAACGGCGCAGTCGACGACGTGGAAGACGCCGAAGAAAACCTGCCGGTGGGGGTTTTGATCGGGCAGCGGCGGCTGATCCTCTTCGAACAACGGGGGATAGGGAGCGCCGCCGCCGCCGGTGACGATGTAGAAGATACCGTCTACAGTGCTACGCTCGTAGTCGTGATCGTGACCGTTGAAAACGATTTCTACGCCGTGTTTCATAACAAGTGGATGGAGATACTCGGCCATGAGCATATCCTCGCTTCCGTGCCATCCCGACGAGAACGGCGGCCGGTGGTAAAAGACGAAAATGTGCTCGACGGCCGGGTTGGACCGCGCCGCGGACAGATCGTTGTCGATCCACTGGTACTGGGCGCTCGTGGGTGAAAAGTCTTCGTCAGAGCAGAGCACAACGAAGTGGCAATTCGAGTAGTCGAAGCTATAGTAGCGCGAGGTGCCCGAGTCGGAGTCCACCTGAAAGAAGGTGTCGTAGAGCGTGTTCGTGCGATGATCGTGGTTGCCCATGACCGGCCACATGACCATCTGCGACATGGGCGCGTGCTCGATGTCGAAGAAGATCTGCCACATGTCGCTATCGTCTCCGTCCTCGACAATGTCTCCGGTGTTGACGTAAAAGTCCGGCGCCCGGTCCCCAATCAGGCCGACGACCTCGCGGTGCATTGGATGATCCGTTCGTGTGTCGCCGACGACGAGAAAGTGGAAGGGCTCGGGCCCGGCTGGGGCTGTCGAGAAGGTCAGCGTCGGGCTAAAGGCTCCATCGTAGAGTTCGAGGCGATAGAAGTAGGTCTTGCCGGCTTGCAGGCCGGTCAAGGTGATCGACTGCCGGCCGGTGCCTTCCAAAACAGCGACTTCTTGCGAGAGGTCTCCAAGACCGTAGCGCAGGCGGCCGTCGGTCGTCCGATCCGACTCCCAGCTGACGGTGATGCGGTCGGGCCCGACGTTTTCGAGGTAGGGCCCCTTGACGATCGCGGCCGAGACCGGGGCACCGTAGACGGAAACAGCCAACAGCGCGAAAGCGAAGCAGCCTGAATAATAGAAAGCACGGGTCATGAAAACCTCCTTTCAGAGTCTTCTTTGCTCATTTTGTCACAAATGAACCCTTAATGTTGCATTAGTGTTTATCTGTATAGCGAATTTTGACGGATATAGCCGGCCACCGTGGCGGGCACCAGGCCGGAAAGCTGTTCTCCCTGGCCTAATCGCTCTCTTATCGAGCTTGAAGATATCTGCGGAAATGCGAGTTCGGAAATGTCCCAATCGTTGGTGGACGGCTCAAAGCCGGTGCGCTTGAGAACCAGGATAGGATACTTTTGTTTGAGTTTGTCGAAGTCTTTCCATTTTGAAACTTCATCCAGGATATCCGTGCCGATTACCAAAGTGAACTCTAGTTCGGCATGATGGGCATCGAGATACTGCATGGTATCGATCGTTCGATTGGGCTTGTCGCCGGCCAGGTTCTGTTCGACTTCGCTGACGACCACCCGGCCCCCGAACGGTCGCGAGAGTAAGGCACACATGGCAACCCGGTGTTCAAAAGACACAAGCTGCTTGTCAAAAGCATGCAAAAAACACGGCATCAACCAGACTCGCTCGAAGCCGCGGCCTTCGAGTAAATACAAACAGGCCATTTGATGAGCCAGGTGGGGCGGATTGAATGAACCTCCCAATAAAGCCACTCTCATTCGTCATCCTCCGGATACAGCAGAAACTCGCGGCGCCACTTTGCATATGATGCCAGCCCTGTCCGCCACTGTCCAATCAGGCTTTCTAAGTCAGCATCGCTGTCGAGAGCTCTGCGCACGTCTTTTGTCCCGGTCAGTAAATCAATAGCGGGTCGATCTGATACAAACTCATACGCTTTAGTTCTGAAGGCAAAATGCTCTGGGACTTGCTGCTTGGCTGCTTGCAAGACAGCCAGCCCGACTATAAAGGGCGAATATACCTGTCGATCGACTACGTGGAGCTGAAGACCGTTACAGACTGCCCCGGCATGCTTTTGAAAAGCAGGCCTGAAAGTAACCGGCCGAAACTCGACTCCAGCTTGGGCCGTCTTCCTCAATCGCAAAACCAGGTCGTTCGAGTCAAGCCAGGGGGCTCCGACCAATTCGAACGGCCGGGTAGTTCCCCGCCCCTCAGACAAATTTGTGGCTTCTATCAGACAAGACCCGGGATACACAGTTGCGGTGTCAAGCGTGGGCATGTTTGGAGAAGGCAGCACCCATGCCAAACCGGTTTGATCGAACCACATACTGCGCTGCCAGCCCTTCATTCGAACGACGGTCAAATCGAGATTTTGTATAGTGGTTCTTGCCAGGCCGGCCAGTTCCCCGATAGTCAAGCCATGCCTGACCGGAACCGGAAATTCACCGACAAAGGAATGTAGCTCGTCTTCTAGCAGCGGACCTTCGTAAGAGATCCCATTGATCGGATTCGGCCGATCCAGCACAAGCGCGGCAACTGAAGCCTGAGCGCAAGCTTGAAGGCAATACAGTAATGTGGCGGCATAGGTGTAGTAGCGGCAACCGATATCCTGGAGATCGACGACCAACACGTCTATCTCTTCCAGGTCATCCGGCTTGGGCTTCAGGTCATCAAGGCAGTCTCCATACAAGCTGACGACTTTTATAGCTTCCGGTCGAATTGTAGAATGCTCGACGGCTTCCATATCCTGGGCTGTGCCATGAATACCGTGCTCCGGCCCGATCAACAGACGCAGATCCAATCCGGCTTGCAGGACAAGGTCGATTATATGCATGAGCTTCGAATCTACCGAAGCTGGATGACACAACAAGCCAACACGTTTGTTTTTCAGCAGGCTAAAACCACTTGTACAGAGAATATCCAGGCCGGTCTGGACAGACGCCCGGGTCACAGGTCAACCACCAGGTTTCAGAGTCAGCTCAAAATCATAGGTTGCCCCGAAGCCTGCCGGAAAAGTCGAACGGCGCAAATTCCATAACGCGCACAGATCGATAATCTGGTCACCAAGAGTATTCTTGGCCAAGGTCGCGTCGGTTACGCTGCCGTCATCGGCAACGGTTACTTTGACAAGCATATCACCGCGCATGCCCGGCTTTTCCTTCAGGCGAAGCTTGTAAACCTTGGCGATCTGCCAGCGATTTTTGGCAAAGACCTTATCGGGACTCTTTGCGGTGATTCGCTCTTTTTTAATATGAAACTTTTCAAAGAGTCCGTCCTGGATGGCCTTGGCACTGGTATTCTTGGCATCCTTGTCTAGAACCCGGGCGGCAAACTCTAAAGCTTTTGAGAACTCGCCACCCTGTTCGTAGATAGTTGTCAACCCGCCCAAAACCGCCAGGTTATCTTTTTCTTTGGACAGAACCACCAGAAAGGCCGGCAAGGCTTTCTCAATCTCACCAGATGCAAGGTATATGGGGGCCAAAAACTTGTTTGCCTGTAGGTGCTGTTTGTCGACTGCCAGAATGTTTTCGTAGGCTTCGACTTGCACATCTTGCATGGTCAGTTTCGCAGCGCACTCGAAAAGTGCCTGCCAACATTCAATCTTCTTGGGTTTCAATTGACAAGCCGCTTTACAGGTGACCAGCGCCTCGTCCCCACGACCGAGTTCGTTTTGCAAACCCGCCAGGGCAAATCTGACACTATAAGATTTTTGATCCAGTTCGGCTGCCTTGATATAGGACACAATCGCAGCTTCCTTATCACCACTCTTGGCCAGCAATTGAGCCAGCTCATCATGCGCCGTGAAAAGTTCAGGATTTTTTGCGATGATCTCTTGATAGCTACTGATTGCTTCTTTGATTTTCGAGGATCTCTCAAGTGCCCGCGCCAGATTGAGCCGGTAAGCGGGCTGATCGGGACCCAGGTCAACTGCCTGCTGTAAATTGCTCAAGGCTTTTTCATAGTCGCCCTTACGCAGGAACAACTTGCCGATTCTTCCAAAACCAATCGCAATTTTCGGGCCAAGCTTGATTGCCTTGTTGAAGTTAATCTCAGCCTGATCGTCTACCTTCCAACCGTCCAAGATAATGCCCATTCCGAGAAATGCCCAATAGAACTTGTCTTTCATTTTGGTGATCTTGGTCAACTCGGCCCAGGCTTCATTGCGATCCTCGAGTGAGAAAGCCCACAGGAAACGATTGAAAGGCTGTCGCGGATCGGCCTTGTACACCTTTTCATAGCGCGCCAACAGGGGCTCAATCTGTCCAGCGCCCATAGCTGCCTCGATTTCCAGAAGTGCAGAAGTCATTTCTTTGGTGGAAAAAATGTCACCAGACGAATTATCAGCGGCTTTGTCTGCCGGCGAATTCTGGTCTGACGGCGGAAGACAATTGCAGATCAACAAAGCAGCAAACAACGCAAAGGCATTCTGTATTTTTTTTCTCATTTTCTTTCCTTCAGGGTCTACTTGATTATCCGCGGCCGCAGACTAACCTGGTTATCTCGAACCACTACCTGAAATCGAACCGACTGACAGCCGTGTTTAGCTACAAGAATTTCTTCTTGTTTCTTTAACTTTTTTACGAATCGGTCGAAGTTCAACTTCTCGACCTTCTCGCCGATGCTTTCCTTTGCCTTGACGAACTCATTGTAGGTATTGAGGAAAGGATCGTCTTCAACTGGTTCTGAAGTGGACTCCTGAAGCGATTCGACTGCTTCAGCTATCTCGGTATCAACCGGGTCGCTTGTCTGGGTGTCTTGTTCGACAGACTCGTCAATAACTTCACGAATCGGCATCTGGGCAGGTTGACTAGTCGTTTCACCTGCTTCTTCTTCGACAGCTTCTTCTTCGACAGCTTCTTCTTCGACAGCTTCTTCTTCGACAGCCTCTTCTTCGACAGCCTCTTCTTCGACAGCCTCTTCTTCGACAGCCTCTTCTTCGGTTAACTCTTCGGGCCCCAATGAATCTGTCAACTCGGCAACCTCTTTTTCAAACTCGGCCGCGTCTTGCTCCTCCACTTGGCTGGCCGCAGCAATTATCTCGGCAGTGGATTCCTTCTTGCCCTCTACATCCAGTGACTCTCCTTCTTGCGCAACTGCAGATTCTTGAACTTTTTCAGCGTCAGCATCGCCGGCATCGGCCAACCCTGGTGATTCAGCTCTAATCTGGTTTAGCAGTTCGGCGATTGCTCGAATGGAAGCCGGGCCCTCTACTTTGAACTTGCGCTGGTGCTCACCGTGCGAAATCTCGAGAGCGTCTTGCTCCAACTGTTTCAAACCTCTTGCAATGCCCCCGCCGAAAATGGCAATAACGACAATTAGCAAGACCAGACACCCACCGCCCAATATAAACAACCAGAGCGCAAGCTCACCAAAAGGCTTTTGGAGAACATCCACCGCTCTAACGACAACAATTCCGCAAACACCCTTGCCGCCCTTGACCGTCATTGGATAAGCAGCCACCAGCCATTGGGTAGACTGGCTTTGAATCGTTGTCGGAGCAATTCCCTGGCCGGAAAATAGCTTATCCTTCTGGCTTTCGTTGATTGCCAGGAAATCTTTTACGGCCGCGGCCGCCTTGTCAGACAAAGCGCCTGAAGAAATCCCCCCGGCCGAAACATAAGCAAACTCGACATCCAGGTTCAGCTCACTAGAGCGGGCTTTGGCCAAAACATCATTGAGCGGGAACGAAGCGTATAGAATCGCATGAACTCGCTCATTCAGAAATACCGGCACTACAACCGCCCTGACCAGATTGTTGTTTTCCAGGGCAATCAGGGCCGATCGCTTGCCCTGGCCGGCAGCCCGAATTGCATCACTAGTGCGGCTATCGTTGGTTGCCGGTTTGCCAGTCCAGTGCAGATCAATGTTGCGCACCAATCCAACACCTTTTTCATCCAGCACAAAGAAATCCTTGACCGGAGCGACATTTCTGACGGCGGTGGCCAGACCGGCTACCTCGGCCCGCAGCTTGTTCAACCAGGCTTGCCTGGACGCCGTTTGCCTTTCCTTTAGCAAGTTTCTCAGAGATTGCCGCTCGGCAAGGCTGGTCATTTTCCAGACCAGCTCTCCTTGATCGGACATATCCATTTCCTGAAGTAGCCTGCTTGCGCCAACCAGACTCTTATTTGCTTCGCCCAGATTGACATCGGCCATGCGAGGAAACAAAATAAAATATGTTCCTAATGTCATTAACAACAAAGCGACAACCAAGAGTAAAATTGCAGCAGATCTGTTCATTTTTGCGTCTTCCTCCAGCTATCTCAGAAAAAAAGATTAGTCTATTTTGCCAACAACCCAAAGATCCTGTTCAGCTCACGATTAGCCAGGATAAACTTTCCATCTCCGTATAACTGAGTTGCTTTTCGCAATAAGGAGCTGACAGTTTGCTTGTCTTTACCCTTAGGCCGCTTCTCATTTGTAAGCTGTGCCAACCGCTGAAATTTTCTGTCGATGAATTCTGCATCAACTTTGGTACCAGTGATCATCGCCTTGAGTTGCTCAATCGAATCCATCATCCGGCTATAGTCACCTTCCTTTTTTGCCTGGCGGATTTCTTTATTTAAGCTGAAGCTTTCCAGCGGAAGATCGCTCAGTAGAATGCCCCGCTTTCTCATCCTCGCCAGAGTTGCTTTATAAACCTTTTCGGCCTTTCTGCGGCTGACTGTAGGGCCATGGCCCCGGGAGGCAGACATCGTCGGTGCTCGATATGATGCCAGGTTGGTTTTGAGTTTCAAGAAGGCCGCTTCTCGCTTGGCAAGTTCAGCTTCTCTAATGGCAATTTCTTTCTCTCGTTTTGAAAGATCTGTTTCTCGCGAGGCAAGCGATTTTTCCCGGCTTGCCAGACGACCCTCTCTTTGCGCCATATTCGCCGGCTTCGAGCCGCCGCTACCCCCTGATGCGCGACCCAATATTTCATCCTTCTGATCGGCCAGATTCTTGCGCTCAGATTCAAGGGTACTTTCTCGCGACCACATCTCGCGTTCTTTCTTCCACAACTTTCGTTCCAGTTCGGCTAGCCGATTTACTTGAGCTTTATCGTGCCCTTTGAGCTGTGTTTTAGAGCTCATCAAATCGGCCTTTTCTTTGCGGAGTTGCTCGCGGGCCTGCTCGAATTCAGTCAGCTTGTTCTTTAAAGCTCTTTCTTCCTCGGCAATCTGCGTACGATCTGCTTCAACAACAATTGTCAGCTCTTCTTGTTTGCCTTTTTTGGCTTTGTCCTCGCAACCACTGCTAAAACCACAAACAAACAAGATGGCCGTCAGACAAGATAATAAACACCTCATGATAAACTCCCCCGAGCTTTTGAAACTTGAGCTCTGAGATCTTCGATCGACGCGATTTTCATTCTTGTAACTTCATAAAGTGGAATTGGTTCCAAAATTCCCTTCATAAACACTGCATCCTTTTGCTGAGCTTCGATGTACTCGGCAGCTTTGCGATAGGTAGCCTCACTTATCAGTACCTGACCTTCCCTGGTTGCCGATTCGATACGCTGGGCCAGATTGACGTCTCGACCGATGACTGTATACTCCATCCGCCGGGCCGAACCAATATTGCCGGCAATAGCTTCTCCACTATGGATACCAATACCAAAATTAACCACCGGTTTGCCTTCCTGCATCCTTTTCCAGTTAAACTCGCCAACTAATTTTTGGATCTCCACTGCTGTAATGATGCCACGAACTTCCGGAAAATCAATACTTTGAGGGGCTCCATAGATAGCCATTATCGAGTCGCCGATAAACTTGTTGATTGTACCTTCGTAACGAAAAATTATTTCGATTACAATCTCGAAATAATCGTTGAGCAAGGCGACTACTTCCCGCGGGTGTAGATATTCAGTCAAAGTCGTAAATCCGCGGATATCCAAGAAAATTACCGTTACTCGCTTCAACTCACCGGTCAGACCGAGGTCATCCTCTTCTTTTAGTATTCGCTCGGCAACCTGATCCGAAACATAACGGGCAAAAGTGCTGCGAATGCGTTCTCTTTCGCGTAGCCCTTTGATCATGAAATTGAAAGACTCAGCCAGGACACCGATTTCATCGCGACTGTTTATCGCCAGGGTCTGGTTCAGGCTGCCTTCCGAAACATCATGCATGGCTGACGCAATTTGGCGAATTGGCCTCGAAAAATTTCTTGCCAGCAACAATGAGGCGCCCAAACCAAGCAGGAAAGCCACTCCGGTTACAATCAGGTTTGCAAACAGTGAGCTACTCAGTTGGCGCTCGGTCTCCATTGTCGAAAACCCTAAAGTAGCAGTACCCAGCACTTTTCCATCCTTACCCTCGAGGCTGATCTTGAAGGTCCTGACCGATTCGTCAGCCCAGCGCCATTGTGCAACCCGGCTAATCTTCTCTTCATCTGACAAGTTTTTAAGCGAGGCGGCTAAATCGGGGGCCGCTTCGGCCAATAACTCGTGATTCAGGCTACCGCTTTCGATTTCCCCGGACGAACCGGCAAATGTCGCAAAACAGAGATTGGTGCCCAGTTTTACGCCAAACTCCACGAACATCTTGACCAACATCGGGTCGTACTGTCTGCCGCCGTAGCCATGCCCGCGCATACTGGCAATAATAGTTGCCAGCGACTTGAAACGGTTTTCCATAGTAATTCGCTGAAGAGCCGCGGTACGGATAACCAAAAAGTAGGCCATTGAAGCACTAACAGCCAGAACCAAGGCGGCCACAAACAGAGACAGTTTGACACCCAAAGTAAATCTTGATGCACGAAAGGAATAGGTAGTCATCGCGGCGAATTATACCCGCCACCTGTCCTAACTGCAAGGATTTGAAGGAAAAGATTGTTCAATAGGGGCGATAACGCATCATCTGTTGTTCAAATGTTTCTTCATAGGATATCGATACGTTGATTACCTTGCCCAAAGGGTTGAAGTGCGGCTTGAGCTTGGGCATAACGTAGACATGTCGCTTTTTAAGACCGGCGACTTTTGCGCGCCTGATGATTTCCTCCAGGCCAGGCCATTGGGCGGGTTTCGAGTATTTTCTGACGAGTCGCAGAGCCGTGCGGCGGTCGCCGTTTGCTAAAATCTTTTGAGTTTTTGCCAACAGGTCCGCCAGAGTTTTCTTGAATTCAATTAAATCGGTTATTTGAGGATATAGCTTGCCTTCGATCTCGGTAAACTGAACTACCTTGGCTTTTTCAACGAGATACCTTGCCAATATTCGCTTTGCTAAAACAGTCGATTTGCGAACCGACTCATCGTCAATCAATATTTGAGATACAATCAGTTCAGCAACGTAATACTGAAAGGCCGCTAAGACAGCATCTCTTCCGGTAAGTAGTCCAATTTCGCCTGTTTTAGGGTCAGCCAGCAGCCAGAGTGATACCAACTCGGCTTTAATTTCCTCAATTTGGTCCTTGACTCCTCTTAACTTGCGCAGGGCAACCACGCTCTTTTGGCCAAGATCCCGGCCAAAAATTTCCCGGATTGCTGACCGAACGAATAAAATTTGCTCGAGGTTCTCCATAACGGCCGTTCGTATTTTGGGCACCACAAACTCACGCCCGATTCGCGTGCCAATCGCCTGGTGATAAGCTTCGACAACATTCGAAAAGATCAGAATCTTTTGCGGGCTGCTATCGGCCCGTCGATCTGAAGAGAAAAGGCGAAGCCCCGGCCCGTGTTCTTGAGCGTCGCGTCGTACCGAAACTATCAACTGAACCGCCAGGGCCACGGGCAGACTACCCCATTTCCTCTTGTATTCTGCCGCCCAGGGCATGCCGTCCTCGAAATGTTGAGCCTGCCGAACCAGAGAAGTCACTCTGGATGTATTCGGTCGATCGAGACTCCCAACCACGCCCGAAAAGATGGCTTTTACTTTTCGGGGATCAAGCCCGGTGTCAACGAATCCAACATAAAACTCTGTGTCAAACTGCTCGGAAAGCATGCTCTGATTGGCCTGCTCGAAAGCTTTCTGATCGCCGGTGCGAAAGAACTCAATCAGGTCGGTAAAAATCCTGCGTTGAGCTCGGCGGGCACAGGTCAGGGCATCATGAAGCCGGCCAATCAATCGGCTCAGCTCTTGACAGTACAGCCCGCGAGGAATTTTCTGACGCTTATCGCCTGCTCGGTAGATCTCCTCGACCAGTCGGTCATCGAGTCGGGTCAACCTGGAATTGAACCAGCCAAATCTCGAATACTCACACCCCGGTACAAATTCAGCAGGGAAGCATTCAATATATCCTGCCCGTGTTTAACATTTGGGTTGGCCAGGATCGGCTGGTAGTCGGGATCGAAAATGACTTTCTTAAGCCGCGCCAGTTTGGTGTCCAGTGACTCGCCCTTGACCAGACCGAGTTCGGCTCCGGTAGCATTAGCAGCGTTGGCCGCCCCCTCAAACTGTAGGAAAGTAAAGCTGGGCACAAATTTCTTGCCAGTCAGGCTGCTGTAATTTGCGCCGTTGATCCAAAGATGTTTCAAATAATCGGACATCGCGGCGTCCAGATTCGGATCTTCAGTAACATTGTTTTTCAGAATGCTTTCGAACAACTGACGAACTTCGAGCCCGTCACGATGAATCTGGTCAAAAGTAATATCCCGGCCGGCCAAAATCGCCCGGGCCAGATGGTAGGTCAATGCCCTGTTTTTGTCGCTCAAATGGGCAGTCGCATCACAAAACAATCGGATCAGCATAACATCGCCGAATGCTCCGGCATAGTAGTCGGTTTCGGCCCGCTGGATTGGTGTCTGCGAGCGGGAAGGTTCTTCTTCGGATTCTTTGTAAACGTCCTCAAACTCTGGCTGATTCCCGCTGTGGTCGGAGCCGTTTGAGACTTGGTGTATTACAGGCTTTTTTCAGATTTATCTTTGGTCTTTTTAGTGCAGGCACCCAGACCAATGATGAGTGTGATTAATCCAATGCTGAAGAATGCCGGTCTCGGTCGCATAGCTTTGGTGCTCGTTTGTGCCTTTCAATAGTGATTACTGTAGCTAAAAGGAAATCAATAGGCAATCGTCGTGAGGCTCTCGGCTCGGATTTAGAAGACATCACCTGTCGGAAACTTGACTACATAGTCCTACATGTAGGATAATATATCACATAACGAAAGAGAGGATGCCATGAAAAAGATCATTCCATTCGTACTGTTTGGTATCTTCTTGTTATTACTAGTGTTAAGCCCATCACCGGCCCGAGCGGGAGGCTCTTTGTTAACGATTTCCGATCTGGAACAAACCATTCACTCCCTCCCCGAGCGTAAATTCGTTGATCCGCTCAAACCCCTGATCATGCGTCTGGCCGAACTAACTGCCGCCAAAGTTCGATCCGATGAGCGCACCGGACTCAATCAAGCCGTCGCCCTGATTAAGATCCTGCGTCAAACCAGAATAACAGCGGCCCGCGCAGTCAGCACCGTTCAAACCAGCAACTCTCATTTTGCATTTCTGGTAACCAGCCAGGTACCCAGCCGATAATTTCAGATACGAACTAACATACCCCAAAATGGTAGAATTGTTCCAAAGTGGATCTCTCATTATTTAAGACGTTGGCACAAACGAAGCCAGTACCAAAACGTTGACACATCGATCCGTCCTTCAATACGTTGTGGTTCGTACGTT
>JAFDKH010000454.1 GCA_019307065.1 Deltaproteobacteria bacterium
GCCTGGCAGTTTATCGAAGCCCGTGAGTTGGCCCAGGAGCTACTCAACGCCCACCCTGATTTGCCGGCCGTGCAACTCGCAGCCGGCTGGGTCAAGTTTCATTTTGCCGAACATCAGGCCGCGGCCGATTTGTTTGCCCGGGCGGCCAAGGCCTTCGGCGGTAAAATGGAGCATAGCTTTCGGGCCAGCCTGGTGAAAAACGCCAGCCGGGTGGCAAAAGATTTTGTGCGCATTCAAAGCCCGGACGGGCGAGTGGTCGTTTTTCATCGTCCCGGGGTCGAAGAGATCCTGGTGCCCTACTTGATCGATACAGTCGAGCGCACGATCGCAACAGTCGGTAAGGATTTCGGCTATCGCCCCCAGCAACCGATCCTGGTGGAGATCCTGCCCGATTCGGCCAGCCTGGGCGAGCTGACCGGGCTTTCGGTCGAAGAAATCAAGACCAGCGGGACAATTGCGGTCTGCAAATACGGGCGCCTGATGGTTACTTCTCCGCGGGCTACCTTGAAAGGTTACGGTTGGCTGGATACTGCCAGTCATGAGCTGGTGCATATGATCATCTCACAGAAAACTCTTAACCAGACTCCGATCTGGATTCATGAGGCCCTGGCCAAGTTTCAAGAGCGCCGCTGGCGTTCGGATGAAGAGTTTTATTGGGATGGCCTGGCGCCCCACCGCCAAAGCAATCTGGCCAAGGCAATAAAAGCTTCGGCCTTGATTACCTTCGAACAGATGCATCCCTCGATGGCGCTTTTACCGAGTGCCGAAGCCGCCGAGCTGGCTTTTTCAGAGGTTTACATGGCGGCCAAGTTTTGGCATGTCCGCAAAGGTTATCAGGGAATTCGAGAAATGCTCGAACAGCTCGGCAAGGGCAAGGCGGATATTGAAGCCATCAAGCATGTCTACGGGTTCGACAAGCAGACTTTTGTCACGGCCTGGATGAACTGGATGAAATCCCAGCGCCTGATTAGTCTGACCGGTGACCCGGTTTTGGCGGAGGAAACCAAGAATAAACGCCGTAAAGATACGCGCGGCGAGCGGGCCCTGGCCGCCAAAAGGAATGTTCAGCTCAGGGATAACTATCATCTCGGCCAGCTGTTGCGGGCCCGCAACCGGACCAGGGCGGCCGTCGTCGAATACTCCAAGGCCGTCAAGCGCGCCGGTCCGCGGCATGCCGCCTTGTGGTTGCTGAGCGACAAACTCGGCCTGGCCCTGATGGCGATCAACCGCCAGGCCGAGGCCCGCAATGCCTTTGCCGCCAGCCTGACGATTAATCCCCTCGACTTGGAAGCCCACTTGAATCTGGCCAAGCTCTTGATCGATAAAGAGCCCGAAAAGGCCTGGCCGCACCTGGTCGAATGCCTGCGGATCAACCCGGTCGACCCGCGGGTTCACAGATGGTCGTTCATGCTGGCCAAAAAAATGGTCGAGCTTGGCAACGACAAGCAAGATTGGAGTGCGATCGCAAAGCAACATAAAAAAGCGTTAGGCTTGTTGTATCGGCAAGGCGACCGGTCCAGGGCCCTGGCCGATTCCGGGCAGCCACTTGACGAGCAGGCAGCTAGTTCAACAATTAGAATACATACTAATCCCTGGGCCCGAATCTGGCTGGACTTTAAAGATACCGGCCTGACCTCGCCGGTCTACAAGCTTTCGGTGACCCCCGGGTCGCACGTGATCGGGCTGAAGGCGGCCTGCAATCCCGAGCCGATTATCGTGCAAGTTCACGTCGAGCCCGGTCAGATCGAGATAATCGATCGTCAGTTATGCCCGGCCGCTCAAGACGATCAGATCCCCAAAGAATCTCTGAAAGCAGCCAGTGAATAGAAATCGTACAGGTTGTCATGCCCGCGAAGGAGACTATCGATAAATACCATAGTTCAGTCATCCCCGCGTAGGCGGGGATCCAGGAGAGCTCCAGGCCGAACTCAATTTTGCTAAGACTGGACCCCCGATTAAGGCATTCGGGGGTGACAACATTTTAGAAACAATAAAATATGCGGCCGCAACTAGGGAGCTTCATGCCTATAAAAGAAGTCAC
>JAFDKH010000455.1 GCA_019307065.1 Deltaproteobacteria bacterium
CATCTCAGACGTGGGTGCTCACAAGATGTGGATTGCGCGCATGTACCTTGTCTACGCTCCCAATACCTGTCTCATCTCAAACGGGCTGGCGACAATGGGAATTGCTCTTCCCGGCGGGATAGGCGCCAAACTTGTTTACCCGGATCGCAAAGTTCTGTCGATTTCAGGCGATGGCGGTTTTCTTATGAATGTCCAGGAACTGGAGACAGCCGTTCGTCTGGGAACACCGACGGTAAATATGATCTGGACCGACGGCACCTTTGGTTTGATCGAATGGAAACAGAAAGCCCGATATGGTCATGCCTTTGGAACCCGGTTCGGCAATCCGGATTGGATCAAACTGGCCGAGTCGTTCGGCGCTGTCGGATTCAAGGTGAAGAAGGGGGACGATCTCCAGCAGATACTGAAAAAAGCATTTGAATGTAACAAGCCGGTAGTTATTGATTGTCCGGTCGATTACAGCGAGAACATAAAACTGACCGAGCGGCTGGGGTCGCTGGTCTGTCCGATGTAGCTAAAGAGGTTTTGGAGCGTATCATGGCAAAGAAATTCAAGATGTATCTCGGCGGCAAGTGGGTTGACAGCAAGAACAGAATCCGCGTTACCAACCCGTACAACAACAGCCTCACCGGGACGGTAGCGGCGGCCTCGAAAGAGGATTACACGAAGGCGATAGACATAGCCCACAAAACATTCGCCGTTACACGGGAACTTCCGTCTTACAAGCGGGAAGAGACGTTACGTGCTATCGCCGACGGACTGGAAAAGAACGTCGACAAGTTCGCAACTATGATGTCGCGTGAGCTGGGCAAGGCCGTCAAAGATTCGCGGGGCGAGGTCATGCGTTCGGTAGGTGTCTTTCGGGCCTCAGCCGAGGAATCAAAACGTATCGGCGGTGATATACTTGACCTTGACTGGAACGCAGGTTCGGAAGAGCGTATCGGTTTGGTGCGTCGCTTCCCGATGGGCGTAATTGCCGGAATCTCGCCGTTTAACTTTCCACTAAACCTTGTTGCGCACAAGATCGGTCCTGCTATTGCCGCAGGAAACACGATTGTTCTCAAACCGGCCTCGGCCACGCCGATCATTGCCCTTATGCTGGCGGAATTGATCGACAAGACCGACCACCCCAAAGGGGCTGTTTCGATCTTGCCGGGTGCAGCGCGTGACTCTTCGCCGCTTCTCGAGGATGACCGGGTCAAGCTGATTACTTTCACCGGTTCCGGTGAGGTTGGCTGGTGGATCAAGAACAACGCCGGGAAAAAACCGGTAGTGCTGGAGTTGGGCGGCAACGCCGGTGTGGCTGTGGCCGACGATGCCGATATTGATCTGGCTGTTACGCGTATGCTGTACGGCGCTTTTACCTCGGCAGGACAGTCGTGCATCTCGGTGCAGCGAATATACCTCCACGAAAAAATCCATGACAGATTCATCAGGCTATTTGCCGCCAAAGTCAAACAACTCAAATTAGGTGATCCGCTCGATCCGGCTACCGACATGGGCACGATGGTCGATTCTTCGGCCGTAGAAAACACGATGGCCCTAATAGATGAAGCAGTCAATGAAGGCGCCACAGTTCTTACCGGAGGCAAAGCAAAGGGGGCCATGTTGCAGCCGACTTTGCTTGCCAATGTCAAACGTTCGATGGCTGTCTGCTCGGAGGAGGCATTTGCGCCGCTGGCCGTGATTCAGAAATACAAAGACTTCAAGAAAGTTGTAGATGAAATCAATGATTCCGAATACGGCTTGCAGGCCGGTATCTTCACCAACCGGCTCAAAGATGTCTTCTACGCTTTCTCGCATATCAACTGCGGCGGGGTGGTGGTCAATGACGTTCCCTCGTATCGGGCCGATCATCAGCCGTACGGCGGCATGAAAGATTCCGGCCTTGGCCGTGAGGGTATCCGCTATACAATAGAGGACATGACCGAGATCAAGATTCTGTCGTTGAACCTGAAATAGGCGGCACGAAGTTTGTGTCGAACAGACACAATTGCAACAATAAGCTGAAAGGCACACCATGCCCTTTGGAGCA
>JAFDKH010000247.1 GCA_019307065.1 Deltaproteobacteria bacterium
AGTCCATCTGTAAAATGGTATTTGGGCAAAAATGTCTTGCACAGTCCATTTTCACAACTAAACATGGAATCATCTATTTGCGGACAATTCAGGGCTATGTCATTGTATCGATCTGAATCCAGCAGGCTTGCGATAGTGTACTTTAAATCACGATAACCATCTGGATTGACTTGTTCTTGACCTACGGGTAGCCCGCAGGGTGGCCTTTGCCACCAGTCCGCAAACTCGCAGGTCTGTTCGCATTTAACGGCTTCTTGATAGTCCTTATCAATTTTTACCTGGGCATGGTGAATCTGCTGGTGATTCCATGGTTGCGATTCATCAGGATAGAGAACCAAGCCTGCCGACCATTCCTGAGCAGTTTCCGGACATGGCGGAGGTGCAAAAGTGAAGGTGTAAATTTCGTGTCGAGTCACCGGGCTGTAACATCTGGAACGCGGAACACACGAGATCCGTGCAATTCCATCATGATTAGTAACTGCCTCGACTCCTGGTATTTCAGTTAGATGCACTACTGAATTTCCAATTCCGAGTTCTGGATCTAATAGCACAACCGGTAATTGCGGAGCATCTTCAAGCTGAACTCTTCCGATGCTGGAAGTCTGACCGTCGACCACGGTGACCGGCGCGGTGCGCAGGCCCTTTTCCTGGTCAACCGCCCGGATCATGATCTCGCGAGCGCCGGCCTCGACTTCATCCAGTAAAAACCAACCATGTTGATTGGTGACAACCGGGGGCGAATCGAAAGCTGCCCCGACCCAGTTGACTTGTGCACCTTCTACCGGCTGTCCGTTAATCTCGACTGTGCCGCTTATGCTGCCTAGTCCGGAATAGAGATCGTTGTCGGAAAATTCACAGGTGATTACGAAAAGTCCCGTCGTAAGGATTAGGCAGCAGAGCTGAAGTGGTCGGTTCGTCAACATCAGAGCTTGAAACCTAGGGTGAGTCCTGCGTATACATACGGAATCACTATATTGTCGGCCTTGGGGAAAAACTGCACGCCGGCGCTTGTTTCAAATGCGATTCTGACCGGTCCGAGCTGAACCGAGGCCAGGGCATAGGGCCCCAGCCCTCCTCCGACTGACTGGTCTGTACCGCTGTAGCCGTTGTCGTTGAAACGGCGCTGCAGAAAAACAAGCGAAGACTGACCGCCGAACTCGGCCGTGAAGGGACCGTATTCCAGCGCCCGGCCGATAGCGAAACTAGCGGACAGCTGCAGCAAGGTAAAATTGAGCCGGCGTTCTTGAACCGGAGATGAGTGCTGCCAGGCGCCGGCCGTAATCCCAATGCGAGTGTTCCATTGTGGGGCCGGCCAGCCGCGCAGCCGCAGGCCGATTCCGCTGGTTGGAAAGGACCAAACCCCGCCGGTCGGTGCCCGCGAGTAGGCTGTCCAGCCGAAAACTGTCTGGGCCTCCCACTTGGAGGGCTTCGAGCGCAAAGCCAGATCCCAGCCCTTGGCGGTCGGGGTTTCGAAATCGGTTTTACGCATGTCCTCATCGCGGATAACCAGCCTGACCCCGGGTTTAATCTGAACCTCGCTGACCAGCAAGTGGTCGGCCAGGCGTTTTTTCACCAGGTATTTACCCGGCGAAAGCGGCAGCAGGTGCATCTCACCTTTGTGTTTATCGAGTTCGGCGACTACCGAAAGACGTTCGCTGTCGAAAACCAAATAGTTGCCAGTTGAGTTTTCGGTCAACATTATTCCGGTATTTTCATTGTTCAGGTCGGTCAGTATGATACTGCCCTCACCCTCGAGATCGTAGAGAAAAGCCGGGTGCTGAACGCCCGGCATGGTATCTGCGGTTCTGAGCACGGTCCGGTCAAAGACGTAGCGGTAGATTTCTTCGAGAGTGATTCGGCGGTCGCCGGATCGGTCAGCGTCACCCATCAATCCGGAGACGAGATAGTGCGTAAAAAAAGAGCTGCCGATCTCGTCTGACTCCTGGGCCAGCTCCGACGCGGCCGCTGAAGTCAGAATGATTCTGCCCTTGGCCCGCGGAGACTCATTGAAGCGCAGGAATGAAGGAGCTGAGCGACCGCCCTTTTCCCGGACTGCCGCGCCGGAATTGCAGGCGTCGAGGATTACAAGCGAAACATCGGCACCGCTGGCCTCGACTGCCTGTTTCAATTCGGTAATGCCCAGGCGGTCGTCACCGGTCAGCAGACTTTCGCCGTCAGCGTGGCCCGAGTAGAAAAACAAAAAAAGCGAGCCGTCGCTGTCTGCGCTCTTTTGCGAATTGGCGGCTGTAGTCCGGATAGCCTTAAGCAGCTCAGCCGCTGATGCCCCGAGCATTAGCTGAACTTGATCTTTATCGAAGCGGCCTAGCTCGATAAGTACGCGGCTCAATCGGTTGGCGTCTTCTTCGGCGAATCGCAAGGGAACTCTGGCACTGCCGCCATAGTTGTTTCCGGCCACAATCGCCCACTTCCTGGCTCCCGCCTGGGCATAATTGGCTATAGCCAGCCCGACTATCAGAGTCGCTAGCTTTATCCAGATCCCCCTGGATTGCAGTCTATCCACCCGCTACCCCGCGGTCCGATCAATGAATACATTTGATCTACTTATCGCAAGAGTATCACGGTCGCTGCAGAAGGAGAAGACGAAAAGGACTTCAGCGGCCGCCTCAAAACTGTCGTTTTACTGTTTGTGAATCAAAACCGAGGCCTGTGGAAACTCGAGCGGGAGTCGCCCGAGGTCCTGTACGGATTTCCCGTGCGAAAGTAAGTCTCTATAGGCAGCCTGGGCTGCAAGCTTGACTTGATCAAAGTGCAATGGCCGTTTGGAAAAGACAGCAAAAATCCGCTCGGGGCCGGTGCTGTCATCGAGGATAATGCTGCCATCGAGCACCCGGTCGGTGCCGGGAGCGATCAGAACTGAATCGGTCTTATTTTCGAAATTGAAGTTCGATACCATCCCTTCGTCATCGATACTCACCAGGAAAAGGTAGCGATTGGCTCCTGAACTGTAAACAAACTGAATCCGGTCATTCTCGCGATAAACTCCTCCGGCCTGGCCGGGTATCGACTGATCGCCCTGCTGGATATAAAATTTCAGTGATATATCCCCCTTGGTGCGAATGCCGGAATCAGGGCGGGGGCTTTCGGTTAGCAGAATAACCAGTAATAAGGCCGCTACTGCAGCTCCGGCCGGCGCAAGCCACAAGGCCAGCCGGCCGCTGCGCTTTTGTTCTCGAGCTCGGGCAATCAGTTGGGGGCCGGTAATATCGGCTGGATGACGACTCATGAAATCGTGGTGTTGTTGTTTGAGCAGCTTGACTATGCCATCACAGCGAGGACATGAATCAATATGCCTAAGGATCGCTTCTGTCTTGCCTGGCCGGGCAACTCCGGAAATCGCCTGGACCAATTCAAACTGTCGCGGGCAATCAGTTTCTTTCCGGTCATTCATATTATTGGGCCGCTCTTCATTCATGATTTTCATCTCCCTCCCGTATTAACTGAGGCCCGCTAGTGGCAGATCTGATCGCTTTATTTTTCAAATCATGAAAAATATGTGCTTCTTTTTTGGCAAGTGCTTGGAATTTCTTGATTCTTCTATTTATACTTCCCTGACTGAAACCTGAGTTTTGACAAATCTCTGATGGGGTCATCTCATCGACCACAAGCATTTTTGCGACGATTTTACCTTTTGGATCCAGCTGACCCCAGATAGCCTTGATGACCGACCAGGCCTCTAAACGTAATTGCTCGCTTTCGACGAGAAGTTCGGGAGGATCTCCGACTGGTTCGATTTTACGGTGAGCCCGGCCGAGGTACTTAATCGCCAGACGAGTCGAAGTCCGGTAAAGGAACGTCAGCGGATATTCGACTTCTTTGCCTTTGCTAAGGTACTTGAAATACCGAATGAAGGTTTCTTGAGTGATGTCCCAGGCATCAGCGTCGTTTTTCAGGATTGGAATCAGGTGAGAATAGATGTACGAAGCAAAGCGTTCGTAACCCTCTCTGACTGTTTTTTCAATATGCTCTGCTAAGGAGCGTGAACGAAAGGGTTTCATGTTGGGTCCGCTCACGCCTTGTACTATTAGCCGATAACGAGAGTTTCCTTTTTTACTTCTCCCTTAGTAAACCGAGCCAGACTGTATTTAGTGAAAATCTCATGTTCCGATTTTCTCAGCAGCCACTCGGCCGCGATTTTCCCGATAGCTGGAGCCAGCATGAACCCGTGGCCGCCGAAACCGTTGAGCTGAATAAAGCCCTCCACCTCGGCTACCCGGCCCAGAACTGGATTTCCGTCAGGAGTTTCATCGTAATAGCCTGCCCATTGACGCAGGATTTTTACTCCGGAAAGACGGGGTAGAATGCGGATCATCGATTGACACATTCTGCTCAAGAACTTGAATGAAGAGCCGGTATTCATCGAGGATGGTTCGTCGGGGTCAGAAAGGCCGCCACAAATTTCTCCGCGCATTGTTTGAGAAAAGTAGGTGCCGTCTGATAAGTCGCATACCATCGGATTCAAAAACGGCCTGAGTGGTTCGCTGACCAGAATCTCGTGTCGATATGGTTTGTTGGGGATTTCAAGTCCGGCCATTTTAGCAATTTGCCAAGACCATCCACCGGCCGCGTTGACGACGCGATTGGTGGCGATTGCCCCGCGATCGGTGACGACCTTGACGATTTGCTGATCGCGTACATCGATTCCAGTTACTCGGGTGAAGGTGTCTATCTCAACCCCAAGCTCCTGCACCGACCGGGCCATGCCCCAGAGCGCCGGCCAGGGGAACAGTACCCCGTCTGAGTGGTTGTACGAGCAAATTTTAACCCCGTTGGTCGACAGCCCGGGAACAACCCGTCGGGCTTCGGCCGCGGAGATATTACGCGACGGAACGCCCAGGCGGTTCTGCAGCGCGACATTTTTTTCCAGGCTGGCTGCAGATTCATCGTCACGGGCGATGAACAGGTATCCGCCTTGCCTGAACCAGATATTGTAGCCGGTCTCACGGGCCAGTTGCCTGAACATGCGCACGCTTTGTTGGGCGAGCTTGATGTTTTCCTCGGTCGACCATTGCTGGCGAATGCCGCCGCCATTTCTGCCGGATGCCCCGAAACACAAGTAGCCTTGTTCAAGTATGACAATGTCGCTAAATCCCATGCGCGACAGGTGGTAGGCGAGAGACAAGCCGAGGACTCCTCCGCCGATGATTACCAAATCGGCTCGGTCTCTCATTTTTCCTCCGAGCTTTCGTCTGTTGGGGTCTTTTGCGCTTGTCCTCCGGCAAACCGGGCCGCTTCAGTGGGATGCAATAACGGGCGAGTTCGAGGTGGATCGCTGACTACGTCATCCCCGCCTTTCAGAGAGGCTAGAAACCTGGCCGCATGAGCCAAGCAGGATTTTCCCTGGCAGAACCCAGTCGAAAACCCGGTATAGCGTTTAAGTGATTCGAGGTCGTGCTGGCCGGATTCAAAGGCGTTCGTGAGATCTTTAAGGCTGACGTCCTCGCAGCGGCAGATAATAATCTTAGCCATGCTCCCCTCCCACTAACGGACAGTCAGATTCTGATTGGGCGTCTTGTTCCTGTTTTAGTAGCTCATCAAGGCGTTTTGTTAGCTTTGGATCATCGCTAAGAGATATGGCACAAGCTAGCCCGGCTCTTTGACCGTGGTTCAAGGCCAGGGCTGAGGTAGCAGATTCGGCACAGTGACCGGCCGCGAATATTTGACTGTGACTGGTCTGGCCCTGCTTGTCGGTTACTACGTGGTAGCCACTGCTCGAGCGGAACGTAACCCGGCAGCCAGCATGGTGGGCCAGTTCGTACGCTGGACTTGGCGGGCCCTCGATGGCACATGATTTACAATCCAGAACCAAATCGGCGGTTGTTTGATCTTGGGGAGCCAACTCGATCCGGTCCAGCCATTTTGATCCGCGGGCACGAACCAACTTACGCCCATGAAATATTGGTATGTTTTTTCCCTTGAGTCGTTCGACGAGTTCGCCATCGCGCTGGTTGGTGACGACTCCAGCCAGGCCAACGTTTCTATCACTCAGCAGTCCGGCTAACTGCAGCGTCTGGTTGGAGTCTCCCACCAGGGCCACCGGTTCACCAGGTACAACTCCGTAAGCAGATATTAACTTGTCAAAAGCCCGGATACCGAACAATCCGGGCAAGTCGTTATTGGCGAAGAGGGGGATCTGCTCATATGCCCCGCAACAAACAACCAGGCGTTTGGCATCTACCAAAAATGTTTGTTTGGGGTTGCTGGCCAGGACTTCAAGATGATCGCCGGAGTAAACCGCCAGGACGGGTGTGTTGATGTGTATCTCGATTCCGGCCGTATTTTCCCATTTCGATTTCCAAGTATTGAAGACAGACCAGCCTGTCAGAAGTCCACGGGCCGGGTCGTCTATACAACAAGAAGCATCTAACAGGCGGCCCCCACGATGGTTGCTGGCTTCAAAAAGAACTACCTCGTGTCCGCTTTCGGCTAGCGCCATGGCGGCCGACAGACCGGCGTTGCCCCCGCCGATCACGACAACTTCGCTGCTGAAACGATTTAGCCCAACCGCCGCAGGCGGATCCGAGGTTGGCGGTTCCCCAAGGCCGGATAATTTTCTGATAAAGCGAGCTGCCAGGCGGTTTACGCTGGATGAAGCAGTGAACATTCCGTGATGATCGAGACGGTCGGGAGTCAGCCAATCTATGGATCGAAAGATGTCAAAGCCTGAACTCGGCCAACCGCTTTGCCGTTCGACCACCATGCCCGAGCGACAGAGCGTCTCACAAGTACGAACGTTGGGAATGCCGTCGACGCGCATTAAACACCCGGAGCAGTGTCCGCGCAGGCAAACCGGGCCGCGCGGTCGATGATATTTAATACTGCGGCCGAAAACTCGAATCCCGGCGGCCAATAATGCAGCCGCTACAGGTTCGTTGTCGTAGCCCTGGATCGTGCGTCCCTCAAACTGTAATGTTACAGCCTCTCCAGACTCAAAGGGACTTTCCGATTGGGGCTTCAGCCTACGTCCAAGTGTCATGGATTATTTGGTATCTGAAGCGCTGAGGTATGTCAAGCTCGGCTTGTTGTCCCAAGTCAGGGCAGGCCTGTAAGGGAGTAACTAATCGAAATTAAGCTAAGTCTTAAATTTGATTCCTGAGAAGCAATTCATTATCTGCAAGAAACGCTCTAAATAGATATGTCGTCCCCGAAAGTTTCTGTCGGGGATCCAGGGGTTTAGGAATTATGGATTCCCGACAGAAACTTTCGGGAACGACGAATGTGGGGTTGCTTCTCACGAATCAAATTTGTCGAAAAACACCCGTAACTACTCCGAGTATGGTGGTTGTTTTGAAGTCTTTCGGGTGAATCACAATTGGCGCAAAAGCCGGGTTGGCCGGCTCTAGCCGGATGGCCCCTGATGATGACTTGAATGTTTTGACCGTGGCTTCGCCCTCAACCATGGCCACAACAATTTGTCCCGAGTCGGCGGTTTGTT
>JAFDKH010000456.1 GCA_019307065.1 Deltaproteobacteria bacterium
TCGCCGACATTACATTGGTGGAGTTCGTTGGTGACCTTGCCTGTGCGTTTCACGCTGCATTCGATGTATCCTTTTTCCGTGGGCGAAGACGCAACGCAGAAGGTCGCCTCACCTGCACCGAACACCGAGTAAAGTCCGAACTGGCCGGCACGAAATATAAACTGTTCGCCCTGCAGTGGATCGCAGAATTCCAGGCGAAATGTTTTGGTATCGACGGTCTCATCTGTGATAGAGACGATTCGCATTTTCGAGGCCATGTAGTCCAGGGGTATCAATGTCTTGGCCTGGTCCGTTGAGCATTCATTCGGCATCGCAGTCTTCCCCTCCTTTCGCTTTTGTTTCGATGTCAGTCAGAATGCTGACGAGGTTCTGGCCCACACAGCAGGCCCGCACGCACCTGCCACAGCCCACACAGGCGATTTGCCCAAATCGCTCAGGGAAGTATTTGAACTTGTGCATCACCCTTTGGCGACATCGAGATGCCTGATCGGGTCGGGGATTATGGCCGGAGGCGTGCTTGGTGAACATGGGGTGAGAACAACAGTCCCAGTTTCGGCGCCGCTGACCGGACTGCCAGTTGGCTTCGTCGACTATGTCAAAACAGTGGCATGTCGGGCAAAGAAAACTACAGGTCCCACATCCCAGGCACTTGAGCGAGATGTCGGTCCAGAAATCGTTCTCGAAGTTCTCGTCAAGCCATGTCTTAATCTTTTCAGGGTCGAATTTTGCCTTGACCTCCGGCGCAGTGGGAAGCTGGGTGCCGGCCGGTGCCGGTTTGACAAGGTCGCCCAGTTGATCGATGAACTTTGCTCCCTTGTCACTGCAGATCTGCATGAGGGCCTGGCCATCATCTCCGAGAAAAACGAGTACATCGCTTTGCACCGTGCTGTGCGGTGAGCCCCCTACCGACGTGCAGAAGCACTTCGGATCGGGCTTTGTGCAAGCAAAAGAGATCAAAGTCGTCCGCTCTCGGCGGGCGCTATAACGGACGTCATCGTAATCCCAGTGAAACACCTTGTCGAGTGCTTCCAACGCAGCCACTCCACACGGCCGGGCTCCCATGACCACCACCTCAGTAGAGGGAACAAGGGGCTCGGACTTTACCTCCACATCACCCTCGGGCTGATGGTCGAATTCCAGCACCACCTCGGTGATAGGGAAGAACAGTCGCTTTAGCGGAAGTCTGACATTCGCATAATCCAGGACAACCGCTTCGGACGAAGTTATGGCAGCAAGCTCGACTATGCCGGGATCGGTTTCAACCGGAGCGATGACCTCCACACCTGCGCCTTGAAGGATGTCCACAGCCGACTTTAGCCAGCCGGTCGCTGCCTGATACAGTGTTTGCTCGTCCACTTTCGCTGACCTCATAAAATCCCCGTCTCGGGATCATCCACGTTGAAGGTAGTAAACGGTGCCTTCTGTTCGGATGACAACCCGGATTGAAAATCGAACGATTCTTCCATAAGCTGAGCCATTTTCTGATTAATAGCGCCAAGCGGAATATCCATAGGGCACGCCCGTTCACATTCGCCACAGTTGACACATCTACCCGTCAAATGAAAGGCCCGGGCCACATTCCAGGCGATATTGCCGCGCAAATGGGCACTGGTCTCGATCCACTGCGGGATGGTTTTCTCCGTAATGCAGCGCTTACAATAGCACAGCGGACACACGTTTCTACAGGCATAACACCGGATGCACTTGCTCAGTTGCCCAGACCAAAACTCCCAGCGTTCTTCTATAGATTTGGCGTCAATGTTCGCTGCGTCACTATACCTCTGCTCTGCGTCGATCTGGGGCTGTTCAACCGGATCGCCGACCACAATGTCACATCCCTGCGGGTTGCGCTGCTCGCAGACGGAACACTTATGCAGTAACGGGTCTCCCTGGCCGGTGCAGGGGACGCCTATCAGCACGATATCCTCGCGCTGCACCACATGCTCGCGCAGGAGTACGTTTATGGCCCGAAGGTCGCAGCCCTTGACAACGATTCCTATTTTACCCATACGGCGTATAGTCTCTTTAGACA
>JAFDKH010000457.1 GCA_019307065.1 Deltaproteobacteria bacterium
CAAAGAACAGATCGGCCCTAAGACCGAAAAACCAGAAGCTTGCGCAAGTTATGCTGACTTTCTGAACAACTACAAGAAACAGTTGGGCTGGCAGATCGACCGATCGATAGAAGCCAACAACATGCTGGGCCGGGCTCACCAGGCCCAGAAACCAACTCCCTTCTTGTCGGCCTTGTTCGTAGGCCCCTTGCAGGCCGGTAAGGACCTGATCGACGGCGGCGCGCAGTACAACACTTCAGGTACGGCAATGATCGGCTTGACCGATGTAGTCGACAGCCTGGCGGTCATAAAAACCCTGATCTACGATCAGAAACTAGTCGATTTCACTCAACTGTTAGCCGCCCTGCAAGCCGACTTCGTCGGTTACGAGAGCCTGCAGGCGCGGATTCTCAACCAAGTTCCCAAGTTCGGTCAGGACAACGAACTGGGCCTGCAAATCGCCCGCGACCTGATGGATTTCATTTACGAGCGCTTCCAGTCACAGACAAACTACCGTGGAGGAAAATATCTCCCCGGCTACTGGAGCATGTCCAACCACGTTGCCTTCGGCCTCCTGTCCGGCGCCTTGCCCTCGGGCCGCAACAAGGCCAAGGCTTTTACTCCCGGGCTAACCCCGACTCATCTGGCTCGCGCCGCACTGACCGATCAGATTCGCTGCGTGGCCGGACTGGACAAGATCAAGATGCCCAACAACATTGCCTTCAATGTCAAGGTCGTGCCGGGAGCCGAGGACAGCCATCAGGATGTTCTCGATCGCATGTGCGCCTACGTGGCCTCGTACTTCGAACTGGGCGGAATGCAAATGCAGTTCAACGTCATGAGCACCGAAACCCTGCGGACAGCCATGCGAGAACCGGAGAACTATCGCGATCTATTGGTGCGCATTTCGGGTTACAATGCCTATTTCGTAGAGCTCAATCGAGATATTCAAATCGAGGTTATCGAGCGCATGGAACATTCTCTGGGAGGCTGAACAATCCATGGCCTCAGGTCCCCAATCGCCTCTGGTGGTCGACATTAAGCGCAATTCGCTGGACGACGGACCGGGAATCCGTTCGGTTGTCTTTTTCAAGGGCTGTCCCTTGCGCTGTGTCTGGTGTCAAAACCCGGAAAGCTTGTCGGCCAAAGCCCAAATCCAGCTCGAGCCGGAAAGATGTCTTGATTGCGGGGACTGTCTGGCGGCTTGTCCCGATCAAATTGCTACCAGTGCCAGGGAACAAAGACCCAGCCCTCAGTGCCGGGTTTGTGGAAGCTGTGTCGAGGCTTGCCCGAGCGGCGCTCGGCGTATAGTCGGTACGGTCTACACCATTGAGCAGCTTTTTGAGCTAGTTGCGAAAGACGAGCCTTTCTACCGTCATTCCGGTGGCGGGGTTACCTTTTCAGGCGGTGAGCCGGCGCTGTTTCCGCACTTCGCCGGAGATCTGGCCAGACTCCTACAGGCCAAGGGTATCCATGTCCTCGTAGAAACCGCCGGGCTGTTTGACTGGACCAGCTTCGAACAAAACCTCATGCCTCACTTGTCGAGTATTTACTTCGACTTGAAGATCGCCGATCCCGAAATACACAAGCAACTGGTCGGGACCAGTAATCAAGCGATTCACGCAAATTTGAAAAGTCTAATCGCTTCTGGGTTCAAAGACCTGCTTGTACGACTACCATTAATACCGGGAGTCACTGATACTTATGAAAACCTGACGGCTATCGCTGACCTGATCAACAGGCTCGGCCTCGAGCGCATCAAGCTTTTGCCCTACAACCCATTGTGGATCTCCAAACGCCGTGCCCTGGGCATGCAGCTTGACTATCAGCACGATTCTTTCATGCAACCGGAAGAGATCGAGCGTTGCCAGCAAGTTTTCGAGAGGGTGGGCATCAAGACGACTGACTCCAAATAGACTTTGGGAATTCTTAGATAAAATCCGTATATAAAATAAGTTTGTAGTATTTGACGTGAACCGAAAAACATAATAACCGGGTAAGTATGGAAATCAGCCGGATACATTACAAGCTGTCAACAGTCATCCT
>JAFDKH010000076.1 GCA_019307065.1 Deltaproteobacteria bacterium
TGCGCAGTTCCACTAACGGCCCTGCTTACAAGGTGCCTTGCAGATAGAAAGTGACTGTGCGGCCAAGTTGCTCGCCGCCATAGTGCACGCCCTGGGGACTGATCCCGCCGGCGTCTTCATAGTAACGGAACAACGGCCCCGAAAAGGGCGAGACCGGTAAAAACAGTTTAGTGCCCGCTTCGAGATCGAAGCCCACCCCGGTCGTCCACTTGTAGCCCAGCTTGGCCATAATCAAAAAGAAGTTATCGTTATGAATCCGGCTGCGCGGTTCTAAAAGCCCCTCGGGATTTTCAACTCCGTCTTGCCAAAACTCCGAGCGCGAGAAAAAGTAACAGCTGCCGATCAGTCCGTCCTCGGAGCGAAAGCGCCCGCCGAGGGTCAAGAGGTTCTTGGGCGTGCTGCTGGTTATGTGTCCGCTGCCCAACGAAAGCACCTGGCGATGAGCCCACGAGGCAACCAGCCACAGCCAGTCGGTCGGGTTGACGCGAACCACCAGCTCGAAGCCATGAATGTCGAGATCACTCATGTTGGCCGTATGAAAAACCGAGGCGTTCAAGTCCGGCAGGCCTTGCGCGCCGGGCACAATCTGCGAGTCCATAGTGAACATGTCTCTGAGCTGGTTATAATAGACGTCCAGGGCCACGCTGAGCGCGCCGTCTAGATATAGCCCCAGATAACCTACCTCGAAAGACAACAACTCGACGTTTTTGAGATCGGGGTTGCCGATACTGCGCGACAAGAACTCCTGGAAGTTCTCATGGTCGCTGATCGGGCTGCCAACCGGGAACTCGGCCATGGGATGCAATTGGGTGTCGACAAAAGACGGTTTCAAAAAGGCCCGGCCCGCGCCGATTCGTATATACTGCCCCTTGGCCGGCTTGAAAACCGACACCAAGCGGGGGCTGATGAATTCTTCAGTCTGGGTATTGTAATCGAAACGCAAGCTGCCGGTTATGGTTACCCAGTCGGCCGGCACATATTCGGCATGTGCAAAAACGCTGGCGCGGCCTTCCCAGTGAGTGATACCCGGCTGGTGATAGCGGTCGCTGGCAATGTCGGCGTAGCTGTCACCATCGAGGAGTTGATCCGAGCTCAGGTACGAGGCCCGCCCGCTGCCGCCGGCGATTAATAAAAGCGGTTTGTAAAACTCGGGCAAGGTCCACTGAACTTCGCCGTCGACGGTATGCGTACTAACATCGATCGGCATAAAGGTCGCCAGCTGAATGCCTTGATAATCCATCGGGGCCTCGAAGGTGAAATGAGCCGGCGATTGGTACCAATAAAGCCGGCTGCGAATAGCTTTCGATTCGTAGGCCAATCTGAGGGTTCTAAGGGAGAAATCCATATCGACCAAGCCTGAGGATGTATTAAAAGCACCTCTTGCCTCGCTGACACTGAAATCGAGTCGGAGGTACTCGGATTCCGAGAACCTGTATTCGACCACCGAACGTAACTTCAAAAATTCCTTGGCCCGCTTGTGCGGATCTGACCAATAGCCGCCCGAGCCGACCTCACCACTAATCGAAAAACCGAAATCGCCGATGCGAGTCGAGCCGCGCGCTCCGGCTTCGATCAGGCCGGTTTCGCCGCCGGCCAAGCGTACCGAACCGGCCGTTTTCTCGGGCAAGATCCGGGTGGTAATACTAATCACGCCGGCTAAGGCACTGGCTCCGTAGAGCGATGAGGCCGGGCCGCGCAGAATCTCGATCCGCTCGATGTCATCTAATGAGATTGACACGACGTGCCAGGGTGTCTGGCCGAGCAGTTCGTGGTTGGCATCGCGCCCGTCGATCAGCACCTGGTAGTGATTGTTGGTGTTGGTCCAGTGGGCTCGCGAACTAACCGAGCTGTAGGCCGGTGATACGATTACCACATCCATGCCGGGCACCAGGCGCAACAAGTCTGGAATGTTGGTCGCCCCCGAAGCCTCGATGTCTTCGCGGGTCAGAACCGTGACCGCCGAGGGGCTCATCCCGATTTCCTGGCGATGGCGGGCGGCCGATTCGACCATCTCGGCGTCTTCTAAAAAAGCGAACTCGTCGGCCAGGTCCAGTTCGTCGTCGGACTCGGGTTGCTCAGCCAAAGCAGCGCTTAGCTGAAACAAGCAGACCAGCAGTCCGGCCAGCCAGACTGTTTTCGGACTATGCCTCAACATGAAAATAACACTCTCCTTTTCGAATACTCATAGCAAATGCAGACCTGGAATGCAATCTGACTGCAGTTAATCGAAATCTTCTTTGTCTTTCGTTTTCATATGGATATCGCCGCGGACGCAGCGAACCCCATATGGACTCGTCTTCAGAAACGCGTTCACGCCCCCGCTGCCGAAGTTAATGAAGTTGGCATGGGAATCGTTTCCGCTGGCAGTCCAAAATTGTCCCGGTGACCTCCCGAAAGGACAATCTCCGTCCAGCCCTTGCGGCCAGTAGCAACCGTTCTTACCGGGGCCCTTGTTGTGGGGACAATAATGCTGCCTGTATTTCAGCTTGCAGCCCTTGACCAGGGATTTCAATTCATCGCGGTTGGGCATGCGCCAGTCTGTTTTTCCGTCGAGGATCAACCGATCGCAAAACTCTTTGGCTCTTTTCCAGGGCAGGCCACCTCCGATCGGTGTTTTTTGCCAAATCAATGTGCTATCCGGGTCGCGGTAGACCCCGCTTGCTGAGGCGTGAATATATGTTGTTCCCCTGCGTTTGAGCACCAGTTCGTCGTGCATGCTTTCGTATTTCTGGGTATCGATTCTGAGTCGCTTGGAACACAGCGGGACTTGATAAACCCCTTTTTCGCCTGCGCGCACAATATCATCGACGATCACGATTGCCTCTAGCGGCCGGCCATCTTTGTCGCTGGCGCTAAAGTTGAAAGTCGTCATAAGCGGCTTCAAGACGAAAATGGCTTGGGCCGGCTCGTTGCGCCCGATAACTATGTTCTTGTAAAGCGATTGGTAACATCTGTGCCTGACGCGCACGGAGTATTTGCCCGGGGCAAGTTCGTAACGCTCAATCGGCGTCTTGCCGATTTCGCGTTTGTTCAATAACACCCGGCAGCCGGGCGGCTGGCTGCGAACCTCGAGCCAGCCGTGCTTGGGTAGTTCTTCTTCTGCCGCGGTTTTGTTGACAAAACTGAGGCCGCCTAAAACAAGTGAAACAAGCGCTGCCCTGGCTGCGATACTAGTAAGGTTTTTCATTTACTTCTTCTACTTTCCGCAACTGTTCTATTCGTGTGAGTATCCTCATGCATGTCAAAACCAAATGCAACCACGAAACAGAAAGACAGAATCTCCTGTCACAAAATGTCTCCGGGAAGTAAATTCTTGCAAGATAGACTGACTAGTACTATCACTAGAAATGCTAGTATAAGTAAGAATATCGATCCCCGGCCGATCTTTTCATTTAGAGGGATCATCAAGTCTTTTGTTCCGCAGGAGTTGCTGAGAATGGGCGAAAAAACCAGGGTAGGCCTAGAAAAAGCCGCAAAATTCGCCCAAAAAGGCCAGAATAAAAAAGCCATCAAAGAATACGAAAAGCTGCTCGAGGCCAAGCCGGATGATGTCCGCATCCTACAGCGCCTGGCTGAGTTGTGGGCCCGCGTTGGCGACAAGAAAAAAGCGATCGACTATTTTCTTCAAGCTGCGGCCGGGCATTCCAGTAAAGGTTTTTCCGATCGAGCGGTGGCCATCTACAAACAGGCTTTGATGGTCGACGCCTCTCATTACGAAGCCAACCTGCGCCTGGCCGAGGAATTTCAGAAAAAGGGTTTTGATCGCGATGCCGTCTATCAGTTATTCAAAGCCGCCGGCACCTATGAAAAGGCCGGTAAAGATATTCTCGAACGGAAAATTCTACTCAAGGCCGTCGAGCTTTATCCCGAAGATGTCGATTGTCACATGCACCTGGCTCGATTGCATGTCCGTTGCGACGAGGTCAGCGAGGCCCGCGAAGAGTTTCAGCGCGCAGCCATCAAACTAAAAAACGCCAATCGGCTTGACGAATTCATCACGGTTGCCCAGCAAGTCATTCAACTTGGCGAGGTCAGCCTCGAGTTTTACCATTCGCTGACCGAATGCTATCTCGACCGGGGTGAGTGGAATAACGCCCTCAAGGTAGTCGAAAAGGCCATGTACGTTCAGTCGGACGATTTTTATATTCTCGAGCTTTCGGCCAAGGCTCATTTGGGCGCCGAGAAACCCAGCCGGGCCGCGATGGTTTATAAGCGAATTGCCAGAATCGCCCGTTTGCTGGGTGATGACGAGCGCGCTCAACAGGCTCAAGAGAAAATCAAAGAACTGACCCCCAAAGAAGCCGAAAGCCCGTCATTCGGTCCGCCGCCGATTCCCAAAAAGAGCCCGGCCAAGCCGGTCGAGCCGCTACCTGAAGAGTTCGGCTATGACGATGATGAAGAACCAACCGGCGAGGCCGAGCCTTTCCAACAGCCGCCCGGCAACCAGGTTTTTTCCGACGACAAGTATGTAGCTGACGAATCGATCGACAGCGATACCACCGCAGAAAGATCGCTCGACGAGATAGTCGCCAATAACGAAGACATCGCGGGTCTAATGACCGAGGATGCCCTCAGTGAAGAAGAATCGATCGCTGACTTGCCTGAATGGCAACCAAATTCAGGCCGGGAATTATCGGATGAGGCGATCGACACCGACGAAGGAGATTCTCCCTTCGATAGCGATGATAAAGATGAGAAGACCATGCTGGTGGCCATCGGCGATCTCTTCTCCGAAGTAACTGCTTCACACGAACCTGATCGGAAACCGATGGCGGCTGACGTCGAGCTGGACAAAAAACTAGCCGAAGGGCTCGACGTGGCCGATTTCTTCGTCGGCCAGGGTCTCTTGGACGATGCGCTTGATATACTCGACGACTTATCCGAGACATACAAAGATCACCCCGAGCTGGCCGATCGGCTCGAAGACATCAAGCGCCTCAAAGGAATCGCCCAATCGGGCGACGATGAAACCTAAAAATTAGTTCCGGTGAAAAACGCGCTCTCTTGATTACTGTTGCAAAGGAAAGATCTGCTCTAAATCGTAGACAACGAACATATCCACGCTCGAGGCTACCAGGTACTGACCGTTCGGTGAAAAAGCGATATTCTCGACCGGCATCCCGAGGTTATCGAATACTCTGTATAAATAGATGTCGTCTTCGTATCGGCAGTTCCAGATCTCGATCGCCCCGTCATAGCGCCCGACAGCCAACCAGCGGTCATCCATCGGGGAGAAAGCCAGGGCTGAGTAGCCCGGCTCGCCGCCATCCCAGTAGTCTGTGTAGTCCAACTGCCTATCGAGAATCTTAAGCTCGTTCGAATGGGTTGAATCAAGAATCACAGCCAGGAAATTGCCGTTATTGTGGTAGTCGATCGATTTGATTTCATAATCGTCAAATGCTATTGGCTGAAACCCGCCCGAAAGACTGTCACAAGCACTATCCATGCAGTTCCATTGAAGGATACTTTTCCCGGCCGTTACAAAAGCAGGATAGTTGCTGGTCGGGTCGAATGCCGCCGTATTTACACTGTCCCCTGTGTGTGTGCCGGCCCCGATAGACTGGCTTCCTACTCCGTTGAACAGTCTAAGGTCGCCGGTCGCCCATTTGACAGCCAGTGTCCAACTGCCGTTGGAGTTGCCAAACAACAAGTCGTATTCATTCGATACTTCGGCCATGAGCGGCGTGGTGGAGATGGATGTCCACGTTTGGACGCCCGCCTGATCGGCCGCCAGCAGTTCGTACTTGACCTCCAGGAATGTCATTGAACTGACCATGCTCTGGTGCCCGTCAGTATCCAGATCTTTACGTAGCGGGATATTACCAGGGCTATCGATCGTCCAGACCTGGGTAACGCGTGTGCCGGATTCGACAACGCTGGTTGACGTCGCCAGCCAGATACCATTGTCTCCGTCGTGCGACATCGCCAATGACCCGATAACTCCACTACCGTCAATACTATGAGTTATGCCACTTATACTATCGACAGTTACACATGTCTGCTGAACACATTCTAGGCCATCTATGCAGTCGTTAATTTCTCTGCAGGGCATATGCTCTTCGCCAAAGTTGTCTATGAAAATGTCGCAGCCGCTTAGCGGCAGCATCACGATTGCCAGCGAAAATATCAGGGCGGCCCTCATCTCACCACCTCCCCCCGATAGTCAACACAGCGCCTTGCCCATCGGGCGTCATACCCAAAGCGGTGCTGGTGGTCGGCGAGTCAGGCTCTAGCAGCCAGAGCACTACACCGGTGGTCATTGAAATGAGTCCCAAGCCTAAGCCGGTCCACATTACACCTGCCCAGGTCCGCGATTTGTCGGCTGAATCGAGCCGGGCATCCATAGACTGACCGCCTTCGGCATAATTATTACCTTCGTTGATCGCTATCCCGGCCGCCAGCCCGCCGATTGCCACCAGCCCCAGGCCGCTCCAGAAGGTTACATGACCCCAAGTACCGAAAGGATGCATTTCTCCGGCATCGATCTTGAGCACGATCGGCTTTTCAGTTTTGGGCGGAATTATCGGAGCAACTATCGTTGGTGCAGGATCGCTAACGCCGGTGTCCTTGACTTCTTTAGGCGGCTTGCCGAAAGAAGTCATCATCTCACCAACTGCTAAAGCCAAAGCGTCAATCAGCTTGGCCTGGCCGCCGGTGACTTTCTTTGAAGTCCCCCAGGCCACCTTGACCGCCTCGACATCCATCAGCTTCAGGTTGAGCAAGAAAGTTTCGCCGAAGAGCGAGACGTTGCCAACCACCACCCACCTGACTCCCAGGGCTCCGCCGATCTCGGCGATACATGAGTTGTCGTTGCAACCCAGCATGGTCTTTTGCTCTTCGAGGTTCAGAGCGGTGCGGATGTCCGATTTGCCGATCACTCGATATTCGCCCCGGTTTCTAATTTCGTTGGCCAGCATATCGCTCAGGGCATCCATCTGCTCCTGGCTGACACCGCCCTTGCTGGCGAACTCCATCACGGCTATCGAGATTTCTTCAGCGGCCGCGTTGATCGTAAAACTCGACAAAATTATCAAAAGGGTAATCTTTCGCACTGGTTGGTCTCCCCTGGCAGACATTTATCTCGCTATTTTATAGATAAAGACACCTATGGTCTACTAATCCTACTTATACTCGTAAAACCCTTTACCGGTCTTGCGGCCCAACTCTCCGGCTGCGACTTTCTTTTTGATCAAATCGGGCGGTTTGAAACGCTCGTCTTTAGTATGCTCATAGATCTGGCCGCGGGCTGAAAGCAGGACGTCCAGGCCGACCAGGTCGGCGGTTTCCAATGGCCCCAGCTTCCAGCCGAAGGCACCCTTGACTCCCCGATCGAGATCGGCCGCTTCGACCGCCCCCATCTCGACCAACCGAATTGCCTCGTTCGAAGCCACCATGGCGATCCGGTTGAGCACGAAGCCGGGCAAATCCAGTTTGACCGGCAGCGGGTCTTTACCAAGAGCGATGACTACCTCTAGGGCTTTTGAAAAAGTTTCGTCGGAGGTAGCCGACCCGCGCACGACCTCAACCATGCGCATCAGCACGGCCGGGTTGAAAAAGTGCATGCCGACGAAGCGATCCGGCCTAGAAAGCGCCGCGGCCAGTTTGCCGATTGGAATGCCGGATGTGTTAGTGGCGATCAGGCAAGTCTCGGACACGGCTGCTTCGAGCTTGGCGAGTACATTTCTTTTGAGCTCGACATCTTCAAAGACCGCCTCGATCGCCAAGGTCGCATCGGGCGCCTCGGGTAGACTACCTTGATTGGCAAGTTTTGTGGTAACCCGCCCGCTGACGACTTCAGCAGACTCCTCGATGCGGCCCTTAGAGTGTAATTTCGTAAGCGATTTCTGCATGCCGGCCAGGGCCTTGTCCAAAGAGGCCTGCTCGACATCACAAAGCGTCACCTGGCAGCCGGCCTGAGCACATACCTGGGCTATCCCGCTGCCCATCGCCCCGGCCCCAACGATCATCACATTCTCGCTCATCGAGAATCTCCTTAATTTCTGAAGCTTATTAGCGTGAGTGAGACATACGCCGGACGAATATCAGAAATGCTAGACCAAGCAGCAAGGCCAGACCTGATCCATAGCCAGCCGCACTACAGCCGCAGCTACTACCGCTATTATTTTCAGATTGGTCACCACCGCCGGCGTCTGGCTGGCTGTCGTCGGCCCCATCAGGTCCTCCAGGATCTGAACCTGCGTCCTGCCCGCCATCAGGCTCATCACCATGCGCGGCGTCTTGCCCGCCGTCGGTCTGGTCACCATTAGCCGCATCCTGCCCACCGTCCGGCTGGGTATTCTCGCTGACCACAATCTGTAACAAGTCTGTCTGTTGACCAAACCAGTCTTCTGAAACACTCTCATCCAGCATGCGCCACTGAAAGTTGTAGGTCCCTTCTTCTAACGGGGCGGTCAGGTCCCAAACGAAAGCGTAGTCCGAGCCCGGCGAAACCACCAAGTCGAAATCGATCTTGATCCGGTGGGTCCCCCAGATCAAGTTGTTGGCCGGCGATTGCGAGCCAAGCTTGATCTTATCGTCCCTTGTCCAAGCCAACTCACCGGTGTTGCGCATGCTGATCGAGACAGGGAAGGTCTGGCCGGGCAACAGGCTAAGCGGCACCTCCTGCGAAATAAATTCCGAGTCGAGATTCTTTAGCGGCTCCACATCGGCACATTCGTAAGGTGTGAAGCGCACGTTTCTAAAGACTGCCTGCTTGGCCACCTGCCAGTCGGAGCCGATCATTAAAAGCATCTTGGTAGCCGGGAATTCCGCGTCCAGGTGCGGCTGGTATACGCAAGTTCCGCGGTTGAAACGAATCATCTCGACTGAGTCCCGAGACCAGTAGATCGATTGGTCCTTCCACTCGATCACCATCTGGTACCAGTGGGCGGCGTCCCATTCGTAAACGTCGTCGCTCATCATGTAGTTTGTGCCCAGGCGCCTGCACCAGTTGCCGGCGCCCATCTTTACGCGGTCGATAAAGTCTTCCGGGTTGCAGTCCACGCAGGTCCAGTTTGGTCCGATCCGCCGGCCAACGGTGGCCCACTCCGAGAGCTCGCCAATCGGGTCGCGGTCGTTGGCCCCGAACCACCAAAGCAGGCACTCGCCACAAGGCTGATTCGGCCCGAGCCCTTTGACCTCAAACTCTAACTTGCCCGAGATGGCGATTGGCTGGTTGTCGTACATTATGTGATCACCGGTGGAGACCGCCTTCCAGCCGCCATCGGTGAAACTGCCGCCGTTTACCTGGCCGAACTCGGACAGGCCGTTCAACTCGTCGTAGAACCCCGCGCACTCCTGGGCGAACGCTCCTTTGCCCGGCGCAAATGCAACCGCCACGACACACAGAACCAGCCCCAGGCGGCGCCCTCTCAATAATCTGCCACGCATGTTTACCTCCATCTGAATCCTACTTCATAGAGGTGGGCCGGGCAAGACCACCCGACCGATAGCCGGCACACCGTCTTCGACCGTCACCGCCCACTTTAAATCGGAAGAGAACTGCAAAGATCTTTTATCTTCGCCGGGCTCGAAGAGGTAGCTCATTTTCATCGTCTTCAAGTCGATCAAGCTCTGGCGGGCCGCATAGAACAGCAAGTAGCGATCGTTGACCCAACTGAGTGGATCTTCGTCTTCGACAAAACGCAGATCGTCCGGGTGAAAATCGAAGATGCGCAGTTTTTTCGTCTTGAGGTCTTCGATAACCAATCGGCCGCCCTCGATTCGCAAGCTGAGTTTGCCGCTCGGCGAAAACCCCTCGTCGGGCACAGCAACCCGGCCGGCCGGTTTCAACTGCCCGGTTTGAAGATTGGCCGCGAACATCTTGCGTTTCTCGGGAGGGTCCCACGAGCCACCCGTACCCAGAATCACCGCCTGTTTTTTCCCGCGCCCCTGCCACTTGACGACACTGAGTGTTTTTTCGGTCTTGATCACCTTGGTAGTTTTAGCGCGGATATCATGAATGAAGACCCTGGCGCCGGTCGGGCTCCCGCTCTTTGAGCCTTTTTTTACCTTATCCCACTGACTAATGACCAGGTAGTGCTGATCGGGTGAAATCGCCTCCCCTAATAGATACAAACCCTGCGGGCTCCAGGGCCCCTCGATGCGCCTGAAGACTTCGGCTTTGCGGTCGACCCACCACAGGTAGGCTTCATCATTACTTTTCCAGACACCCGCCTCTTGGTGAATGCCTTCAATAACAATGCAGCGCTCGGCATTTTTATCAAAGCAGTGGACTGACTGGACGGCGCCTTTTAGTTCGATAATGGTGCGCTGGCTGTCGCGCGGACTTTTAGGATCGATCGTATAGACCCGGCTGCCCTGGCCGCGGTCGCGGGTAGCCATCAACATCAATCCGCCGGCGGTAAAGCTGAAAAACTGATCTTCTTTGGTCATCTTGATCCAATCGCCAAAGCGCGGGCCGCTCTTGCTCAGGTTCGGATCGGTCTCGGGCGTACGCGGCGGCAGTGGACCATCGCGTAAATAAACCGCCATTAGCGTAAGCAGGTCCTCGCGGTACATCGGATCTTTTTCAGAAAACTCGCCTTGCAGCCCGACCGGATCAAAGTTGAAAAAAACCTCGGCCTGGATGCCGTCTTTTTCGGGGAAGAGCTTGGTCGCCACCCAGTTGCCCTGGCCGCCGTAACCGCCCCCGGGCAATTTTCCAATGTTCTTGCCCAGGATTGCGATCGAGAACTTGTACAGCCTGAGTTTGTTGGATTGTTTGGCCCTGGGGACCGGTGTGTGAAAAGCCCTGGCGAAGCGCTCGACGATCTTTTTTCCGGTGGCCGAATCGTCGACGACAATAAAAGCCTTGCCGAACGAAAAACCTGACTTGTTTGACGGGCCTTCTTTGATACCGACTAGAAAAGGAATCCCGCCCAATAAGCGGCAATCGAACACGGTCCACTGCCCGCCGGCCGCGTGCCAGGGCGCCGTCTTGGTTGGAGCCCGGTATTTGTGGACTTTGACAATTGTGAACGTCAGCTTGCCCCAGGGCGCGGCCTTCTCGCCCAGGGGTACCTGGACTCGATTGCCGGTCCCGCTGATTTGGTCGACCTTGACCGAAACCGGCTGTTTTTTCGGGTCGACTTTCTCCCGCTCGGGCTCAGAACTCGAACAATTGACGACCAACAAGGCCAGGCCTGTTGCCAGTGTTAAACGAAGTATTCGTTGCATGACTCCTCCCGGACAGGATTATAGATACAATCTAGTACGGAAAAAAACAGTAAATACCGTCGGGGTCAAAGGCAGGCCGCTTGACAGGCGGACCCACATGACCAACAATGACCGCCAGCCAAGGAGAAATTTTGAAGTTCGTCAGTCAACAAAAGCTGGGCGATTTCGAGATCATGGCCCACCTGGACACCGGCGGCATGGCCGAAGTCTACCTGGCCCGCCAGACCGGTACTCAGTTTCTGGCCGTGGTTAAAATGCTCAACGAGCGCCTTAGAAACGAGCGCGAACTGCTGGACATGTTCGAAGAAGAAAGCCGGGTGATGACCCAGCTTCATCATGCCAACGTCGTCAGCATCATCGGCATCGGCGAACACGATGGCCTGCCTTACATGGTTTTGGAATATCTGGCCGGCGATCACCTGGGCGTCTTATCCAAGTTAATCCGCAAGCAAAACCAGACGCTGCCGGCCTCGACCGTCGCCAGGATATTCATGCAAGTAGCCAACGGCCTGGCCTACGTCCACACGGCCACTAATCACGAAGACAAACCGCTCGGCCTGATTCACCGCGATGTCAGTCCTCAGAATATTTTCGTCTGCTACGACGGCCGGATCAAGGTCCTCGATTTCGGAATAGCCTTGACCATCGACCGTGAGGTTTTTACGCGGACCGGTTTACTCAAGGGCAAGATTCGGTACATGTCACCCGAACAAGTCAACAGCGAACAGCTCGACCAACGCAGCGACATTTTTTCGGTCGGGGTGGTCATGTGGGAGCTGGTCACCGGCAAGAAACTGTTCCAATCTTCGAGCGAATTCAGATCAATGAAGATGATCTGCGATGAACCGGCCCCATCGCCCCAGGAGCTGCGCCCCGACCTGCCCGACGAGTTAGCCGCCATCATCATGACTTGCCTGCAGCGCGATCCGCAAAACCGTTTCCAAAACGCCGGGGCACTCAGACAGGCCTTGTCCGACTTTGTATTTGCCGAGCAATCCAGTACGCGCGGCGACGAACTACCCCGGATAATCAAGAATCTGTTAGGCAACCGCATGCGCGCCAAGGAGACCTTCTTAGAAACAATTCACGACCGCGTCCGCCTGCAAGAATTTCTATTCGGCGACCTTGGCGACGATCTTGAAGAGTCAGACTCGGGAGTCGAGCACAAGCAGACCTCCGCGAGTGACTCCTACGAACCGGTTGTCCCAAAAGTCACCCCCGCGCCGGTGCAGGTCAGACCCGAACCATATGAACCTGAGCCGCAAGAAGTACCCCTGACGATAGACTCTTCTGCCGGCCGGGCCGCGTCTCTTAATCGCAAGAGCCGGTCTTTTGGGGTGCTGATTCTAGTAGCGGTCTTGTTAGTGGCCGGCTCGGTTTATTTACTCTGGCCGCGCCAAAAAGTGGCTCAGCAAACCACTGAAATATTAGTCGGCGACAAACCCGAGCCTGCCAAAAAAGAAACTGTCGATGCCGGCCAGACCGCAGACGCCAAGCCGGCGGCTGTCACCAACACTACCCCGGATGGCGGGCCGCAAGATGCCGGATCTGAACCGATTGCAGACATTCAAGACGCCTCAGTTGCCGTTACGACCAGCGAGCCACCCGATGGCGGGGTCGACGCCCAAAGCGGTTCAGATCCGTATGATGAAATGGGCTGGCTGCGCTTCGACTCCACCCCGTCCACTGAAGTTTTTATAAAGGGCCGCCTGGTCGGCAGGACACCCATACGAGACCTGGCCCTCGAGCCGGGCCGCTATGAACTAAAACTCATAAACAACGAAGCCGGTATCTCGAAAACATTTTCGGTGCGTATCCGCAAGGGTGAAGTCTGTTCGCACAAGTTGATCTTTTAGTCTCTTAGCCAGCCACAACCTATAGACGACCAGGCATGTGTACAACCCCGGTAGTGGAGCCGGCTGGGGCCCCCAGGCACGCGCACTTCGGAGCATGCCTGGGGTGTGCCGGCCAAGACCACAGAAAACTCATAAAGTACATTGAGACATCAAGGGAGTTCGGGATCTTGACCTGATTAGCAAATTAGATAAGTATTGACGGTAAGCAATAGCACTTCAATATGACGGGAGGAATCAAGTGTATAGAAGATTCCTGGCAATAATATTATTGATCGGTTGCAGCAGTTGTATGTCGGGTATAGCCGGAATTGCCGCCGAAGCGACGGCCGGCGACGACGACAGCCGCTCGGGTGCCTTTACCAGCCATGGCCTGGGCGGCGGGTTCTGGTATATGTCCGAAGAGGGTCAGCCGGCTACCAACGAGGAATTCCGCGGGTCAATCGGGCTCGACTACAAGGTCGGGGGCACTTTCGCCGACCAGTTTTCGTTCCATTTCAACTTCTGCGTGTCGTTCAATGATTTCGACGAGATCAGCCACGGTTACGAATGGCTGTTTCGCGACAACGATTGGCGCTTGTTAAAGCTGACCCTGGGATTCCCGCTGATTTTCTTGATGCCTTTCGCCGGCAGCTACACCGTGACCGGGCCCGGCTTCACCTACTATTTTTCTGCAGACAGGCCCTCGGGCTACATTGATTTCGGGTTCGGCTTCTCGGGCTTCTTGAGGCCGTCCGACCGCGAGTATCTGGTCGGAGTCGGGTTCATGGCCGGGGGCGGCTTCGATTTCACCGATATGTTCGGCTTGGGCTTACGTCTCTTGTGGACGCCGGCAAAACTGATGAGCTTCTGGAAAGAGACATCCAATCACGTCGTATCTCTGATGATGATGATGAACTTCAACTTGTAGCAGCCACCCGCGCACCTAACTTACTTGATCTTAAAAATAATTTCGATTCGCCGGTTGGTATCCCTCCCGGCCTTCGTGCGGTTGCTGGCAATCGGCCTGGCCTCACCGTAGCCAATTGCTTTCATTCGTCCCGGTTTGATGTTCATCTTTTTCAGCATGAAAAACTTGATCGCCTCGGCTCGTTTTTCGGCTATTCGCTGATTATGGCCCGAGCTTCCCATTGAGTCAGTGTGGCCGCCGATTTCTATTTCCAGGCCAGGATGCATTTCGATCATCCGCGCGACACTCTTGAGTACCAGCTGCCCTTCGGGCGTAAAGACTACCTCGCCGGTCTTGAACAACTTCCGTAGAGTGATTACGACCCCGTTTTTATTTTTTCGTATCTCGACGCCTTTTATCTTGTCGGCCGCGGTAAACAGGCTTTTCTCGATCGCCTGGCGTTCCGACGATTTGGCGGGTTCTTCAGCCCGGGCTGCAAGCTGCAAGCTTGCGACCGCAGTCAAGATCAACACTAGTGACCATGTTTTCGTCATGCTCTTCTCCCCTGCTTATTAAAGCGGCTTATAGAATAGTAGCCGTTGGACGGCTAGTCAAACCGGACTCCCAGATTAGTCGCCAGAAACAAACTAGCAACTAGTCTCAATAGTATCTAGAATAGTCGGAGTGAGAAAGAACACCCCAGTATCCGGCTTTGTTTTGCTTTGGCTGATGATGCTCATTGTCGGCGGCTGCAATCTGATTGTTGGTGACTACCAACAGGCCGACGGTCGAGACGCAGGCAATGATGCCAACATGGATGCTTTCACTGACGACGGCCCTGGCGACCCAGACGATGGTTGGCTTGATGCTGAAGGCGAGGACGGAGATGCCGGAGTTGAAGACGGTGACGCCGAAGACGGTGACGCCGAAGATGGTGACGCCGAAGATGGTGACGCCGAAGATGGTGACGCCGAAGACGGCGATGATGGCTCGGCCGACGATGGTGGTTGTACAGACGAGTGCGGTCCGCTAGGCGCTAAGGAGTGTATCAATCCCAGAAGTTTCCACACCTGTCTGGACATTGACGGCTGCTTGAAATGGTCGCCGAGCATCACCTGTGAGTGTCAACAATGTGTCGATGGCGTCTGCGAAGATCTCGGAACCGGCTGGCGTCTCCTGGGAGAGCCGACTGTTGGTTGCGGCCTTTCACCCTGTCAGATGTGGGACAATTTCTGCACCACTTCGGATAGACAATACATGATTTTACGCCAAGGCCCGGATTTCTTACGATGGTACGAGCCCTGTAACATCTTCGATGTCGGTCTAGCGTCCACCTCGATTGAATGTCGTGGCATCGGCAAGTTGTTTACTATCAAGAGCGATGGGCTTGACATCTACGAAGGCGATTCCGAGAATTTCGGACCAAACAGTACCTGGTCGATTTACCATCGCGAATTCGATGGAAATTGCCTTGGGGTTTCGTATAACGGCTGCGGCCAATCGTCTTGTACACTTGTCGATTTTTTCAATCTAACACCGACCTCGCGCTATTTTGTAAGGCAACAAGACGGAACAACCACCAGGTGGTTCAGTCAGTGTTCTATTAAACGCGGCGGGATCAGCCCGCCCGGTCAACTACTGACATGCCAAGACGCCAGTGAAGCTACGGTCAGCTTCCATTCTGAGAGCGTTGACATGCTGACTGATTATTTGTTCAGCGGCAGTTGGACGTTCTGTCTGGAATACGCAAATTCAAATCAGCTCTATTTAGGGCCGGCTCCAGGCTGCGGGGCGTCTGTATGTGAGCTATGGAACGATTTCGAAATTAGCCCGTCCTATTTATACGACGTTCGCTGGCATTCACCCAACGCTCCTGAAGAGAGTGCCTGGTTCGGCACATGCCTGTTGAATAACATGGGCCTCGAAAACGAGGTAATGGTATGTATCAGCGCAGATGACCGAACGATACGTCTGCGCTCTCATGATGATGAATCCTCCAGCCACGAGATATCAGAACAATGGAGTCTGCACCGGATAACGCTCCCATAAAGGAAGCCCTAAACGCTATGAGCAGCGATCCCTTTCGCATTTGTCGGCTATGCAACCAAAGCTGGAGCAGTTTCGACGAATTCATCCACGATCCAAAAATCCAGCTGGTCGGCCTTCAGGCGGTACCCAAGATCCCCAAGGCCAGTGTGCTGGTCTTTATCCACGAAGGCTGCGGCAGCATCTCGGTCCTGACCTCGAAGCTGAGAGCGCTGCTCGACTTGCCGCAAGGATATGACCCGGCCGCCGAAGCTTGTCAGGGCTGTTTTCGCGATCTGACCGAGCTGTGCGCATGTAAGCTACCCTGCACAATCGCCGGCGACCGTCAGCTGACCCAGCGGGTTATCCAGCTGATGCGATCCTAGTTTTCAAGTTATGTGACATTCATCACGTTTTACCACAGGCAAATTAATAGGCTTAATTACACATTTAGACTCGGCCAGCTGGCTGACTTTTTCTACTGTTTTGGGCTAGTATGGAGTTAAGGGAAACAGGAGGACGCTTTCAATGAAAAATGCAAGATACTTAGTCGCGGTTGTTCTGGCAGTTTCGTTAATCGGTTGCTCCTTCGAAACTGTCTACGATAGTGATGTCTATTGGAGATGCGATCCGCAAGGCGAATGCCCCGGCTGGTGCAATTGTTTAGAGGGCCGATTCTGCGTGCCCGACAACAAGGACATGTCGCCCGGCGACTGCGCCTGGTGTCCCGACAACCAGGCCGATTGCAACAACCAAGTCTCCGACGGCTGCGAAGCCAACCTGGTACACGATCCCAACCACTGCGGGGAGTGCGCCGCTGGCTGCGCAACAGTCCAGTTTTGCGAGTTCGCCGCCTGCGTCGACGCCTGCCGCCCCGGCCTGACACAATGCGGCCGCTCTTGTATCGATACTTCGAGTGATCTTGATAATTGCGGCGGCTGTGATCAGCCCTGCCAACCCAACCAGGTTTGCAGCCGAGGAGAATGCAAATCCGGGTGCGCCGAGGATCTAACCTTGTGCAACGGACGCTGCGTCGATACCGACAGCGACCCGGCCAACTGCAACCATTGCGGCAACCTGTGCCGGTTTGAGAATGCCTTCGGGCAGTGTACCGACGGGACCTGTCAAATCAGGCAATGTATTGAGCCCTTTGCCGACTGTAATTCGGACCCAGTCGATGGCTGCGAAGCAGATCTTACCAGCGACAGCGCACATTGCGGATCGTGTACAACCCCGTGTACCCAAGTAATTCTTTCGAGCTGTATCGACAGCACCCAGCGCAAGTACCCTAGCGGGGTCGTCAGCTGCGAGGAATCTGAATGCGTGTACGAAATGGCAATCGAGGTCTGTGAGCACGGCTGTGTGGCCGGGAGGTGCCGCGGGGACATCTGCGGATCCGGGCGCTGCGACCCTGATGAAAATTGCATCGGCGGCGTCTGTTACTGCGGCAGCACCCATAACATAATATGTACGCCAACCGAATTTTGCTGCATCGATAGCTGTGTCGATCTACAGAATGACTCCGAAAACTGCAATGTCTGCGGCAAGAGTTGCGGGCAAAACTCCATTTGCGCTGCCGGTAAATGCGAATGCGATTCCACGCACGAAAATTGCGATCTGAATTGGGCGACCGGCTGTGAAACAGATACCTCCGATGACTCGGACAATTGCGGTGATTGCGGCATAGTCTGCCCTCAGAATTCTCATTGTCTGGCTTCCGATTGCCACTGCTACACAAATTTTGACAATTGCGACAATAATTGGGAGGGGACCGGTTGTGAAACCGACCTAAACTTGAGCAATGATCATTGCTCGGAATGCAACAACAGCTGCGGCGCAAACGCCAACTGCAAAGAAGGCGCGTGCGGCTGCCAAGAGGGCTTCGACAATTGCGACGGTAATTGGAATACAAACGGCTGTGAGGCCGATCTCATGAACGATCCCAACAACTGTGATTATTGCGGGAGGATCTGCGGTTTCGGCCCTTGTTGCGATGGTGACTGTCCCTATGTTTTAAACGACCCCGCACACTGCGGGGAGTGCGACAACGTATGTGTCGGCGATTTTCCTTGTGTAGGCGGTCATTGCGGCGTCGAAGGAGTCATTTGCGGAGGCGAAACCTGCAATACCGTCGATTCAAATATTTGCTGCTTCGATAGCGATAATGGCTCTTTCTTTTGCACAAATATAAATGGTTGTGAAGGTGGTTTTAGCGGGCTGGCCTGCGACGGTCCCGAAGATTGCCAGCAAAACCAATCATGTTGCTTTAACATCGATGACGGATTGCTCTCACAGTGTAGGATGAGCCCCTGCTCGGACTACACTTTATGCTCGTCAGACACGCAATGTCTCGAAAATGACAACGGTCGAGCATTTTGTTGTGAAGACTCAATCAACGACTACTGGATCTACTTGTGTCGCGAACTTCCCTGCGACTAGTAGCTTACATCTCTCCATTTTTCATTTCGAACGGCTTACCTTCGAGGATGCCTCCGCCGGTCCAGGGCAAACCCTTTTTGAATTCACCTTTGAAATTGTCACCGTCTAGCTGGCGCATCTCGCCCTGACCATGGGGTTTGTTGCGCAGCCACTGACCGCTATATACGCCGCCGCTCTCATATGTCGCAGTCCCCTGCCCCTGGCGCAAACCACTTACATACTCCCCGTCATAACTAATTCCCGACAAGGCTGTGAACTTCCCGCGCCCGTGCGGGCGTCCGCCCCTGAACTCGCCGATATATTTCCCCTTGTTTTCAACCGTCAAGATCCCTTTTCCGGTCTGTCGTTTTCCCCGGCTGAAAGTTCCTTCGAACTTGTCGCCGTTTGGCGCAGTCAAGACCCCTTTTCCATGGGCCCGGCCATAGGCAAATTCGCCGATATACTTGTCGCCCTCTTTATGAGTCAAGGTTCCCTGGCCGCTAAAGCGGCCTTGTTTGAACCCGCCCTCGTAGCGGCGCCCGTCGTGGCTGATTGCTCTTCCGGCCCCGTGCGCATAGCCGTCCATGCACTCGCCATGGGTATGCGTCCATTCCACAATTGATTTTTTAATTTTACAGCCGGTTGGCTTGTCAGCGTCGCCCTCATCGGACAGACACCCGCTGGCCAGCATGCCGGCCAAGACTAACGAGATGATAGCACCAACATATTTATTTAATCGCATGGCGTTGTCTTCCTTATTAAGAGGTCAGACAGTTGTACATTGCATTTAAACCGTAAAAGGGATTGAATCTCAATATGTAATATCCTGTGTCGGATTCTAAATTTTTTGGAGAATAAATGTACAAGATTGTTGTTCTATTGCTGGTTGGTCTGGTTGCATCCTGCGGCGGGGGCCAGACCGACATCAGCGGGATGTATCAGACGGTCCAGCACACCAAAAACGAGGGTGACTGCACCAATCAGGGCAACGACGAATCAGAACCGCCCTACTTCTTATTGACCAAGCAAGATTTCTTCGGCGCCACGCTCTACTCGATGAGCAATTGCACATCGACTGCCGAGGTCGACTGCGCAGGCGGCGGGTTGTTCGGGCTTACCTTTTCGATTCCAGTCAGCAACGGCTGGGAAGGTGAATCGAGCATGTCGTTCGGCGATGGAGACCCCTGCAACCTTGCTTATTCCGAGACCAGCGCCATCCTGGACGGCGAGACTCTGACTGTCGAAGCCCGGACCTGGGGCGAAGAAGTCACCCTGACCGAAGAAAAATGCAACCCCGATGAGGCCAGGGCACGCGGCGAGGGCATGCCCTGCGAAACCTACGAGGTCTTCAGGGGTAATCGCATAGAATGAAAATATTACCTATCTCAGGGCTGGTTGTTTTCTTGCTTGCCGGCTGTTCGAACACCGAAGAAAATGTGAATCCCTGCCTGGGGGTTTCTTGTTCGGAACACGGTGTCTGTTTCGTGAAAAACAAAAAACCCGTTTGTGAGTGCTATCTGGGTTACGCGGCCGAGGGTCTCGAATGTCTCCGCGATGAAGATGTCGATCTAGCCGAAGTGCCCGAGAAGATCATTGAGCCCGAACAACCCGACCCCGGCAGCCATCAACCCGAACCGTACAAAGCAAAACCTGCGAAACCGACTTCTATCAAAGACTACATGCGGCTTGTCAGTCTCCTGGCTGAACTGAACAAATTAGTAATGAACAACCTCGGCACATGCGAAAACGCCAAAACCGTACTGGTTGAATTCATCCAGAACAACAGGCTCGAGATTATTTCCTTAGCCAGCCAGCTGCCGATCGCTGTCAAAAAGGCCAAAGACCGCGAAGATCTCAAGCAAGCCGGGAAATTGAGTTCTTTGCTGGAAGAAACCATCTGGGAGACAAATCTACTGATGGCTAAGCTTAAACCCAGGTGCGTGGGTATATCCAAGTATATCGGCAGCGTCCTGGTTGGCACACCGATCTGCTCCTATAGCCCGGGCGACGGTAAAGCAGGCAACTGTCTTAAAGTACAGGATTGGTAGAACAATAGAACCGAGCCTGGCGGGTCAACTCTCTTTGAAAACCCTGACAGCCAGCCAGAGCGGCATTCCAAAAGTATAACGGGCTTTGACTTTGATCTTGACGTATTCCTGCCATTCTTCATCGGAGGCGTCCGCCAGTTTCTCATACATCGGCGCCAGGCGCCTTTGGATTTGACACAGCTTTCTGGCCGCTTCGATCTCGGTCTGACCAAAAGACTCCCAATGGTTTTCGATAATCTCCTGAACATCGCCCGGGTCGAGGGTGCCGTCCTTGAGCGGCTGCATGATCTTTCTAAACTCGGCGATCATTGTGTCCAGTTCACTCTCGGACTGCAGCTCGGTCAAGTTGGGCACTTGAACCGCCTCGAGTCGCATGATTTCTCGTGAATACTTGTGCAGCCAGCTCATCTGAAACTCCTTTGACAAAGATAGATTACCGGTAATTATACTTACCACCAGACCCTAGTTGCTGTAACTGTAACTGACTGGAATTACAAGCCCAGTTCTCAGAATATGAACAAACTACGACAAAATGTCGCACTATATTCTCCAAAAACTTTGGTTGTTAGTAAAAAGCATATTCAAAACATGTAGTTGTATGAGTAAGCCTGCTGGTACAAAGTTTGCTTTGCATCCATGTGGAAATTCAGTATTTTTGATCCTGAACCCTGACCGGCAGGGCCCCAACGAAGGAGACGAACAATGAACCTGCGAGCATTTGTGTTCATCCTGGCAACGGGATTGTTAATCTGGTCATGTGGATCGGGAGTGGAGGGCGGAGACGACGCGGGAATCGATGCCGGCCAGGATGCCGGCGGCGACTCGGGCAGTGATCCGGGCAGTGATCCGGGCGGTGATCCGGGTAGTGATCCGGGTAGTGATCCGGGCGGTGATCCGGGCGGTGATCCGGGCGGTGATCCGGGCGGTGATCACGAGACGGACGGCGGTGGC
>JAFDKH010000248.1 GCA_019307065.1 Deltaproteobacteria bacterium
TGCAGATCGATCCCACCGTATAGTTTCATCTCTGGTTCCTCCTTGGGTTGTTGGTTGCTCTTACAACTTCAACCGTACAACCCGAGTGAGGAGCCTTCTAGATGATTATCAGGTTATGACCCTTGATACTTAGCCCAAGCTACCTCCTCCGCACTAAGGGTCAAGGGTCATAACCTGACCCCCTTACCCCCCTTACACGCCAAGTGCTGGTATCACCCCTCTTTTTTTAAGGCCCGGACAAATTCTGCAGGGTTTCTTCCGATTCGATTCGTGTCGGCCAGGAGTAGCTTGCGAGGTTGGTCTGCAGAGCTTGAGGAATGGCGATACGTAGCAGCATGTTCTGGAATTGTAGATCGTCCTCCCAGAACGCGGCAACGTCGCCCTGCGAGGTAACGGTGCCGAAAGCCAGTTTGGCGCCGGCCAGTTGTCGTCCGTGGTGGGCCAGGCTGTCTTCGGGAGCATTGTGGTCTATGTTGGTGGCGTAGACCGAAATGAAGCCGTTGCCCTCGTCGACAATCTCTAGTATCCGGCTGTGCATCGGAAAGTCGACCGTCGAGGCAAGCATTAGTTCCCAGTAGCCATGCTCGCCGTTGGCCAGCGGAGTAAAAGGGCTGGCTTCGTTTTCGTGTCCATGACCGGCCACATGCAGGATCACGCCCTGGCTTCCGGCCAGTACTTCAACCAGTTCGTCTCCCGAGACCGGGCTGGCTGGCGCGAAGTCAGCTGGTATGTGGTGACTCATTACCACGATCAATTCGTTGGCCGCATCGGCGCTAGCGAGCTCAGTTTGCAGCCATTGCAGCTGTTCAGCTTTGAGCGAACCGCGGGCGCCTTCTCCGATTCCCTGGGGGTTGGAGTTGACCGTATCCAGGGTAATCAAGCGAATAGGCTTGCCCTCGATCGGCTGGGCGGAATAGTAACCACGGCCGGCGCTGACGTCTGAAGAACTCAGGCCGTGTCCCGCCGGTTGGCCGGCTGCCTCGAATAGCATGCTCAACACTTCTTGACGCCGCTGGGGAACACGGTTTTCGTCGGCCGCCGTTTTGCCTTGAGTCACAACTTCTGCATCGGGTGTCGAACCGTCGCAGAATCCGTTGGGAAACAAGTCGTATTCGAATATCTCTTTTCCGACCGCCGCCTGCCTGAGCTCGTCGGTGATGGTACCGAAGCCGCCGTTGTAGAGCGTTTCGTGGTTTCCGATGGCTGCATACCAGGGCACGCCCAGGCCGTCTGAGCGAAAAGGGTCGTTGTAGTCGTTTCCTGGCCCGAGCACGGGATCATCGTCGCGACCAGAGTCGGGATCGATGTCGGCGCCGTTTAGAACATCGAGCATCCAGGTCAGTTCATTGCGCTGGCTCCCATCGGTCAGGTCGCCGGCCAGGAGCGCGAAATCGAAGGGCCTGCCACTCAACTCGCTGATCCGCCTCGCTGAGCGAACATGCGATTCGAAAACCTGGGTCGTCAGATGACCATGTGGACGGTAAAGATCCGCGTAAGCCTCGAACCGAATGGGTGATTCTTCGTCGATGATCTGAGGATCGGCCGCCTGCCAGATGTACAGCAAGCTCCTGCGATTGGCGGGTGACCCAGAGCTGAAGCCGGGTGCCAGCTCGAGGTTTTCGATCCAATCTCTTCCGGCGCTTTGACTTACCCCGAGCCCGGCTTCGAGGAGGGCGGCATGCTCCGTAATTTTCAGCTGACCGGTGTCGATCGACTCCTGCGTTGCGGAAGACGGAACGTTTGGTTCCCAGATCGCTTGCAACCCGGTGAAGGCTTGTTCTGTCAGTTGGTAGACCGGAAGTTCGTTGCCTGGAGATTCCGAGCTGCCGCAGGCAGGCATTGCAAATACGATCAGAAAACAGATCACAATCAGAAAAGGTTTTTTTAATTTCATGATCTAAGGAGTCTACTCTCCTGAGATCAGATTCTCAACCCTTGGTCGATAGACGACTGGTTCCCTTGAAAACCTGGGGTTCTTTTGGGGCCGCTTGATTTCCTCTTATAATCTCGGCATTCTAACCACATGAAAAGATTTGCCCATCTCTCGATTTTCCTGCTGATTTTCGGTGGTGGGGCTATGCCTGCCTTCGGCCAGGAAGAAGAAGATCTGGAAGTTGAAATGTTCTTCAGCGAGGAGGAGACGGTGACCAGCGCCGCCCGGCACCTCCAGGAGATCGGGATGAGCCCCTCGGCCATTACCGTGATCACGCGCGAGGACATCGAGGCCTCCGGGGCTACTACCATTCCAGACTTGTTGCGGATGGTCCCGGGTATGGAGGTGATAACGGTGTCTCCCAACTTCACCGCCATCACCAGCCGTCTTTACTGGACAAACGACAATAATGTCTACCTGGTTCTGATAGACGGACGCGAGGCAAACATCGAGTTGCTTGGAGAGACACCCTGGGAGCTTCTGCCCATTTCCATAGAAGACGTGGAGCGCATCGAAGTCATCCGCGGACCCGGCTCGGCCCTCTACGGGCCCAACGCTGTGGCCGGTGTGGTCAGCATCATCACGCGCTCCATGCCGGAAAAAACATCTGCATGGATTGGGCTGGCCGGCGGCGAAGCGGGTTCGGCTTCAGTCGGAGCCAGGGCTTCAACGCTGGTCGGGGACTGGGGATTCTCGATCAGCGGCGGATTCGATCGCGCGGGAACCTATACGAATCACCGTGTCATGGGGAAAGAAGTATGGAAACTTCGCTCTGTGGCCGAGTACAATCTTTCGGACTCGCAGCGGATCTTGTTTGATGGAGCGATTTCGGAAGGTTCCGGTCCTTTCACAAGCGGCGGCATGGGCACCCTGGATGCAACTGTCGGAGTGTCAGCCTTGCGGCTGGCTTATGAATCCGAGTCAATTCGGGGGCGGATTTACTGGATCTACAACTGGGGTTCTATTCGCCTGGAAGCGCCCCTCGAGTATTTGGGAATACGACTGGCCAATTTCGTGCCGATCGACTTTAGTGGGCATACGCTGGACGGCGAGATTCAATGGACCCTGCCTAAGATTTGGGAACCGCTGCTGATCATTGTCGGCGGTGGGGCAAGAACTTCCTGGCTTGCTTCGAACGAACTCCTGGACGGAGAAACCTACGCGGACCCGAGCAGTTCCCGGTTCCACGAACCCGGCATCGATCACTTCGAGGCGCGGGCCGGCGCCTTCATTCACTCGGAGCTTGCGCCGGTCGACTGGGTCACCATCACCGGCGGACTACGCTTTGACTACAATACAATCACCGAAGAGTTTCTCAGCCCGAGGCTTGCTGTGGTTTTCCAGCCGGTAAAGGGGCAATTCTTGCGTCTGGGGGTAGCCCGGGCCTTTCGCATGCCCGCCTTCTTCGAGAGCACAGCCCACCCGCTGGTGGAATTTCCGGACGACAGTCCCATAACCGGAACTGACTTCCTCGAGTTCATGACCAAAGTAGTCGGCAACAGTGAGCTGGACAACGAAAAACTGCTATCGTTGGAAGCCGGGTATCTGGGCAGATTCCTCGACGGCCGACTCGCCGTGAATCTGGACCTATATTGCAACTTCCAGACGGGCCTGATCTCGATCAAGCAGAACATCGTTGCCGACGAGTTGCTGGGGCTACCCGACCTGGACGAAAGCCAGGTAGCATTCGGGAACTTCGGCCCTGATTTCTACATTCTGGGTAGCGAGCTGAGCATCCGCTTCAACTTGACCAAGTCGATATCTTTGCTGGCCTCCTGGACCCACCGGGAGGTGTTCTTGTACGAGACGGGTCAGGCAGACGACACCAGCCCGAAGAACCTGATCACCTTGGGGGGACGATTCAGGACGGATGGCGGACTTCTGGGAAGCCTGTATGTATTTACGCGCTCGGAGTTTCAGGATCGGGCCGTGGAGAATCCGCGCGGGTTGCTGGAGACCGAGCTGCAACAGCACATGGAGAACGTGGTTTTGATTCTCGGAAAGTTCGGCTGGAAGATCCCATTGCCACGGGACTTCGATCTCGAGATTGGGCTCAAGCTGTTCATGCCCATATCCCCTTTCAAGGCACCCCATTTTCGATATCGCGAAAAGGGCGGTTTGCTTTCGGCCAGCGGCGAGAACTTCGGTGGCGAGGAGTTGCCTAGGGTAGTGACTATCTACCTGCAGGGTTCAATTTGATAGTCTTGAATCTGTTTTGCTGGCAACTGGAGGAAGCATGCCGGATCTGACCAACCTGGTAGAAGACGAGCAAGAGGCCGAACAGTATTTAGTCAGCCTGCTGAAAAAGGCTGGGATATGTTTACTGGCTATTGCGTTACTGCCCTGGGGGCATCTTGCCGGTAGATTCATTTTTTCTTGGGATTTCTCAGGGGGAGTGACAGCTGTCTTGCTGATTGCCGGGGGAGTGACGCTGTTACTCGGACAATTGAAGAACCTGCCACTTGTTGCCCGGGCCGGTATACCGGCCGGACTTACCTTGCTGGCTTTTTTAGTTGGAATTGTTCGTTCGGGGGGCGGGATGAGCATGAGCGCCAACCGGGTCAATATTGAGTTGAGCGGTGCCTTGGTTATCGGAATCATCTTGCTCGGCTTCGGCTGCTCATATTGGGTGGCACGACCCAACACCAAGATCGGTCGCGTGGTTGTCGCCCTGGGCACAATTGCTTGTCTAATAGGCTACCTATGGCCCATGTCAGTTACCCACGGGCCGATTACGTATAATATGGGTGTCCCGCTGGTAGTCATTTTGAAGAGCACCGTCAAAACCGGTGTGATGGGCGTTGCAATGCTGATCCTGCTGGTCGGTTTTCTAGCCAGTTTGGCCAGTGGCTTATTAGTCTTGCCGGTCGGCGATAGTGAAACCAGGGAGACCCGCCGCAACCTGGCCCGGGCCTTGAGCACTTTTTTTGTCTGGATGTTTCCGGCCATGTTAGTAGTCGCCGATTTTGCCATGCTGCTGTCCGGGGTTTTCATGTTTTTCGTAGTGTACATGACCGCGATCATGGCTTTTATCATGCTAATTCTTGTGCGCGGGTCACTCGTGGTAGTCACTCAGCTAATACCCGACCCGGAATCGAACAGCCGCCAGATGCCGACGGAGCAGATAGCGCAGCCTGCCGCACCGATCCCCGATGATTTCATGCAGGTCGATGGTGCCCAGGCGCCTGCGCCGGCAGTCGACGTTACCGCGCCAACCAAGCCGGCGATGGCAGCTGCTGTGCCGGCTGCTAAACCTATAAGCCAGCCCGTCGTGCCGCTGGTCCCCGGGATAGGGGCACCCAAAAAATCCAAGCTACAGCAAGAACACTACATCATGTCAGCCGATGCTAAGCGCAAAGTCGAGATTCAGCGCAACCTTTTGGAGCGGGGGGCTATTACCCAGGAACAGTTCGAGCAACGCCGCAAGGCTATCTTAGAAAAAGATCGCTAGTGCACCAACTAGCTGTTCATTAATTTCCGACAGTTATGAGTTTGAATTCGACCGGCTCGGGGGTCGACATTTGGCAAGAGAACGCCAGAGTGGCCACCGGCTTGCAGATGCCGGCGCCTTGCACGCGATCGATCCACCAGCGCTCCAGCACCAGGGCCTGGCGGCCGCGGATCTTGGCCGGGGGTTGATCTTCGGGGTCGTAGGGCAGCCCGGGAACCAGCCAGTGGGTTTTGCCGTCTTCATCGTCGACCAGCACGGCCAGGCTGTCGAACTGAGTCAGAGTCGGTAGATCTTTATAGAAGGCATTGCGCGGGTGGGTGTGCACCAGCGCCAAACGCGGCTTGAGGCCGGCCTCTTCAAGAATACGAAACGTCAGGGCGGCCACGTCGCCTGAACCACCCTTGCGCTGAAGGGCGGTTTTATGGGCCGGCTTCAACGGCATCCAGCGCAGCCAGAGCGGTACATCGACCGGGTCGACTCGGACCCGCTGAGCCAGCCAGTTGGCCGTAGCCTGAATGCGGCGTTTCGTCTCGCCGTTCTCGACTGGTTTAACCAGGAGCGGGTTGACCATGTTTCGGCCGGCGACTTCATCTTTCCTGGCCAGCCAGATGGTCGTCTGCAGCAACTGACCGCGCAAGTTGTTCCAGCCGGGACAGCGAAAAGCGGTCAAGACGTAAGGCAGCCTGGCCTTGGAGATCGGCATCAGCGGTTTTTGCAGAGCAAAAGTCATCGGGTACGCGTCGCCCTGGCTGGTGCGGGCTACGCCCCCGCTGGCATCGAAGCTGATGGCCCGCAGATCAGGGCGGTTGTCGTCAGTCGAGTGGCCGAAGGCCACGTTGGACTTGAGCGCGCAAAACTTGTGACTGCCGAAATGCCAAACCAGCTTGTCGGGGCCGGAAATCGGGGCCTTGATTTCGACCGTGTCGCCGACTACTAAAGTCGAGATCTTGAACTTGGTCTGGCGCGGGAAGAACAGCTCACAGGGCCAGTCGGCCAGGGCCACAGTGCCCTTCTTGGTTACGTTGACAGGTCGTATCGAACCGTCTTTCATCCAGACGTTGACCTCGACCTCGGGAATTCGCTCGCGATAGTGGATCACCGAGAAAAACGAAGCCGCTTCAATTCCTTTTTCGCTCATGATTTTCATTACACGGCGCATCAAAGGTGTCTGCGGCCCGCCCAGTACACGATAGACGCTGTTGTCGTAGTCGCGGTTCCAGTAGTCGTTGAAGCGCTCGTCAATTCCGATTATTACGCCGACTTCATCGGTGCAGCGCTGCAGGAAGGCCTGGTCGACCTGACTCAGGTCGACTTGCGGTATCTTCTTGGTGCAGGCGGTAAGGCTGGTAAAAAGAAAGACCAATCCAATTACATACTTGATCCTGACCATCGTGTGCATCCTTTCTCCAAGTGTCAGTTTAACAACCAAGATCCAGTGGCCTTTATTTCAGGTACGGATTGTGCCACGGATGAAAGACTCAATCAACCCGCCTGTTAATCCATAATCTTTCACTAAGGACTCGTGACAGTCGATTTCCGACATACAGAAGAAAACAAGAAGTCATCCCCGAGGGCTTTAATCGGGGATCCATGAATTGCCGAAGCCATTGG
>JAFDKH010000458.1 GCA_019307065.1 Deltaproteobacteria bacterium
GTGAGGAATTGTATTTCCCGTCTGAAGTGATTGACCGAGACACCGTGGAGGCATGGGAGAAGAAAGGGTCAAAATCCACCTGGGAACGGGCACAAGACAGAGTGGATGATCTACTTGCGAAATATCAACCTTCGCCAATGTCGAGTGAGGTCAAGAAAGAATTACGCGACATCACCACCAAGGCGGCTAATAAAGTTGGCATGAAGGAACTGCCCTCACTGCCAAAGGATTAGGTTCAGTAGGAGAGGAAAACATGAAGGTAACAATTTTGAGAGAAAACGAAATCCGCGAGTGCGTTGGTATGAACAAGGAGGCCCTTGATGCGGTTGCCCTGGGTTTCACGCGCCTTGTGGAAGGCAAGGTCAGCCTGCCGCCGATCATTCGCGTGGATGTGGAGGTCAACCAGGGGGAAGTGGATATCAAGACCGCCTATATCGAGGGTTTGGACCTCTTTGCCATCAAGATTGCATCAGGGTTCTTTGGCAATCCATCCATTGGGCTGCCCTACGGGAGCGGAATGATGGTTCTGATGAGCGCAAAGACAGGCTTTCTCGAAGCGGTGTTGCTCGATAACGGGTACCTGACCGACTTGCGAACTGGTATCGCTGGAGCGATCGCGGCCGAGCACCTGGCGCCAGAACAGATCACGACCGCTGGGGTAATCGGCTCGGGCGTCCAGGCACGGTACCAGATCCGAGGCCTGCGGATGGTAAGGGACTTTCAACAACTGTTGGTTTACGGCATCGAACCCGATGGCGTTGAGCGCTACATATCAGAGATGAGCCAGGAACTGGGTGTGGAGGTCTTTGAAACGGACAGCCCGGAAAAAGTCTTCCGCGAGAGCCAGTTCGTGGCAACGACCACCCCTTCCAGAAAGCCCTATGCCAGAGCAGAATGGTTGCACTCCGGCATGCACATCACGGCCATGGGCGCTGATGGTGAGCACAAACAGGAGTTGTTTGCTGATGTATTTGGAAAAGCGGACAGGATCGTTTGTGATAGGAAAAGCCAGTGTTTTCGCCTGGGGGAACTGCATCATGCGCTGAAAGAAGGCGTCTTGTCAGAAGAGAGGGAGATCACAGAGATCGGCGAGTTGACCGGTGGCATCAAGTCCGGCCGGCAGGATGACCAGGAGATCACCATCTGCGATCTCACCGGCGTGGGCGTGCAGGACACCACCATCGCTGTGCTAACCTATCAGAAGGCGATCTCTGGCGGGTTGGGAACCCCCTTTGAGGTCTGACACATTACAGAGAAAGGATAACACTATGAAGATTGAAACATTTGAAATGATGCGCATGGAATGCCTGTATGAGAATCTCGTCGACTACAATCTTTCTGAAAGCGGCGTTTTGCCGATGAAGCTGTCAGAACTTTTCGATGACCAAGGGGATGCGGAGAATTTTATCAACCAAGAGCTGTGGTATCCAGAATCGAGCGGCTCGCCTTTGCTCAGAGAATGCATCGCCCAGTTTTATCCTGACTGCAAACCTTCGAACATCACCGTCACCAACGGCGGTTCGGAAGCCAATTTCTTGAGTCTGTGGACCCTACTCGAAAAAGGAAGGCGGTTGGCCTGCATGCTGCCGAATTATATGCAAGCCTGGGGGCTTGGCCGTGCCTATGCAGAGGGCGTGGACACTTTCCACCTCGTTCTGCAGGAAGAAAACGGACAGAAACGCTGGGCGCTGGATGTTGATGAACTCAGGCAGGTAGTGACGCCAAAAACAAACGCGATCCTGATCACCAATCCAAACAACCCAACTGGCGCGGTCTTGACCGAAGATGAGATGGAAGTAGTTGTGGAAGCTGCTCGCAGCGTGGGTGCCTGGATCATTGCAGATGAAATCTACCGCGGTGCTGAGATCGAGGGGGATACTTCTCCTACCTTCTGGGGGCGCTACGAGAAAGTTGTGGTGACCTCTGGCCTGTCGACAGCCTTTGCGCTGCCCGGTTTACGGATTGGCTGGGTGGTCGCTCCAGAAGAAATTATCGAGCAGATCTGGATCCGTCACGATT
>JAFDKH010000459.1 GCA_019307065.1 Deltaproteobacteria bacterium
GCCTTCTAGAAGTAATTCCTGTTCCACGCTTCCAAATCGAGAGCATTCGCTTTGTCGCGACAGTCATGGATTGCGTCAGTCAACGAGCGCAGCTGGCCAGTTGCGCTCATGGAGCGAAGGACGTAAGCTCGAAAGTCCTCATCGCCGGCGGTCGACCGACAGGCAGCGTCAGAGGCGATGACGAAACTCAGTCAGTCCCCCCTTTATTGCCGGTAACTCCCAGGGAATCTTTCGCGACTGGCTGGGTGTGATCTTTGTATATTTTCAACGGTACAGCGTCTTTGATATGCAGATCGCGCTGGGGAAACGCGAATTCGATATCATTGGCGTGGAAAATGTCCCAAACTGCCAGGAGCACCGAACTTTTAGCGTTGGTCACACCATGTTGCGGGTCGTTGATCCACACACGCAACTCCAGATTGACGGTACTATCACCCAATTCTATGAATCGACACGCGGGTTCAGGGGTCGTCAAAACGCGGTCGACGTTCTTTGCAGCCTCGCCGGCCAGCGCCATCGCCTGATGTAAATCAGACGCATAGGAGATGCCGAACGGTATGCGAAGGCGCAGGGGTCCTGTTCTTCGGGATGCGTTTACGATTTTCTGCGTTACAAAGATCTCATTGGGAATGAATTCTTCGGTCCCGTCCCGGGTAAACACATGAACGTACAATAAGCCGAGATCCTTGATCAATCCAAACCTGGAGATACTTCCAAAGCCTTTTTCCATCAGGATCACGTCTCCCTGATTGACCGGCTTTCGGATCAGCAGGACGATCCCGGACACCACGTTGGCCCCTATTTTCTGCAGCCCCAGGCCAACGCCAAAACCGGCCGCGCCGCCGGTTACCGCAAGAGCAGCCGGATGAATCCCGGCCGAAGCCAGGGTAACCACGACCACCACGGCCATCAGTGCAAAGTTGACAACCCCTTCGATGAGACGCCGGTCCGAATAGTTCATGTGGGCGGCCGACCAGAGTGCAAAAAATGTGAGTGCCGTTTTGGCCGCACCCAGAATGGAAATGCGAATATGGCCCAGGTTCATCGACATGCTGTCATGAAGCTGAATCGCCGGTGCCCATAAACCGATCAGCTGCAGGACGATGACAAGCAAACAGGCGCTGAAGATAATCCGGGACCAGAAAGTACTCTTGATATACCAGTGTGCGAATCGATAGACCAGTAAGGCGAAGACGACGCTGAGCGCCAGGATGAATATTTCGGACGGCATACCGATCCGCCTGAAAAGAACCCGACAAAGCCAGAGCAGCAGCAGCCAAAGGACATACTTTACGATGGCGGAATACCGGGCCGGGTTTAACTCGAACTTACCTGGATGCTTCTCTTTTTGGATGATTTTTTCAAAGTATTGTCGAAGCCTTTTGGCAATTTGCCACGCCAGCAGATACGTGACCGCGATGGCCGGCAGCTCTGCAAAAATACCCGGTTGAAAAACATTCACCTGAAACCAATGTATCAGGGGCTTTACAATCACTGAAATATCTCCCGTCTCAGTCACCTGCAGGCCCTCCTTTTCAGCCAGAAATGGCATCGGGGCAATCCCGCGTTCGGCCAACCATTGCGAGGCCCTTGTTCTTAGTACAATACTGCCGCCCGCCTCCGCATTCTCCGTCTGGTTCGCCGACGGACACCGGCAACGGACCCGGGCGAAAGCGGCCTTCCGATCGGATCGATAAACAATGAAACCGGACCGGATGGGATCGGTTCGCCCTGTTCCAGCACATCGGTGTCGTACACCAGGGCTCCGCCAGTCAGACGGGGATTCTTCAACTTCACCACGACATCCACGATTTCATCTTCAGCGAAGATGGATAAGCTGCCGTTGGGTGGATCCGTGCGAAAGCCTTCCGAGCCGGTACCTTTCTGCCAGTCGAGAACGAAGTCTTCGGTGCGCATATGACCGGCGATACGGTTAGGTCTGTCGGATAAAAAATAGTTGTGGGGCTGATCCCCATCAGAGTGAGTCGGCCATTCTTCATGACCACGTCTTTCAC
>JAFDKH010000460.1 GCA_019307065.1 Deltaproteobacteria bacterium
TGCCAGTACGACGGCCGGCCGGCCGAACTGACCCGGGAGAACATCGACTTCGCCACCCACGTGTACTTCGCGGTCATGTAAACTGGACTTTCGCACATTCAAGCCACCCTTGCAAGTGATTCTACAATGAACCTTCGGATTTTCGCAAGGTGTTTGCGTGATGTTGACCCGTCGGAAATGTATTGCCGCCAGAAGCGAAGCCGTATCGCTCCCAGCATGTCTTGAAACGAGATCGTATCCTTGTGGGTGTACCAGGGGTCGTTCTTGGGGAGCGCTGGCTGATTCCGACGGCTTTCAAGCACGAACCAAACTTTGATAATCGAATTGAGCCATAGGCAGAAGGGCGCGATGCGGAGTACCGCCTTCTTCTTTCGTGCCTGAGGTTCATCCATGCCGAGGTATTGTTTTGTTTCACGAAACGCGACTTCGATGGCCCAGCGTCCGGTATAGCAAAGAACGACGCCTTCCGCTGACATCTTGAGGTCGGTCGTAAAGAAGTACTCATCTTCATCCTTACCTTCCGGATCGCGCACGATCACGATCTTGACCTGATGATCTGGACAGACTTCATACCACAAGCCGCTGAAGGTGTAGAGCCGGCGTTCGACGATTTTCCCATACATCTCGATTTGGTGCGTTTCCCAACGTGTGCCCACCTGCTGGGCCATCTTCTGCGGACTTGGCAACCGTTTGCCTTTCTGCGCGGGGCGTCCCGGTCTGTTCGTCCGCGGGGGCGGCGGTCCATACAAGGCGGCATCACGCCGCATGCGCGAGACCAGTTGAACGTTGGATGGAAGATGCCCGGCCAGGCAAGCATAGGCACCGTCACCGCAAAAGATGAACCGGGCGTCGGGAAGCCAGGAGGCTACGGTCTGCACCATTTCCTGCATGATCGAGACCGTCGTCTTTTTCCTCTTGCTCCCTTTGCCCTTGGCGGTTGCTTTCCGTTTCCCTCTCCCCTTGGACTTCCTCGATCTCCTTTTCGCGGTTTGACCTTCTTCTTGGTCAACATGCTTCGGATTGAGCCGGGCATAGATGGGCAAGGCAATGAAACGCTCCTTCAGCAGCGGGACTTTGACGATCATGGCCAGCACCACCCAATTCAATCCCCAGGCATAGGCGGTGTGTTTTTTTGAGGACCGCACCGCATCACGATACAGGCCCGCGCCCCATATCTTGCGCCCGGAGTGTTTACTGAGCGTGTCGTCTCCGGCGATCCATATGACGGGATGCCCCGAGCCTCCCGAAATGTACCCTGCAGTGACAAACACTTTGACCAGCAGTCGAAAAAGCGTCTCCCACAGCGGTTCCATCGACCACTGCGATTTGGAAAAGAAGTTCTGGTAGGCATCGTGGGACTTGTTGGCCTCGGGTCCGGCGGCCCGAATGACTCCGCTTACCGTCCGCCGGCCGTGACACAGAATCCAACCCAGGACGAGAACGGTGAAAGATTCGGCGGTGGGGGCCGTACCGATGACCGAGCTGAAGTTCAGGATGAGTTGTTGGAATTGGGGCGGGAGATAAGCCATTTTGTTTTCCTCCGTGAAAAGGCTTGACATCGCGGGCAGACTATGGTATGCTTATACGCATACCATAGTCTAACCAAAGGAGCGATCATGCACAAGAGGAAAACCCAACAATTGAAGAATCGGATGAGGACGCTGAAGAGAAGGATCGCCGCCCTGGGTCCGCTCATGCGGGGCAGCGTCGTGGAACTCAAAGCCACGTGTGGCAACCCCAATTGCCGTTGCGCTCGGGGCCAGAAGCACAAAAAGCACTACTACTCGATGAGCCAGAAGGGAAAGACGAAAGTCATCTATCTGGGCAGAGCACGAGAACCGATCGCCCGTCAATACTCCGAAAACTACAGAGCTCTGCTTGAAATCGTGGAGGAAATGACGATGATAAACATGGAGCTACTGAAGGCCGACGCCGTGCGAAAAGAACGCTGAAAAAGTGCGAAAGTCCAGTGAAAGGAACACTAGACCAATGGCAATGATGAATGGTAGCC
>JAFDKH010000077.1 GCA_019307065.1 Deltaproteobacteria bacterium
TGCGAATTTATGCATGACTTCGACCAAGTTCTGCAAAACCATTCTAGTCATGCTCTACCTGCTTTGTCTGGGATGTTCAGTTGACCAATGTCAGCGACTTTGGATTAAGGCTGTAGATTTATGGACTTCCATCTGGTGACGTATACTACTATCATAAGTTCGAAAGACAGGTTCAAATGGCAACGAACAAACAAGAATGCAGTTTATATTTGGTAGCTACGCCGATTGGCAACCTGGAAGATGTGACTTTGCGCGCCTTGCGCCTATTGTCCGAGGTCGAGCTGGTCGCCGCAGAGGACACCCGCCATACGCGTAAGCTGCTGGCTTTTCACGGCATAAAGGCTCAGTTGATTAGCTATCGAGAACAGAATCACAAGATTGCTGCCGGTAAAATTATCAAGGTTCTCAAAAACGGTTCGGATGTAGCCCTGGTTTCGGATGCCGGAACACCCGGTTTGAGTGATCCGGGCCAGAATCTGGTGCGCCAGGTGCTCGACGCGGGAATGCGAGTTGTTCCAGTGCCTGGCCCGGCCGCAGCCGTGGCGGCTTTGACTGCTTCCGGTTTACCAAGTGATCGGTTTGTTTTTTTGGGATTCTTACCCCGCAAGAAAGGTGCCTTGCAAAAACTTGCCGAAGAGCTTGCCGGCCAGGCTGGCAGCCTGGTGATCTACGAATCTGCCAAACGTCTTGGCAAGACATTGGCTGTTCTAAATGAAATATGGGGACCGCGAGAAGCTGTAGTAGTCCGTGAGCTGACTAAACTGTATGAGACCTTCGATCGCGGAACTCTCGATGAATTGGCCAAACGTTATGAGAAACCACCAAAGGGTGAGATAACTCTGGTTGTTGCAGGGTCAGAAAATAAAAATACATGTCTGCCGTCAGAATGGCAAAAACTCATCGAAGCTTTACGCGACGGGCATAATCTGACTCCTTCAAAAATAGCCGGTCTGATTGGCAAACTCTCCGGCCTGGGCAGAAAAGCAGTCTATGAGATGTTGCTTTCGCGGAACAAGCAATCGCCTGACAAAGGAGAGTTCCCCCGGTGAGTAGGGCGAGCTTTATGTCGACAGACAAAGAAAGAGTAAGTTGGCGGATTCGTATCAAGGCTTTTGTTATCTGGCTAATCGCCAGAATTGTGCTTTTTACGGTGCGGCTCAAAGTAGACAACCTCGAGAACCTGGAAAAAGCCAGAAAACATGAAAAACCAATTGTGTATGCCTTTTGGCATGGCCGCCAGCTTGGTTTGTTCAAGGCCAACCCAGAAAAACGACTGACTATTCTAGCCAGCCTCAGTCGTGACGGCGAAATGCAGGCTCGCATTTGTAAGAAGTTTGGTCTTGAAGTGGTACGTGGATCAAGTTCCCGGGGAGGGCTGTCCGGGCTGATGGCGCTGGGCCGGAAACTGAGATCTGGTTCGGCGATCGCAATGGCAGTCGATGGGCCCAAGGGGCCTGCCTTCATTGCCAAACCCGGTGTAGTTGCTTTGGCTAGACTGGATGGGTCACCGATCGTTCCAATTACGATTGGGTTTAGCAGCAAAATCCGCCTGAGGCGAGCCTGGGATAAGTTCATCATTCCGCTGCCTTTCACCAAAGCAACCGTCAGCTATGGCGAGCCGCTTGTCATATCGGACAGGGTTTCCTCGGGAGAAATTGACAAGATCACCGAACAGTTGACCGCCAGCTTGCTTAAGCTCACTCATGAAGTGGACGCACCCGGTAGGGCAGTGTAGACTGCTTCTTTGACGATATGTTTATTTTATACGCAGTCTTAGTACATGTAGCGTTTCTTCTGTTGCTGCCTCTGTTATTGTTGCATCCCAAACTCAGGGAAGGTGTCTTCTTTCGTTTCGGGTTTTATCCGGACAACTGGCCAGGCGCCCGAACGAGACCGGTACTATGGTTTCATGGTGCTTCGGCCGGTGATTTGCTTGCCCTGCAACCGGTGATTTTGAAAGTAAGAGAGTTTCTGCCGGATGCTTTCTGTCTGGTTACCACGATTACGAATTCGGGTATGAGCATGGCTAAATCGGACTTGCGGGGAGTCGATGCCTTCGGTTTCCTGCCCTACGATTTACCCTGGGCAATTCATCGCGCGGTCAAGACTATCCGGCCAGACGTGTTGATTCTGGAATATGCCGAAGTGTGGCCGGCACTTTTGCGAGGAGTTAGAAGAAGCGGGGCCGAGATTCTCTTGATCAACGGACGTTTTAACGAGCAGGCTCTGGCGAACTATCGCTGGTTTTACCGGTTCATCGGCAATCCTTTGCGCCACCTGAGTTTGCTTTGCATGCGCGATCAGGCTGAGGCCGAGCATGCCATTTCAATAGGCGCCGAGCCGGATAAGGTAAAAGTTACCGGAAACACGAAATTCGATTCCTGTCGCCAGGAGGAAACTGCATCTTCGGCTGACCTTGCCCAACTCGCGAAGAGTCTTGGAGTGAACGGCTCACAACAGGTGTGGCTGGCCGGTAGCACCCATGAGGGCGAAGAGGGCCGGCTTATTGATGTTTTCAGTTCTCTCAGGGAAAACTTTACCAAGCTCAAGTTGATAATTGCACCACGCTATATCGAGCGTGCTGAACGAATAGCAGCCATGGCCAGAGAGAGGGGCCTCGACTGCGCTTTGCGTTCAAAGGGCGCCGCCCAGGAGCCGGTTGTCATATTGGATTCAGTTGGAGAACTCAGACATGCCTATCGGTTGGCAACAATTGTTTTTGTGGGTGGAAGCCTGATCCGTCGGGGCGGCCACAACATTCTCGAGCCGGCGGCTTGCGGGAAACCTGTTTTGTTTGGACCCTGGATGGAGAATTTCAAAGGCAGTGTCAGAGTTCTTATCGGGCGCGGCGGCATTCAGGTGCCGGACTCCGACCGCTTACAGAAAGTGGTGGCCGACCTGCTTTCACGTCCCGAAGAAATCGATAAACTAGGCAAGCTGGCCCGGGAAGCCGTCACGAATGTACAAGGAGCCAGTCAGGCTTGCGCCGAAGCTATCGTGGCAGCTGCCAAAAGGAAAAGTCCTAGGTGAAACAGCCCAAACATATTCTCATCATCCGGCTTTCTGCTGTGGGTGATATAATTCTGGCCACGCCCGCCGCAGCCAGGCTGCGCACCATTTTTCCAGATTCGAAGATTACCTGGTTGGTAGATGTTGGCTATCAAGATCTGGTCAAGGGCAATCCACAAATAGACCGAGTCGTTGAGTTTGATTACACAGGTAATCATCGTGGTCCAGGCGGGATACGGAGTCTAGCCGGTGAGCTAAGGCCGGTCGATTTACTTGTGGATTTCCAACACAAGGTGCGCACTCTTCTGCTGGCGGCTTATCTGCGACCGGCTCAAAAAAAAGTATTGGTTAAGCGTCACGGGTTTGGAGTGATCAAAGCGCTGATTGGCAAGGACGCAATTTTGCGGGCTCCCCATCAAGTCGAGCGCTATCTGGACATTCTGGATGAATTTTGTGGCGCTGAATCAGATCGACGGACTCCCGAATTAGTAGTTGATCAAGCCGATAGCAACTATGCTGAAAAAGTGATCGCAAAAAAGGCGTCTTCAAATTCACTAGTCGGAATATTTCCTTCAACTCGTCATCCGACAAAAAGATGGCCGGCCAAGTACACTGCTGAGTTGGCTGATATGTGTCTTAGCCGAGGCCTGAACATTGCGATCCTTGGCGGCCAGGCAGACATCCTTCAGGCTCAGGCTGTGGTTGAATCGATGCAAGCCCAACCAACTTTTGTTCACACTTCGGGAAGTCTGGGTCAACTAGCCGGACTCGTCTCAAAATGCAAGATAGTGGTCAGTCCGGACACTGGACCGGCCCATATGGCCGCCGCCTTGAAGGTACCCGTAATTGCTTTATTTGGTCCGACCTCGCCGGAACGTTGGGCGCCCCGTGGCGCAGAATGCCGTGTATTACGTCAGGAGTTGCCCTGCAGCCCGTGTAGTAATCACGGTGGTAGCAGCTGTTCTATCGGAACCTACGAATGCATGCAACTTCTGAAGCCCGATAGGGTAGTGCAGTCTTTGTTCGAGGTGCTAAAGCTTGGCAAAGAGTGAGATAAAAACCTCCGGTTCGCAACTTCAGCGGCTATGGTACGGCTCCCGTCTCACGCTAAGTCAAAAAATTCTCGGTGCGACCCTGGCTCCTCTTTCCTGGGCGTACTGGGCTGGACATTTATTCAAGGTTGCGAGCGGTGCCAAGACCCAAATCGAATGCCCGGTGATCTCGGTCGGTAATCTCTCAGTCGGCGGCAACGGTAAAACTCCGCTGGTGATCGACATAGCCAATCGCCTGACAAGCTTGGGAAAAAAAGTCGCAGTGATTTCCCGCGGCTATCGCCGATCAACTCGTGGACTAGTCGTAGTGAGTCTTCCCGGGCAAGATGTGCAGCCGGTCGAACTAGCGGGTGACGAGCCTGTCTTGATTGCCAGGCGCTGTCCCGATGCGGCAGTGGTCGTCGGAGCAGATCGAGTAGCCGCTGCTCGAAAAGCAATTGAGGTTTGCAATCCAGACGTGATTATTTGTGACGACGCGTTTCAGCACCGCAAGCTTCATCGTAATTTCGACATTGTTGCGGTCCACGCCGTCCGCGGTTTCGGGAACGGCCGCTTATTGCCGCGCGGTCCGCTAAGAGAGCCCAAAGAGGCTCTCAGCCGGGCAAATCTGGTTGTGTTTACTTATGCGAAAGACGAAGATGTTTCTGCACTTCTTACCAGGCACGGTTTGACGAGCAATATTCAAGCTTGTTTGTGCGATTTCACCTCGGCTGGGTTTGTCAGCGGAGAAAAGCTCGAATTAGTCGACCCACCTCCGACAGGCAGCCCAGTGATGGCCGTTAGTGCAATTGCCAATCCGTTGGGGTTTGAGCGCAGTCTGCAAGCGACCGGGTTACAAGTGGCAAAACATTTAATTTTTCCAGATCATCATCACTATACGAAAAATGATATCGAACAAATCGAGTCAGAAGCGCAGAAACTCGACGGTAGCCTGGTAGTGACTACCGAAAAAGACCTGGTTCGAATGGATCAATTCGAGCTGGGTAGGTTGTTACTGGGATTACGAATCGAAGCCCGCTGGACTGGTGATGACTTACTAATTGCGCAGCTGACCAACCTAATTACTTGAGTTTTTCGATCAACTCGACGACCTCATTATCGTTCGGGAAGCGTCCCGAGCTGAATTTGTCGAAGATCAGTTTACCATCAACGGTGACTTCGTATATGCCTCCACCGCCGCCGATGAGTTCTACTGTAGCACTATATTTTTTTTCTAGTTCGGCCTGCAAACTGCTGGCCCGTGGCTTGTAGTTTCATTCCTGGCAGTATTTGATTTTGACTTTCATACTGGTCTCCTTGTCGCTGGTTTTTGTAGATTAGACAGCCATCTAGCGAGCGTCAAGGGGAAAGGGCGCAGTCTAAGGATCATGGTAGACAAAAAGGACTTGTCTCCAAAAGAGACTTTCGCTACAAGTGCAATTAGCGTAACAATGTTCTCCTCTTTCCGAAGTGGCTTGCATGCCTGTCAGACATTGCCCCAATCCTGACTGTCCCTACCGCGCCAAGCATGGCCGGCCCGCGGAATACCGGGCGGGAATAGCCACCTGCTCGGATTGCGGGGCCGAGCTCGCAGACGGTAAGGGTTCATTCGATGCCGACGACTTGCGCTCGGCTAAGCCTCTGGAAGACATTTGCAACAGCTCGTCCACCAATGTTAAAGACCTGGGTAAAGCTGACGGTGAGCTGATAGTGCTTCTAAATGCCCCGGGCGCCATCTCGTTGCCGGTCATCCAGTTGGTCGCCGGTCTTGGGGTCCTGGTGATCTCTTTCTACTATATAAATCAGCGGCATTTCGTGGCAGTCATCCCGGCCCTGATCGGGTTCGGACTGTTCTTCATCGGCTTCAACCGCATCAAACACAGCGACCGTCGGGCACGCCGAGTGCGACTGTACCAGCGCGGCTTTGCTTATCACATTGGCGAGAAAATCATCGCGGTTTTGTTCACTGATATCGAAATGGTTTCACTTTCGGATCGCCAGCTGCGCCACCGGGGGGTCCCGATCGGCGTCTTCCATGACCTGCTGCTCGCCTGCCGCGGCCAGGTGTACACCCTTACTTCCTTCGAGTCCCACGCGGGTCTGTATCCCCGGGAGACAAGTCGTTTCGTTCTGTGGGCAAAGAAGGTGGTCGAAGGGGTAATGGGGACGGAGGAAGTCTAACTAGCCGGACGAGTTACTTTTTTATTCAGGGGGTGTCCGACGAGGCCGTTTTTACCTCCTGACATTATTTCCTCCGTCCCCCTTTCCCCGTGGCCACCCATAGATAGAGCAACAGACGTGCCATTTATAGCTGTCCTGTTAAAAGCATACTGAAACGAAGTGTTAGCGATAGCGCCTAACTGAATGACAACCAGCTACGCTAAAGATTGTGTGAATGAGATATACACCTGTGAGATTGTGTATGACTCAGCTTTGGTTTAGAATCTGATGTCATCACAGAGGCGGCCCGGATGTTTTCAATGCGAATTTTGATGTTTTTACTGGTTCTTATTTCAGCTTGTTCGGATACAGCCAATAACTATCCAGGGTTTGGTCCCGTGCAAGTGGCCGGAGATCTCGGCAGTGCCCGGACTCCGGTAATTTTTCAGACTGACGATGGAACGATTCAGTTTGTCTGGTCCGAAGATCGCGGCGACGGGCCGGATTTGTATATTCAGGAATTCAGCCTGGCGGGAAAGCCCTTAGGCGATTCGAGACAGTTGACCGACAGCCACAATGCCCGACGGCCGCAGGTAACCCAGACCGATTCAGGCCTGGTCATAGCCTGGTCGGACAGGCTGGACGGCATGCTGGAAGTTATGGCGGCCGGGCTGGATTTGACAGCTGGCGGTCTTCTCGACCCGACAAATGTATCCCAGACTCCGTACTACCCTTCGGCTTCACCCAGACTCACAACCTACAAAGGTGATGCGTTGCTGGTCTGGGTAGACCGGCGAAGTTTCTTGTTTCTGACCGATTCGGTCATGCTGGTTACTCTGGATGCACAGGGCAATCCAATTCAGGAACCAGTTGCTATCTCAGATCTAATTACCATAGTGATGCAGCAACCTTTTGAAGCGAGGGTTGCCGTATCTTCCAAGCGAATCCTGATTGTCGGCAATGATTTCAACAAGAACGAATGGAATGTTGGCTTGACGGATTTGACTTCATTGTCCGACCAACCTGAGTACTCACGGCCTTTTCAGTCAGGTTCTCATCACTGGGCGCCGGCGGTTGGCTATTTTCAAAGCGGCTATGTAATTGCGTTCAGGGACAACGGCCCGGTCTTACCGGTTATCAAAACCACCTGGGTCGACAGTCAGCTTAGTGAATTCGAGGATCCCGTCGATATCGATACTCCTTCCGGTTTCGTGCATGAACCGACGGTCTTGGCCGAAGGTGATCTGGCAACGGTTGTCTGGCGCGAGGAAGATCAAGATGCGGTAGTGCTCAAGGTGGCCCAAACCGGAAAATCCGGACCAAGTAGGGTACCCGAGATTGTCATCGGTGACGTGGGACTGGGAGAGCCGGCTACAGGCTTGATTATGCGTCAAGCCTATTGTCTTGCCTATGAAACCCTCAGGGCCGGCCACGGCGCGGTATTCTTATTTTGTGGCCGACGACCATAAGGACAAGATGATGCGTTTCGGCTTAGTTACAGTTGCTGTGTGCCTGATTAGCATTGACGGATTTGCCGAAGTTGTGCGTGGCCCGGTTCTGCATGCTTCGACAGACGGCATGATGACGATTTCCTGGGATACCGAAAAAGAGCTGGTCGGAGAGGTCTCGTACGGGGATGCAGGCACCCAAGAAATAGCCGCCGAAGATACGCCAGGTACCCACCACATCATCACTCTTACAAATCTCGAGCCCAATAAACAATACCGCTTTCAGATTGGCGGGGAAGAAGGTGCCAACAGCGGCGGAACTTTTCGGGCCGGGGCTGTCGGCGATTTCCCATATCGCTTTACAGTTTCGGGCGACACTCGAACTCAGGCTTTTTTTCATCGGGTCGTTATTGATCGAGTGCTGGCCGCGCGACCTGACCTGCATATGAATACCGGCGACCTGGTGTCCTCGGGAGAAGAGTCTGATGATTGGGATGTTTTCTTTCTTACCGAGGTTGATTTGTTGCGCCACATTCCGTTTCTGCCGGTGATCGGCAACCACGATAAAGATGAAAACACTTTCTATGACGAGATCTGGTGTTTACCGGGCGTGCGTGACAACCCATTGTATTTTTCGCTTAAATACGCAAACTCATTGTTTCTTGTGCTTGATTACGGAGAGATCGGCGATGGAACAACTCAGCAGGACATTTGGGTAGCCGGGCAGCTTCAAGATGCCAAGATCGATCCGGAAATAAGACATATTTTTCCGGCCTATCACGTGCCTCCAGTCTCGTCTGGCCCGCATGGCAACGATGACAATGAGCACATGCTGGGCAACCTGCATCAAAAGTTTGTTGAAGCCGGCGTCAAGGTTGTTTTCAATGGGCATGATCACGACTATGAGCGCAGCTTCTACGACGGCATCTACTACGTCGTAGCTGGCGCCGGCGGCGCACCCCAGGGGGGTAATATGGCTACCCCGGCGCCGAATCCGCAAGAATACAGCCAGGTGTTCGCCTTTGAATTCAGTTTTGCCCAGATCGATGTCGACGGGGATCTGCTTACATTGAGCGCTTACAACATGGACGGCGATTTGATCGACCGTATAGAAATACCCTAAATCTTTTGACCTTTTACTGGTCGATTGTTAATATCCGCGCAGTAAAACAGTGAATAGGCATCCGTGCGACTCGTCAGAACGAGTTGGCTGACAAGAAATAGCGAGGGGTCATGAAGCCCACAAATCTGCTGGTTGTTGTTTTCGTTGTGTTTTCGATTGCAGCCTGTTCAGCCGGTCGACAAACGCTACCTGATAAGAAATCCAAGATCAAAGGTGACCGAGAATTGGTTTCTCACTCGGAGGGCATCGAGCCTTTATGGATACAAGAATGTCCCGAACGCACAGACCACACCTTGCCTTACTGCGGCGAATCCGTGAGACAAGCAAGCCAGAAGTTGGCCTGCTCAGAGGCCTATGCAGATGCCTTGGTAAAATTGAGACTTTCTGTCGGCCAAAAGGTGGATGCTAAACTTGCGCCGGATGGGCAAGGTGGTTACAAGTTCGAAATCCAGGGAGCCAGTGAACCGATTACCATCAGGGGTGCCTGGGAAGATCAGCGCTGGTTTGAAGAGTACCAGGGGCCGAGCGGACGTAGCTACGACTGTTATGTGATGTTAGTCTATCCGATGCTTGAGTATGAGAATCTGATTGGTATGGCGAGAAAAGCTGCAGGCGATAAAGTACTAAAGGCAACCGAACTTAGAAAAGAGGGTCAGCAGCTGGCCGCTAACGGCAGGCATGCCGATGCGGTTGTTCGTCTAAAACGAGCCAAGAGTTTGTTAGACAGCCTGAAAGAGCCGGTGATTAGCCCAGACGGCAGTCTCAATAGTACTTTGCTCAAAGAGCAAGTGGTTGCCGATTTGAATAAATCAACCGGTGAGGCCGGCAAAACCGACAAGACGGCCATGGTTGTGGTGCAAATAGTTCTGGACGAAAAAAAGGCATCAACCTCAACCTTGGCGCGCTCGGTTTTGACACAAGTCAAGGGTTGGCTGTCTGACAAGGGGGTTCGTATCCGGCCGGGTGGACTGGCCCAAGACCAAGTCACTGCCGTCCTGTCAGGTGATCAAGCGGTTGCGGCCAATGCAGCAGCGCTAAAAGGTGCCGGTCTATTGCTGGTTATCAACATTGAATCAGAGTATTTGGGTCAAGAAGAGGGGTTTCATTACGCCCAGGCAATTGGAGCCTATCGTTTGATCCGAACTTCAGACGGGCGCGAGTTGGCATCGAGTGATTTAGGGCCGGAGAAACAAGGCCATCCAGCTTCCCGTCGGGCTGCTATAAAGTTATGCGTTGAAAAGCTTAGGGATAAGTTGCTGGGAAATATTATAAGAGAATCTTTGTCTAAAATCTAACCCAAGGTTGCTAAGATGACTCGCACGCTATTTAGGATCCTGTTTGGTTTTCTATTGATCACACTTGGGATGTCGGCTTACGCCGGTAAGCCTAAGCCGGCCAAGGCTAAGATCAAAGCAGGTGATCGGGCGCCTGATTTCAGTCTGCGCGATCTTGAAAGTAACCTTTTCAGGCTTAGCGATGTTGCCTATCCCGGTAAAGAAGTCTCGTGGAAGAAGAAGAAGAAAGTCCTGCTTGATTTCTTTCAAACAGACTGTGAACCCTGCAAGAAAGAACTTCCTCAGGTTATGGCTTACCACAATAAGTTCAAAGACAAAGTTCAGGTTCTGATGATTGCCTTGTTGGAATCCGAGAACGGCCAGGCCAAGCTCGACAAGTTCCTCAAGGACAAAAAAATTCCTTTTCCCGTCCTGGTTGATGCTTACGAAAATACGGCCAAGAAGTATATTGTCGACGGCGAGACCGTCACCTTGCCTTCTATCTTCTTAATTGATGAAAACGGCGTTGTGCGCGCCAGGCTTGTAGGGTTAAAAGAAGACTTGGAAACCTCTCTGCAAAAGGCTGTAAGCCTGAAGCCTGCCAAAAAGAAGTAAAGAGTCTTGATAGCCCGCTGGCTGCTTTGTGTTCTTGGCTTTGTTTTTCGTTGTCTGCCTCGCCGAGCGGCAAACGCAGTTGGAGCTGTTCTAGGCTACGCTTGGTACTACTTGATTCCGATTCGCCGCTCGGTAGCCATTGCTAATTTAGAGCTGGCTTTTGCAGATAAGGACAAGCCTGAGCGACGCAAAATAGCTAGAGGTTGTTTCGTGCATTTAGCGCGCTGCGCAGTTGAGTTTCTGAGGCTGGGCGGATTGACTGTCAAGAAAGTCACGGCACTTTTCGACCATGTTGGCTGGCGGCATTACGAACAGGCAATGGAGAAAGGCCGCGGAGTAATCGTGGTCACTGCGCATTTTGGGAACTTCGATTTATTGGCCTGCGCCGAAGCCTTGAGCGGAGTGCCGCTGCACATTGTTACCAGGGAGCAACACGTCGGGAGCATCAATGATTACTGGATGTCTCAACGTGCTAAATTCGGTCTCGGCCTGCTTCCCGCAAAGAACTCTGCATTTCGGATTCTCAAGTTGCTCAGAGCGAAACAAGCTGTTGCCCTGGTCATCGACCAGCACATGCCGGCAGGCAGAGGAATTGCGGTACCTTTTTTTTCGCGCCTGGCTTCGACTACTAACGCTCCGGCAGTGCTGGCGCTAAGTACCGGCGCACCAATTCTGCCGGTTACAATCGAGCGCCTTTCGGGCGGGCGTCACAAGGTTACTATCGATCCTGAAGTAGAAATCAACCGAGCTAACGAAAGGCTTGCGGAAGTCGAGCGAATAACGACTGAATTGAATCTTTGGCTACAAGACAAAATATGCAAGCGACCCGATCAATGGCTCTGGATACATAGACGCTGGAAATTGTAATAATTATCCGAGATCCCATGGGTTTGAGTTGTGTGGCCTTGTGTATTAGGGCCTGAACGTTTACAATAAACAAAACTGTTGTTTTCCTGTTCTTGCGGAGGCTTAAAATGGCTCTTCGAAAGTGGTGTGTATTTGTGCTTATTGGTTTTGCGATCATGAGCGTGCGTGGTTGTGACTGTGCCGGTGATCCCGGAGATCCTTACAAAGACTGTCTCGACAATGACTTAGATGGATACGGCGATAATTGTATGTTGGGTCCTGACTGTGACGACGAGAATCCCGATTTGAACTTCAGTTGTGACTGCGACGTTCTCGAGTATGAAGGTTGTCCCTGCACTGAGGGTGAAGAGCCCGAATGCTGGGAAGCCGATGCCAAGTTTTTGGATGTCGGTATCTGTAAGGCGGGCAAGCGTTTTTGCGAGAACGAAAAATTCACGGCTTGTATCGGACAGGTCCTGCCCGAAAAAGAGCGTTGCGATAATATCGACAACGATTGCGATGGTTCGACTGATGAGATGCTGACTTGTACAGATTGTGGTCCACGCTGTCACGGAGTCGACACAGGACCAGGTACCGAGCAGGAATTCGAGCTGGACGACGACAACAATCGCGGGCTCGAAATGGACCCCAACGGCAACATCGTCCTGGAAGAGGGCGAGAACATACGCCTGACTTTTTTATATGTGGCCAATTCTGATGAAGGCACGGTTTCAAAGATAAATACGGAAACCGGCCAGGAAGAGGGTCGTTATATATCCGCCCTGTATAGTCCAGATCCGCGCAACCGGGGCAGCGCCCGGGCCAGCGGCAATGCTCCTTCGCGCACAGCCGTAGATTTCAACGGCGACGTCTGGGTTGCCAATCGGGCCTTCAACCAGCAGGGTACCGTCACAAAAATTGCCCATCAGAACTGTCCCGATCTCAACGGCAATCAACAAGTTGACACCTCGAGGGATGCAAATGGCAACGGGCGCATCGAATTGGGAGATCCGGCAGAATACCTGGGTGAAGCCGATGAATGTATTCTCTTTACGGTAAACATCGGTGGCAACAATTCGGTACCCCGAGCTTTAGCTTTGGATGCCGGTGGCATCGAGGGCGGAATGGGTAATGCCTGGGTCGGGGCGTATAGTGAGAATAAATTTTATAAGCTGGACCCGAGTGACGGGCATGTTTTGGCCGAGGTGGCGATTGGGCTGCACCCTTACGGTGCGGCGATCGACTCGAAGGGTATTTTGTGGTCCTGCCAACAGGCTACCGGTCGCATCGTTTCAATAGATACAAACAATAATACCGCTGGAGACGTCATTCAAATCGAGGGCTGGAGCGGATCATATGGAATAGCGGTTGACATGAAAGACCGCGTCTGGGTCGGCGGCTATCAACTCGAGGGGGCCGCCCGATACGATCCAGCCGACGGTTCTTCGATGACGGTTCCTACGCCCAACGTGGGTGTCGGGCGGGGTATTGCCGCGGATGCCGATGGCAACATCTGGCTGGCACACTCATGGCTTACCGGCGGTACCCGGGTTGGTCGAGTCACTCGTTTCAACTCCGATGACGGCTCGCAGCTACAGACATTCGAATTTCCATCGGGCAGTCTGGAGACGATTGGAGTAGGTCTGGACTTCGACGGATATGTCTGGGGCGTCAACCGCCAATCCGATGATACCTGTAAGCTAGACCCCGGAACGGGCGCCGTCGAGTGTTACCCGACCGGGGCCGGGACATACACCTATTCGGACTTTACCGGATTTGCCCTGCGTAATTTTACCGCCCCGCGTGGGACCTACTGGCAGGTTTTCGAAGGCTGCGCGTTGCCGACAGAAACGCGCTGGAAGCAAGTGACCTGGGAAGCGACCGTGCCGGACGGCACCCTGGTAACCATCTATGTCAAATTTGCCGACACAATCGACGGTTTGCAGTCGGCTACCAGATACGGCCCTTTCACCGAGTCTCCAGTGGATCTGATTGCCGAAGGTGTATTAGAGGGTCACTACATGTTAGTGGAAGTCATCTTATCGACTGATGTCGAAGACCTGACTCCTATCTTCAAGGGTCTGGGTGCCCAGTGGGTTTGCCAGGGCGAGAACTAAAGACACTCAGCCGGGTTTTACTGGCGGCGATATTTGTGGTTCTGACGGCCGGCTGCCCGACAGGCTCGCTGTGTTGGGCCGCTGACCCGCCCGATGAGGCTGGACAAAAAGAGCGGCTCCAAAAACTTGTCGAACTGCTCAGGCCCGAGATCTCAGACAAGCGCGTCTTGGCGGCCATAGCCAGCGTACCACGTCACTGGTTCGTACCTGAGAGTCAGCTCGCTCAAGCCTATGAGAACCATCCCCTGCCAATCGGCGAAGACCAAACCATATCCCAGCCGTTCATTGTGGCTTACATGACCCAGGCACTGAAACTCACTGGAGACGAGAAAATTCTCGAAGTTGGTACAGGTTCGGGCTACCAGGCCGCCGTTTTGAGCCTGACGGCCGGTCAAGTTTACTCGGTAGAGATTATTGGGCAATTGTCGGCCCGGTCTGCCAAAGTGCTCGAGCGATTTGGGGCTAAAAATGTCCGGCTGAAGGTTGGAGATGGTTTTGACGGATGGATCGAGCAGGCACCTTTTGATGGCATTATCGTCACGGCAGCTCCGGAAAAGGTTCCCGGGCCATTAGTGGCCCAGCTAAAAGAAGGTGGGCGACTGGTGATTCCCCTGGGGGCCAAGTGGGATCAACACTTGAAAACTTACATCAAGCGCAATGGTCGTTTAGTTGAAGTCGATAGCCTACCGGTTCGGTTCGTGCCTATGACCGGCAAAGCATTACGCTAGGCTTAAACAGGCCCCGGCCCTGCGCCCCTACTTGAGCTTCTTGAAGAGTTTCGTTGTTCGGCCGGCACGAATAGTTATTCGGATAGTCTTGTTTATTTTCATCTGAGAATTGACTAACTTTAGCTTGTGATTGCCGGGTTTGAGCCGAACCCCCAGAATTGGTGTAATTCCAAGCTTGCGCTTGCCCAAATAGACTTCGCTCCAGGGCTCGGTGTCCAGTCGCAAGTAGCCATATCTCTTTTTCGGTTTCACTTTGATTGGAGTTGGATCGGCCGGCTTTGTTTTCTCAAGCGGCCCTTTGTCGGCCGGTTCTGGTGCGGCTGTTGAACCGGCGTCTACTGGCTCGGTCGGCTTTCCGGCGTCGATTGGCTCGGTCGGCTTTCCGGCGTCGACTGGCTCGGTCGGCCTTCCGGCGTCGACTGGCTCGGTCGGCCTTCCTGCGTCGACCGGCCCGGCAGGGCTGCCGGCGTCTGTAACCAGGGCTGTCCGGCGCGGCTCTTTGGGTTCGGCAGGTTGCACAGAGTCACTGGTTTCTTGCCCGCCATCTGTCAGTCCGGGCTCGGAGATCGGGTTGCTCAGGCCGCCCGCATCAATATTCTCAGACGGCTTGTCACCGGGAGAGGCAAGCAAGATCATTAGAATGACAAACGCCAGGGCGCCGCCGCCGATCCCGGCATACAAGGGCAAGTTGGGTTTTTTTCCGGCAGTCGGTTTCTTTGGGGATTCAGTTGTTTCTTCACGGATCTTGGTTTTTTCGGCGGCAATAATCGGTGTACCGGCCCGGACAGTCTGACTCTCAGAGTTGTCATCCTCTTGTTTACCGGACGATTCGGCCGGTTTCGGTTTTGAGGTTTTCAATTCAGGCGGTTTGAGGGGAGCCGTCGCCAGGTCTTGTGATACTTCCGCTTCTTGCCGCTCGAGCTCTTTAAACGATGGTAACAGAGTTGTCGGCGCCTCTTCAATGTCAACGCTCAATGGCTCGGAGACATCTATGCGCATCGAAATATCTTCAGATTCCGATACTTCCGAACGTGACGGCAGTGACTCATCAGTTTCCGGTTTCAACACATGCAGAGCATGGCGGCCGCTACCTCCAGCCCGGATTTCTTCAAGTAGTTTTTTCTTGGTCCGGGCGCGCTTGACAAAGACATTTTGAGTGAAGGCTGCAATGTCGTGGACGCCGGCGGCTGCTCCGGTACGCCGGATGTAGTCGCGTAGAGTCGCACCCATCTCGCCGGCCGTCTGAAATCGGTCTTTAGGGTCTTTCTGGAGTGACTTCATGACGATGCCGTCCAGAACGGTCGAGACATCCGAATGAACTTCACGAACGGAAGGGATCTCCTCGTTGAGGATGGCATTGATCATGCCGGCTTCCTGGTCGCGCTTGAAAAGTCGTCGGCGAGTCAATAGTTCCCAGGCGACGGCCCCCAGAGAGAAGACATCCGATCGCGGGTCGACGGGTTTGGACATACATTGCTCAGGCGACATATAGGCCAGCTTGCCTTTTAGCGTACCAACCCTGGTCTGATGAATCTTGGAGGCCGCCTTGGCAACTCCAAAATCGACTAGTTTGACTGCGCCGCTGAACAAAACAATAATATTCTGCGGGCTTACGTCACGGTGAACCACGCGCAAGGGGATTCCAGCTTCATCCTGGAGATTGTGAGCACAATCCAAACCATCACAGACTTGGGCAATAATGCCGGCCGCAATTGCAGGTTGCAGGACTTGTCCGGCTTTGCGGGCTTCACTGGCCAGATAGCCGAGACTCTCGCCCTCGAGATATTCCATGGCGATGAAAAAATCTTCGCCTTCCTGGCCGAGGTCATATATTTGAACAATATTGGGGTGGTTCAGTTGAGCGGCTATGCGAGCCTCATCAAGGAACATATCCAGAAATTTTTTCTGCTTGGCCAAGTGAGGCAAGATCTTCTTGACGACCACCAACCGTTCAAACCCTTGAATGCCTGTCTGGCGGGCAAGGTAAATCTCTGCCATTCCGCCGGTCGCCAGCAGAGCCAGAAGTTGATAGCGTCCCATTTTCTGGGTGTCATGGGTGTCATTGGTGTCATGGGGAGGCATAATCTCACAGTCTATACCGATTGATGAGGTTAGACAAATAATGTAAACAAAACATGCAAGAGTGGCTTAGCTGGGTGGAGTCTCATCGTAAAATATGGTAGTTTCAAAGAAAAATAATTGGGAGCCTCGAATAATGCGGAAACTCGTCTTTCTATTGTGCTTTTTGCCCGCTGTTTCTCTGGCGGGAAATGAACTCGACAAGGCCAGCAAGTTTTTTCGCCAGACTGACTATAGAAAAGCTCTGAAATGGGTACAGAAGGCATTACAGGACAAGGATGCCAGACCGCAGAACCTGATTGATGCCTATCGAATTCAGGGGCTGAGCTTTGCGGCCCGGGGTAAAAACAAGGCCGCAGTCGATTCATTCAGAAAACTTTTGGCCATCGATCCTGAATTCAGACTGTCGAAAAGTATCTCGCCCAAGCTGACACCGCCCTTTTACCAGGCGGTTGGCATGGCAGCCGAGGTCAAGCCAATCTCGATGATCCACAGCCCACCCAAAGAAGTCGAAAAGACTGCAGACCTGGAGCTGAAAACCGAACTGGTTTCAAATCCTTTCAACCTTGTCAAAATAGTTAGATTGAAATACCAGGTCCTCGGTGTCAGCGAAGGTCAAATACAGGTCGAAGTAAAGGGAGTTGGAGTCTTGTCGTTCAGGTTTCCAAAAAATCTCGAGGCTGATGAGATTATTTATTTTTTTGAAGCAGCTAATAAGCACGGTGGAACGCTGGCCGTCTTGAACAACAAGGGTCAGCCTTTTGCAATAGCCAAGAAGAAAGCGCCCAAGCCGGTTGTGTTTGTATCACCGGTTCTCAATAGAAAAGATCCGCTAATCGACGATCCGGCCCATTTACCCAAAGACGGCCAGGACGGATTAAACGGCGCGACACCCTGGTATAAAACCTGGTGGTTCTGGACCACCGTTGGGGTGGTCGTAGTCGGGGCAGCCGCTACCGGGACTGCAATTGCGCTCTCGGGCGGTGATTCCGGCGGACCGTTCCACTATGGCATTATCGTGGAGTGAAATGAGAATTCTACGAAAAGTATGTCTGGCAGCTCTACTGCTTTTGATTGGCTGTGGAGGCGGGGATGCCTTTTTTGTTAAAGTAATTTTTCCTCCCAACGCCAAAGACCTGGCATCTTCGCTGCGGGTGGTGGCAGTCAAACCGGCCGATGGCGCGCTATGTACCGATCTTATAAATGGCAGCGCTACAGTCGGTGATAATGACTTTCCCATCCATGACGAAGTCAGCTTTGATATTCCTATTACAGGCGAAGGACCGCGCCCGTTGGATGTACTCGAGACTGGCCGCTTTTTGTTTTATGCCGAGGCATTAAACGGTAATGGCCAGGTGTTTGTACACGGTTGCAGCGAAGCCGAGGCAGGTGGTTCCGGAGTGCACGAAGTAACCATCAATCTGGAGTGGATCGAAGAACCCTGTGAAGACAATGCGGCCTGCGACGACCTGAACGATTGCACCAGCGACAATTGTGTGGATTATCAGTGTGTTTATGAAAATGAAGATGCCCAAACTGATTGCAACGACGGTCTGTATTGCACTGTCAGTGACATCTGTGACGGTTCAGGCAATTGTACTGGTGAAGACCGAGATTGTACGCAAGAAGACGACCAGTGCAACTTGGGAGTCTGTCAGGAGTCACCCCCAAGCTGTGTGCCGCAGCCGGACAATGAAGGACAAGACTGTGTCGACGGGGTGTTCTGTACTACCGGCGAAACTTGTCAATCAGGCATTTGTACAGGTGGGACAGTTACCGATTGCAGTGATGGAGTAGATTGCACGATTGACATTTGCGATGTCCAAGATGATGAATGCAAGCATCAAGCGGATGATTCTTCGTGCGATGACGGTGTCGCTTGTACCAGTGAAAGCTGCGACCTGATCAACGACTGTGTCTATGTACCGAATGCCGGCGGCTGCCCCGAATATCACATTGGACCGATAGCCGATAGTTGCCCGCATAACGACCCAACCGGCTCGCCGACAACTGTCTGCGATTTTGAGGGTCTGGACGGGCTGGAGGACGCGGCCGTTGCCGCCCCGGTCGAGGGGGCCCGCTTTTATCTCTATGACGAATTGGGAACGCCGACCGGGTTCGCGGCATGTTCGGTTAATATTCCGGCCAACTCTTACCTCGGCGTAGCCCAAGACATAGACCCGGCCAATGTAGTTCTCGCCTGTATGAGCGGTTCTAGTTCCAACGGTATAATCGAGCTGAACGGTGACAACATTCACGTCGAGCGGCTGACGATTGTCAATCTGGCCGGCACCCATAATGCCATAACGGCCTGGCCGGCTTCCGACGAGCCCGAAAACGCCACCGCCGGACATTTGATCGAGAACGTGCTTGGAGCGGCCTTGCACTCGGAATACCTGGGCGGCAATTCAATAGTTGAAGCGTTGAAATTAGGCTCGGACACGACAGTGCGCAACTGCCACTTCTATGGTCACTACGAAAATCAGTGGGAGATGACCTACGTCAATAATACCCGTTTTATCAACAACACTTTTGTCTATTTCCAGCAAGCCGGGACCCCGTCGGTGCGTCCGGACCCCGATCCTCCCGAGGACTCCATTCAGGGCACAGACGGCATTGTCTTTGTCAATAACGTCTTCCTGTCGCTCACCAGGCAAGAGGGCAACATGTTGCTGGGGGATGACACCACCAGCAACCTGGTGGTGGCCGGAAATGTCATCGAAGGTTACACCGAGACCGTCATCGATCTCGACCCGGCCAACCTGACCAATGATGTGCAAGGCAATATTCTCGGCCAGGCCGAGCTCGAGTCACCCTATGTGCCGAAGTTCCTGACCGATTCGACCCAGCAACCCGGCGGGCTGGTCGAAGGCGAAGGTGTCAGCCTCGACGGTGTATCTATCGAAGGTCGTAGCGACATTCTGCCGGGCGCCTACCAGTTGCGCAGTTCGAGGAGCGGCCCGCGGCGCATGACGGTCAGGGTCGGGAATGCCAACTGCGGCGCCAACACCTGTGACGTTGACGTTAGCGAAGACAACGAGATCCAGCGAGCTGTCTGGAACAGCTGGCCGGGCGGGACCATAGAATTATATCCCTATGACTCTTATGCCGGTAACGCGGTAATTCCCTGGGGCTTGACTCTGACCGGCATGGGTGACCAGCCGGAGGATGTGGTCCTGATAAGTGCCGAAGAAGATCCACTCTGGTCTGCCATTGAAATGTGGGAGCGGCACAACAGCATCTTGACCGCTTTGCACAGGATGGATATCCCGATTGTCGTCGAGAACCTGCACTTGATCGTTGATTCCGATACGCAATCGGACGACCGGGCGATTTTAATCGAGGGCAGCCAGGAAACAGGAAATGCGCCGGCAGATTGGCACATCTTGCGCAGATTGAGGATCGAGGCGCTGGCCAATGGTACGCCCGGTCTGTTCCAGGCGCTCTTTTTGGGAGACAAGGTTCGCCTTCAGGACGTCTTGATCAACGGAGACTTCGCCAGTTGCATTCGCTTTGGTGTGCGCTACACCGAAAGCCGCGAAACACCGGAGACCAGCGACCAGATTATCAATCTAACTTGCCGCTTGACCGGCACCGGCGACTACGCGCCCGAGGCTGCTTTTGATGTGGCCTCGATCGTAGACGCAATTTTTATCAACCTGGCAATCGAAATGGATGGGAGCGCGTCGGTTTTCAGGGCTCAGCGGCGCTCTACCGGGGACACTGGAGCTACTGCGCTGGATGTGCCTGTAAGTTACGTCCTTCAGGCTTTCACTCTTCGGGGTTATACGACTTATTCTGAAGGTTTTGACGACGTGGATGGTACTTACACAGAATCTGACGTAGTTGTTCTGGCAACTGACGATCCTTTCTTCGAAAGCGCGAGTGACAGTCATTTGGCAGCCGATTGTACAGCCATCGACTCAGGAGTGGACCCGGCGACAGTCGATGCGAGTCTATCCGCCGGTGTATCTCTCGGCGGGGTTGACCGTCAGAGCGTACAGGCCATCGACCGCGGGGCCTACGAACAGGGTCAATAGGAGTCAAATGAGTACTCTAAAGAAACTGACCATCGGTATCGTTCTACTCATGTTTGGCTGCAGCGGGGGAGATGCGTTTTTCATCAAGGTAGTCTTTCCCGAAGGAGCCAAAGACTTAGCCAGCCGGGTGCGAGTGGTGGCGGTGATTCCATCGGCGACCGCCAATTGTGCAGCCCTCGAAGATGGCAGTGCCGCAGTAGGTAGCCAAGATTATCAAATTGAAGATGAACTCACCTTCGGCATACCGGTTACCGAAGATATTCGGCCGCTGGACGTGGCTGAGCCGGGCCGGCGCTTGTTTTACGCCGAAGCCGAAAATAGCGACTCGGCCGTGTTTGTACGCGGTTGTACCGAGGCCGAGGCCGGGGGTGCCGGAGTGCAAGAGGTCACCATCAACCTCGACTGGATCGGGGAGACCTGCGACAGTGACGCCGATTGCGAAGACCTGGACGATGGGCAGTGGTGTAACGGGGTCTATCGGTGTACCGACAGAGTCTGCCAACTAGAGCTGACCGATTGCACCGACAACGACCCGTGTACCCAAGACATCTGCAATGAAGTTACCGACGTGTGCGAGCATCCTCTGGTGACCAATCCGCCCGCAGAAGAGAACCTGACTACGGTCGGGAGCTGTTCAGACGGCATCGATAACGATTGTGACGGCCTGACCGATGCCGACGACCTGGGCTGTAAAAGCTGCACCGAGGATAT
>JAFDKH010000249.1 GCA_019307065.1 Deltaproteobacteria bacterium
TGCGAATTTATGCATGACTTCGACCAAGTTCTGCAAAACCATTCTAGTCATGCTCTACCTGCTTTGTCTGGGATGTTCAGTTGACCAATGTCAGCGACTTTGGATTAAGGCTGATGGATAACTGCGCTGGTCAGTGCGGCATCCCCAGTTTAGACTGATTGGCGAAGATTGTAAGACTCGTCTATTTCCTCACAGAGAAACCGACCGCGGGCTCGCTAGCTGCGTAGTCTTTAATAAGATACTGGTCGTAGTCGATTTGATCCAATAAGTGTCGCTTGAAGAACGAGACGACGTATAGGTTTTGCAAACGAGTCGCTTCGTCGATTGGAAACGCCTCTCCAGTACATGTCGATTGGTAGGGCTCGATTAGATCGCCGGCACCGATACCTTCCCAGCTATCTTGGGTGATACCCATTTCGATCAGCATGTTGCCGATCGCGCAGACATTTGCAAAGTGTGTGTGGTTCGCGCCGATCACGTCCACCTTGTAGACCGTCGGAGCGTTTTTCATTTGCTCGAAGGCAATCTCGTTGTTGCCGATCGGTACGGAAGTATCCTCGGTTCCGCCGATCAGCATAACCGGCACAACGACGTCGGCTAACTGTTGAGCATCAAACCCGGCGTTCGGTCCGCTGTGAGGATCGCTTTGCAGTTCGGGGTCGATCACGGCCGAGATCGGCACGATCGCAACTACTCGCGGGTCTGCCTCGGCGCCGGCCCAGCCGGCCGCCATACCTATGGCCGTCATAGCGCCAAATGAGTGCCCGACTACGCCAATTCGAAGTTCGTCTATTCTTTGATAGAAGGGATCTTGTGTGTCCTTATTTCGGGCAAGCAGGCTATCGATAATGAAGGACACATCGGGCACTCGATTGCCGGCCGCCTCGTCGAAGGAATCGGTCATCGAGGACTGCGTGTTGCCGGTGTGCTCAGGCGATGCGATGATGAAGCCGTGGCTGGCCAGGGTTTCCATTAGCTCGAATGACTGGGTGTTGATGCTGCCGTAACCGTGCGAGAACACGAGCAAGGTTTGTTTCTGACGGGCCGAGACCGGCAATTCATCTACTGCGACCTCAGATTCGAGGCCAATCGGCGGCGATAGGGGATAGATCGTCTTGGGAGTATCTTGGGCGTCCTCGGCATCGACCGGGTACCAGATATCGACCGGGAGCGGGCGATCATCCCGCGTCGCGTCGATCATGTTGAATGACATGTGTCCGACGCTGAAGGCGCCTAACTTGTCAGGTGGATCGACCGCTTGATAGGAAGTGCCGTTGCCACAGGCGACGAACCCCGTGACCAGCCAAGCAAACAAGAACACTTTCATCATTAATCCTCCTGTGTTGTTTCACATAATCACATGAGCGTGGGAAGTTTGCCAATCTTTCAACCTTGCTAGAAGCCAACCTTCCATTCCTTTAGCCAGGTAAAAACGTGGATGCAGCAGGTTTTCTTGTGAAGTGATCGTGCCTTCATTTTCTGCAGCCTTTGCCAATTGGGTGTCTGGATAAATACGGATACCCGCTGTAAGTCTCAGGGCCTCGAGTTTAAGTGAATCAGCGAAGGTAAGGCTTTTTTCCACGGTTGCCCTTGTTTCACCAGGACCTCCCAACAATAAAAAACCCATGCGGTCAATACCATGATCGGCAAATATGGCTGAAGTTGTTCGCACTTCTGCCGGCGAAAAACGCTTGTTCAATTTCTTTAAAATTTCTTCAGAGCCGCTTTCAAAACCGAGGCTGACCTGTCTGCAGCCGGCGGCGGCCATGAGTTCAACCAATTCCTGATCGACATTTTTTGGGTAAATAATACACCGCCAGCGCATATTTAGGTCTCTTTCCAGAATTCGGCGGCAGATCTCCTTGGCATAGGCTGCTGGGAGATTGAATGTGTTGTCCACAAAGATAAAATTCGAATAGCCGGCCTTGACCCAGCTTTCGAGCCAGCCTGAAACAGACTCTGGTGAGCGCAGTCGGAGGATCGGGCCTTCGATACTCGGCGTGGAACAATAACTGCATTTAAGGGCGCAGCCTCGTCTGGTTTGCACCGGAATCCATGGCTCTTTGTTTTTGGATGCTGAACCAGACAGGCTGCTTGTGTCCGGAAGCGTTAATTCATCAAGATTTTTGGCGAGAGTTCTTGGCTGTTGACAGCCACGTTCTCGAATATACAGTCCTGGTATCTCTGAAAGATCGGAGTTGCTCTGCAAGCCTGCCAGCAGAGAGGGGAAGGCAATTTCTCCTTCGCCCTCGATTCCCATGTCTGCATCAAGGTAAGCCAGTGCGCTTTTTGGAAACAAGCTGTACCCAGCCCCACCAAGAACAATCGGCACATTAATTTGATCACGGCAAAGGGTTACTACTTCTTTGACCTTATCAAGTAGAAATCTCGGAGTTTCAATATTCTGATCGTCAATGTTTCTGACTGAGATGCCGATACATTCCGGACCGAATTCAGTGATCGTTTTCTTTATAACGGAAGCGGCGTCCATTTCAAACATCAAGTCAAGCAGGCTGACAACATGCCCGACATTTTTTGTGGCCTGGGCAACACATGCCAGCCCTAAAGGCATGGCCGGCATGTTGAACTGTTCGGTGTTGGCCGAGATAAGAAGAACTTTCAGGGACAACCTCCTCAGTTGCCTTTAAATCATGAAACTATCACATTTTACCACCCATGTTATCATAAGCCCATGTCGGGAATGTTTAGCAACTGGCGCCGCAAGAGATTGGCACGTCGTGAGTTTCCTGCTCATTGGTTGCCGTATTTGGAGCAGCAGGTGCCTTTTTACTCGAATCTTTCGTCGGATTTACAAAAGATCTTTCGCGAGAATCTGAAAGTATTCATTTGGGAAAAACATTTTATCGGCGCAGGCGGGTTGTCGATTACCGATGAAATCAAGGTGGTAATCAGCTCTGCAGCAGTAAGGCTGATCTTGTTTCTCGACCTGGCTTATTATGATCGGTTGACCGAAATAGTTGTTTATCCTCACCATTTCAAGCATCCGGACAGTAAAGACATCATGCTGGGTGAGGCTCGCAATTGGGGGACCGTGGTCCTGTCCGACACTGCAGTTCGCTTCGGTCTGAAGTATCCTTGCGACGGCCACGATACTGCCACTCATGAGTTCGCCCACGTGCTGGACAGGGCCAGCGGAAAGTTCGATGGCACACCGCAGCTAAGAGCTTCGAAGCACTACCATCCCTGGGCCCAGGTGATGAGTTTTCATTACTTGAAATTGAAAGGTGGGCACCCAAAACAGTTGGAGGTCCTTCGCAGGTATGGCGAGAAAAATGAGGCTGAGTTTTTCGCAGTGGCCACAGAGTCTTTTTTTGAGCGGCCCGTTCAAATGAAACAACTTACGCCGGATCTCTACGAAGAACTAAGACGCTTCTACGGTTTCGACCCGGTTAACGATCCCACCTGCGGTGTTGGATGACCCCAGGCTACCCGGAAGAAACTATAAGTCATACTCCTTGATCTTATCGTATAGAGTCCTCAACCCGATTCCCAGCCGGGCGGCCGCTTTCTTTCTATGTCCCTCGACCGAGTCGAGAGCCTCGCGAATGGCCTGTTTTTCAATGTCTTTCAAGGAGCCTTCGAGTCGTCGATACTCTCGCGGTCCAGCAACCCCCAGGCCAAGATGAACGGACTTGAGAACGGTTCCATCGGCAAGGATCGCAGCCCGCTCGAGCACATTGTGAAGCTCGCGAACATTGCCCGACCAGGAATGTGCGCGCAGAGCCGCTTGGGCTTCGGCGTCCAGAGAAAGACCCGAGCGGCCCAGTTGGTGACCGATGCCATTCAGCAGGTGCTCAGCCAGCGGCAGGATGTCCTTCGGTCTATCCCGCAGGGCGGGCAGGTGAATCGGAAAGACGGCAAGACGATGGTAGAGGTCTTCGCGGAATGCACCGGTCTCCATTTGTGCCCTCAGGTCACGATTGGTGGCCGCTATCAGGCGGATATTCACCTCGATCGTACGCGTTCCTCCCACTCGCTCGAAAGAACGCTCTTCGAGCACCCTTAGCAGCTTGGACTGTAGCTCGGGTTTCAACTCGGCTACTTCGTCGAGGAAAAGAGTACCGGAATCCGCCAACTCGAATCGACCCCGTTTTCTGGCTGTGGCTCCGGTGAAGGCGCCTTTTTCATGACCGAACATCTCGCTTTCGAGAAGTTGTTCGGCCAAGGCAGCACAATTGACTGCAACGAATGGATCTTCAGCCCGCTGGCTCTCGAGATGGATTCGTCTGGCGACCACCTCCTTGCCCGTTCCGCTTTCCCCGGTCAGTAGCACCGTGGCATTGGTTGGAGCTACTTTACCGATTTGCTCCACAACGGTGAGCATGGAAGGATCGCGTGCCACTAATTTAATGTGTTCCCGACCCAGGCCGGACTGTCGTTGGCGGTCGTCTCTCAAGCGCCTTCTCTCCAGAGCTCGCTCGACCACCAACCGCAATTCATCAGGACCGCTGAGAGGCTTTTTCAGGTAGTCAAAGGCACCCAGCTTCATGGCCTCAATCGCGGAGTCTACTGTGGCATGAGCGGTCAAAACGATGACTTCCATCTCCGGTTGCTCGATCTTGGCCAGCCGGAGCAGCTCCATTCCGTCGATTCCCGGCATCTTGAGATCAGTGATCATAAGATGGAAACTTCTCTTGGCTAGTTGATCTGCTCCACTACTCCCGTCCTGGGCAAGGGTCACTACAAGATGCTGGCTTGTTAGAGCTTCTCCAATGAAGGTGCGAATGCCTTCCTCGTCATCGACTACCAGCACTCGTTCCATCTCAGCCCTCTCCCTCGTTTTCTGATAACTCCACTCGGAAAACTGCTCCTCCTTCGGGATGATTATAAGCCGTGATCTTTCCTGCGTGGCCCGTAACGATCCTCTTGGCCAGGGTGAGGCCCAGCCCGGTCCCCTTAACCCGGCCGGTGAAGAACGGGGTGAATAGCTGTGGCTCCTGGCCGGGTTCGATTCCTTCTCCATGATCACGCACATCGAAGACTAGTCGGCCAGATCGGCGAGTGACCTCCAACTCCACTTGCGTCCCGTCCTTTGATGCTTGCAGCGCATTTCTCAGCAAGTTTACGAGCACCTGCTCCATGCGTAAACGATCCAGCTTCCAGGTTGTAGGCACATTGGAGGATTGTATTCTGACACGATCCGGACCTATGGTATCCGCCGCCGCCCGGGCGAGTTCCATCGGATCTTCAGCCTTCAGGTTCATCTCACCGGTCCGGGCAAAATCCAAGACATGGTTGCTCAACTCCTCTAGACGGATAGCTTCACGCACGACCCTAAGGGCTCCTTTTTCTGCAGTGTGACCGCTGAGCTTTTCGACAAGCAGTTGGGCGTGCCCCTTGAGTGAGGCTAGTGGATTGCGGATTTCATGTCCCAAGACTGCCGACATCTCACCCAGCATCTTGAGCTGCTCGTCTTTTTGTAACTGGACGGCATAGCGATCCGCCCTGACGGATAACCGCCAGAAGGTAGCGGCCGTTGCCATAAGAACCAGTGCCGCGAGAAGCGAGATTACCAACGTGATATTAGCCCGGTTCGTTATGCTGGCCGCCACAACCGGCTCAAACTCGATCACCAACAAACGGTCCCGCCAGTTGCGCAATCTTCCCATGCGCCCCATTCCGAACCCTCTGCGGCCCTTGCCGCGAGCATGCTCAGGCATGAGAGACTGTACTACCATCACCTTTGACGCAAACATTTCAATCACCGGACCCGGGCCCGGGCAGCAGGCAGCCCAATCTTGGCTTTTGGTCGAGGAGCTTACCGAACCTGCCGATGCGAGAAAGTCACCCGAACGATCCGCGACGCCAATAAAACGTAAGCCTTGCTCCGCCGCGTCGTCAAGAAACCCTTCGAGTAATTCGTCAGTCGCTTCGCCCGCCAAGAACAGCGCCCTCCGCGCGGAGAAAGCGAAGTCGGATCCCCGGGCCTGGATAACCGAGCTGGTCGTTTCCTGGGCACCCAGGTAACTGGCGACTCCCATGGACACCAGGGCAGCCCCCAGAAACATGGTTGTCACGAGAAATCCTAGGCGGGCTATCCGGGTTGAGATTCGCATCGTTTGCTTCCTTTAATGTACAAATGGCGGGGCCTTCCCGGCCTCGCCATTGTAACTGCAGTTGCGCTCACGGCTCAAGGGATAGATTACCAGCCACCGCCACCCCAGCCGCGGCCTCCGCCTCCACCCCATCCTCGACCTTGGCCCCATCCTCGACCTTGGCCCCATCCTCGACCTTGACCCCATCCTCGACCTTGACCCCATCCTCGACCTTGACCCATGCCGCACGGGCCCATTCCTCTACCGCGGCCGAAGCCCTGGGATGCCGGTCCGATCGCGTTGCCGAAACCGGCCCGTTGCTCGGGTGTCAGCAAACCGTGAACCGCGAGGCGGAAGTCCATTCGAATTTGCCTAAGTTGCTTGCGGACCACATCCATCTCGGCCTGTTTTGCAGCGATTTTCTTACGATCTGGAGAATCCGACAACCAAATGGCTCTCATTTCAGAGCGCAGGACCGTAAGCTTCGCCTGCTGGGTGGCCATTTTTTTAATTCTCTCGGCGCGCAATTTGGCAATTTTCTGCTGCTGCTCGGTAGTCAGGGTAACCAAAGCAGTCATGGGTGGATTCACCGCTCGCGGACCCTGTCGCAGACCACGCCCTTTTCCCATTCCCTGGGCCATCAAATCCGCCGTTCCCATCATCATGATTGCAGCCACCATCCCTGAGATAATAATTGTTTTTTTCATGACCGACCTCCTTTCGGGTTTTCATTGTCTCGACACAGTTTTGTTTAGCAACCAGCGTGCCAACCCGGACGACAAAAACGTTTTGTGTGGATTTTGCAAATATTTCAATTGATTCGTTAAACCGATTGACTTCGAAAGAGTCTGACTGTCCATAGGAAAATACGCCAACCTG
>JAFDKH010000078.1 GCA_019307065.1 Deltaproteobacteria bacterium
CGTTTAACCCGGAAGGTACTGTTGCTGTTATGAGTGTATCGGTCCATGAAGCAACGGCAGCCGCTTGCCCCCCGATTGTCGCCGTCCCGGCTGTCGCGCTGAACTGGTTGCCTTCTATATAGACGAGTGCGCCGGTCGGCGCCGCCCCGGGCAGAATCGCACCGACTTGCGGGCAGGTAGTGCAACTGGTAATACCTGCCGGAGAGTTGGAAACCAGCGATGGGTTGTTTTGATCATCGACCGCCCGTAGCGCAAAGTAGTACTCGGTATCCGGGGTCAGACCAGATACCTGGACCGACTCGGGATTATCGCCTGAAACCGGGCTGAGCGGCCCGGGCGCCGAATCTTGGACCGCGTCGAAATCACCCTCGGCGATGGCGCCTCCATCGGCCAGGGTACGATAGCGAATCGCATAATCGGCAACCGTACCGAGGAGCAACCCGTCGTCACCCGGGGCTGTCCAGCTCAGTTCGATCGTTGTATCGTCGATTACCGATGTCGCCAGGTCGAGAACCTGACCGGGCGGAGTGGTATCTTGCTCGCCCGGTGTCGCCGTAGCAATAGTTGAAAGCGGCGAGGGGTTGTCGGCATCATCTGTAGCGATCAAGGCAAAAGTATATTCCACGCTGAAAGTCAGATCTATGACTACAACCGATTGCTCGATTCCGGCAACTGCCGGAGCGGGGATATTGGCAACAGGGGTGGATGCTAAGAAATTTGCGGCATCAATCGTTCCGTCGGCCTCGGCCCGATAACGAATATCGTAGCTGGCTGCCGTCCCGGTCGCCCCGTCATCGCCCGGCGCCGTCCAGGTCAACGTGACCGAAGTATCTGTAATTTCCGTATCGCGCAGGTCGACAACTTGCTCGGGCGCAAAGACATCAGCGGGTGTGGCCAGCTCAATATTGGATAACGCCGACCAGTTGGGCACTTCGTCAGCCGTCTTGATCGCGAAGTAGTACGGTTGATCGGTGGTCAAGCCGGAGATCTCGACCGATTGAGCGGTGCCGGCCACGAGCGGAACAGGCACAGCCGTGGTCCATTGGTCAGCCGAATCGAAATTGGCCGGATTGATAAGGGCTGTACTGTAGCGAACATCGTAGGCGGCGGCCGTCCCAATCGTCCCATCGTCACCCGGAGAATCCCACGAAAGTGTTACGGAAGTTTCGGTAGTAACAACCGCGCTCAGGGGGGTAATAGCCGCCGGAGCCGTGGTATCGTCGGATGAAGTCACTCCGGTCTCCGGATTGGAAATCTCCGACCAGTTGGGCACTTCGTCGGCGGTTTTGATTGCGAAGTAATAGCGCTGACCGGTCGTCAACCCGGTGACCTCGACTTGCTCTGGATTTCCGGCCGACTGGGGTGTCGGCATATTTGTCGTCCAGCGCAAGGCAGCTCCGAAGTTGGTGCCGTTGATCACGGTGATGTCATAGCGTAAATCGTACTCGGCCGCCGTACCGATGCTGCCGTCGTCTCCCGGAGCATTCCAGGTCAAGGTAATACTTGTCGGGCTTGTTCCGCTTACCGTTAGATTCAGAATGTCTGCCGGGGCGATTGAATCGCCGCCGGCGATGGTGGCACTCACACAATTCGACACCAAAGAAGCATTGCCTTGATCATCGATGACCTTGAGGGCAAAGTAATAGGTGCCGCCCGGGAGCAGCGTAGTAATTGTCAGCTGTTCGGGCTGGCCGGCTTCTCGGGGCGTGTTCGAAGTCGTCAGTTGGGTTGCCGAGTCGAAATTGCTGTCTTGAATGGTAGCATCGGACCAGCGGATGTCATAGCTGGCGGCCTGGCCGACCAGCCAGTCATCACCACTCGACGTCCAATCCAGGATCACATTGGCGTCAGCGGCTAGAGCAGCCAGATCAGTAACTGGAGCAGGTTGATAGATATCGTCGGCCGGCTCATAGGCCGGTACCATGGTGACCGGAACCAGGGTGGTCCGGTCTTTGTTTATCGTTACGTTGGTCGCCGAGCCATTATATACAATAGTCTCTCCGCTGAGGGCCTCGACCAGAAACACTCTCGCGCTGCCGGCTGGAATCCCATCCAATTGGCCCTCGAGCAGATTGTAGGTAAAGCTCTGGTCGACTAATGTCTGACCTGCGTGGCTGACCGTAATCCGGATCGTATCCACGATGCCTTCGAGCACTCCGTCTCTCAAGGGGCCCCGATCGGGAACAGACCATTTGAGCTTGACTGTAGCACTTCCAGTTTCTAAACCATCCAAAGCGCAGGAGACCGACAATGCCAAGGCCAATAAGAAAAACCATGTCGACCCGAGCCGCCATCCAAAAGTTTTATGCATGATATTACTCCTCAACAGATCCGATTATTTGTACACAATCTCGCGTACACAATCTCGCGCGTTAAATCCCGAGATTCAATCCCAAGTAACTAGCGCACTTCCCTGTCCAGAATCTGCGCCGCCACCCGACAATACGAAATAGGCTGTTGTACCGGCCGCCCCGGCTACCCCAACGCCGATTATCGTCCAGAACCACCAGCTCTCGTAAAAAGCGGTGTCACCATTTTCTTTGGCATCGGCGATTTTGGGCTTCTCTTCTTTCTCAGGCAGGAAGGGCTTTTTCTTGTCGACTTGCTGCCAGGGCATTGTCCCGCCCGCTGTTGTCCCATCTTTCTTGTCACTAAGTATCAGTGGTTTAGGCTTGTCTTTGGGCTTTTCAAAAACAGCCCAGGCCGGCAGGTCTTTGGGTTTTTTGTCGCCCGTGCCAGGCTTTACTTTTCCCAAGTCACCGGAACTGGTGCCACTGGCCACTACCGGAGGCCTGAGACCGGTGTCTCTTTTCAATACTGCTGTGACAACTTGTTTCTGGTCAGGTTTTACCACGACAACATCATGGAACGGCATAAAACCATCCTTCTTGACTACAATATCGAAAACGCCCGAGGAAACCTTGAAACTCTTTCCGGTTCGTTTTCCGAAAGACTTGCCGTTGAGAAACAAGTCGGCCCCACTTTCTTCACAATTTACCTGCAACTTGCCCTTGCCTTTTGCCAAGGTGGTAATCATCGGGCCGGAAACCGTACGGGTCAGCCAGCGGACTGCCCGATTAATGTCGGCTTGCTCCATTTGCGCAAATTCGCTGCCTTTGCGGACCTGCTTTCCCGATTTCACGTCGAAAGTTCGCATGCTGAGCGTCACACCCCCTTGCGCCTTGGCGACAATCAAATGATACAGGACCTTGGCCTTGAGCCGCCGGCCTACCTTCCGAATGCATTTGGGTTTTTCAATACAATTAGATGTGAAGATCTTCTTTTTCTTCAGCCATCTAACCACTTTGCCAGTCTGTCTCGGAGAAATGAACCTAAATACGCCGATTTGACGCAGTTCTTTGAATACCGTGGTCCCGGTATTATTGCCCAGACCGGCAGGCACCCCTTTGACTTGAACAGGCAAGATAGCTACACGGACTCTTTTCAGCCCTTTGCCCTTCACTTTACCCTTAGCGTATGCCAGCGTTTGCCAACTACCGAAAACCAAGAGCACTAAAAGCCCAAAAATCATTTTTTTCGACATTGCTTTTTCCTTTCAATGCACGTCCTGTCGCAGACTCTGATCCTGCCAAACCCATTCATGAAGGTCAATGGTTTGGTGTTGTGTTTAATCTAGTTGCTTTTTCGTAACCGCTAAAGGTGCTACACTGCAACACATGAAAATAGTCATGTTCCAGTTCTCGCCGGCCTTTGGCCAGGTAAACGAAAACCTCGAAACTATTGGAGAAGCACTGGCAGACCAGCGAGCCGACCTGATAATTTTACCCGAATTATGCACAACCGGCTACCAATTCAAGGATCGTGCCGAGCTTGCCGCTCTGGCCGAACCTGCTAATGGCCCGGCAATGAAAGAACTTTCCGAGATCGCCGCCGCATGTCATGGGCATCTCGTGGCAGGCTTCGCCGAAGAATCCGGTTCAAAGTGTTATAATAGTGCCGCATTTATCGGACCGGCCGGGACAATAGGGGTCTACCGAAAAATCCACTTGTTCGCCGATGAAAAGAGGTTGTTTGAACCGGGCAATCTCGGGTTCAAGGTTTTTTTGGCTGGTCAGGTAAAAATCGGCATAATGATCTGCTTCGACTGGTTGTTTCCCGAATCTGCACGATCGCTGACAATCGCCGGCGCACACATTATCGCGCACACAGCCAATCTTGTTTTACCTTACTGTCAGACGGCAATGATCACCCGCGCCCTGGAAAACCATGTTTTCACAGCAACCTGCAACCGGATTGGCGTTGAAGAACGTATCGCGGGTCAGACTCTACATTTCACCGGTGCCAGCCGCCTGGTTGACCCGGACGGAAAAATACTGGCCGAAGGCTCTACCGATAAAACACACGTAATTGTGGCCGAGATAGACCCCGGCCTGGCAACCGATAAACAAATCACAAGTGAAAACAATATTTTGGAGGACAGGCAGCCCGATCAGTACAACTTATCTTGACGCAATCACTAGCCACGCCGGAACGGGTTTTGAATCACAATGGTCTCACGGCGGCCGGGACCAACCGAGACAATATCGACCGGCAGGTTCAACAACATCTCGATCCGGGAGATGTAACGCTGGGCGGCAACCGGCAAAGCCTCTTTCTCTCGCAGGTCACTGATATCTTCGTCCCAGCCTTCGATCTCCTCGTAAACCGGTTCTACCTGAGCGGCGGCCCGAATATCAGCCGGAAAAGACTGGATTTCCTTACCACTCAGCTTATAACCGACTGCAATCTTGATCGGGTTCGTTCCTGCCAGAACATCTAACTTGGTCAGGCACAGCGATGTGCAGCCATTGACCGCCAGGGTATACCGCAGGGCCACCATATCCAGCCAGCCACAGCGGCGCGGGCGGCCGGTAGTTGCCCCGAACTCGGCCCCTTTTTCTTGAAGGTGGACACCTTTTTCATCCATTAACTCTGTGGGAAAAGGCCCTTCGCCCACCCGGGTAGTATAGGCCTTGGCTACTCCAACTACTGAATCAATTCTTGGTGCTCCGAAACCAACTGCGGTGCAGGCTGCAGACGCAACTGTGTTTGAAGAAGTGACGAATGGATATGTTCCATGATCAACATCCAGGAGAGTCCCCTGGGCCCCTTCAAAAAGAATGTTCTTGCCGCGATCCATCTCCTGGCGAACGGCTTCGCCGACATCGGATACAAAGGGAGCCAGCTTGACCGCTTGTTGGTTGAGAGTGGGCAGTAAATCTTTCTCTTCGACAGGGTCGCGACCGTAGTGTTTCAGTAATGCATTGATCTCCGGCAGTCTGGCCAAGACCTTATCTTCCAGGACTTGCGGGTCGATCAAGTCACACATCCGTACTCCGGTCCGGGAGACTTTATCTTCCAGGCAAGGTCCAATACCGCGTAAAGTAGTGCCGATCTTCTTGGAGCCCTTGGCCATCTCTCGAGCTGCATCCAGCAAGCGATGATAGGGCATAACCACGTGAGCTCTATTACTGAGTAACAAGACACTGGTGTCCTGCAGCAGGCCGCGTTTCTGGACCGCCTCAATTTCAGAAACCAGAGTTTCGGGATCGACTACAACCCCGGGCCCGATTGCAATGCGTTTGCCGGAATGCATAATCCCCGAGGGAATCAGGTGAGTAATCAGTTCCTCGGCATCACCAACCTTCAAAGTGTGTCCTGCGTTGGCGCCACCCTGAAATCGAACGATCAAATCGGCAAATTCGGCCAAGAGATCAATGAGCTTACCCTTGCCTTCGTCTCCCCACTGCGTACCAACAACAATCAAATTTGCCACTAGCGGCCTCCGCTATCGATTTTGACTCTTATTTTCGGCGCAAAACCTTGCAGCAAATATCACTGACTTTATCAGCATAAGTTGCTGTAACAAGACAAACCACGATTTTGAAACAGCAACTAACAGAGGGTCGATCACTTGTCAAGGTCACCCTGGTACCGATTTTCTTGAATCCCCTCTCCTGAAGCGTACAATGGCCGGCATGCGCAAAGAAATCGATGCCTTCATCAATCACCGCTATACTGATCTTTCTATCGTAAGCTTAATCCTGTTTTCGGTCGCACTGCTAGTAGTCGAAACCATCTTGCCAGAAACCAGTAAATACTTCTTGCCGGTCGAAACCACCGGCTACGTACTGACAGGTATCTTCATTGTCGAGTTGGGTGTCAGATTTTATGCCATCCCCAGTCGCAGGCGATTCCTGCGGATCTACTGGATCGACATCATCGCCGTCATGCCGATCATGCGTTCATTCAGGATCCTACGGGTTGTTCGCCTGTTGCGCCTGTTCAGAATGGGCATCTTGCTCAACCGCCGGCTCTCAGGTATCGGCGCCGTTTTCAGACACGGCAAATCTGAAATAATAACCGTTTGTGTAATCGTCTTAATCATTGTCCTGGCTGGAGCCATTGGAATCAACCTAGCTGAACGAGAATCGGGTGGGGCCTTCAGCACGATCGAAGGTTCTATCTGGTGGAGCCTGTATTCTCTGATGGCCGGAGAGCCCATCTTGGGCCTGCCCGAAACCCGGCTGGGGCATGTACTCACTTTACTTGTCATGCTGGGCGGCCTGGGGTTCTTTGCAACTTTTACCGGCATTGTTTCGGCCGCAATGGTAAACCGGTTAAGCCGCAAGTTGGAGGTCAAGGAAATGATGCTGGAAGACGTCAGAAACCATGTCGTGATATGTGGCTGGAATCGAATGGGCAACAAGATTCTGGAAGAAATTCAGGCCGATCCGGAATTATCCAGGAAGTCGGTCGTCGTGGTAGCCGAACAAGAAAATCCTCCCCCACAGACATCGATTCCCGCGGCCAGCTTTTATTTCGTCTCCGGAGATTATACTAAAGTAGAGATTCTCAAGGAATCCGGTATCGAAAGAGCAGCCCTGGCAATATTGCTGGCCGACAAGTCCCTGCAACGATCCGATCAGGATCGCGATGCCCGAACGGTCCTGGCTGCCTTGACCATCGAGAAACTAAACAAGAACATCTTCACCTGTGTCGAATTACTCAATCGAGACAACCAGACCCACCTGACCATGGCCGGCGTTGAAGAAATCGTGATTCCCGACGAGTATGCCGGTCGCATTCTGGCGACTGCTTCGCGAAACCGCGGCATCGTCGCCTTGTTCGACGAGCTGTTGACCAGCCGCTATGGCAACCAGATCTATAAAGCCCGAACCCCTGCCGATTGGCTGGGCAAAGAGATCCGTTGGGTTCACCAGACGATGAAAGAGCAGTTCAATGCAGTCCTGCTCTCGATCGAGCGCCGCCAGGATAATTCATGTAGCATAGTGGTTAATCCTGCTCCGGATGAAAAACTTCTCGAACGGGATAATTTGATTTTTATTGCAACCTCGTTTCCCAAGGAACTCGGCAAGGAATATACCGGCACTGATTCCTCTAAGGAATGTTAGCAATGAAAAACCGTAGACTAAAATTCTTCTCGAGTATTTTCGCAGTCACACTTGCGATCTGCACCCTGCAGTTTGTTCTTGGCTGGCATGTTTGCCTGGCAGGCGACAATCCCAAGACTGTCATGGTTTCTCCCAAAGGAATTTGCCGTGATATGAAATTTGCCAAGCAGATAAAGGAAATGATTGAAGAACACTTTAAATCATCAGAATGGAGACTAATCGACCCAAAGTTGCTCAAGAGCACATATGTTAAAGAATCGAGTCAGGTTACCCCGCTTTCGGAGATAATAAAGGCCAACATAATAGTTGACTTTGAATTCACCACCAGGAAACAAAAAGATAATACGACCTTCCTGACTTTGACAATTCAAGCCTACGAATCTGTCTCATAGAGAAAGATTGGGGCTGATGTAGCCATGAGCCCCAAAATGAGCGACCCGGGCGATACTGGAATTCTAAATGGATATAAAGACCTGACCGAAACTGTCATGAAGTCTGTGCTGGCCTCGCTGAAAGACCACCTGAAAGCAGACAAGAAACATGGCAAGCGCTTTATTATTACTTTTAATAATCCTCCATCGCAGTCCTACCAACGAATGTACCGGGTATTTCGCAAGGTCTGCAAGTTCGTAAAATCTACCAAGCTATCAAAGTCGCAGGTGTCTCTGTATGCTCAGTGCAAGCTTTCAAACCAGGCCATGCTTGACCTCATCAAAGTTGGCATTGCCGAGAAGCTGGGCGGCGCAAAATACGAGCTGTTGCCAGCACCCGAAGGTCAGATAATAGTGGCCTTTGAATAGCCTCGATTATCATTGTATTCAAGTAAGGGGTTTATTCAGGTTCTAAAACTTCGAATGAGAATTCTTGCCAGGCCGAACCGTAACGTCCATCCCTGACCACTATCCAGAGAGTCACCGGACCGGGTTGAGTGTATTCCCCGTCCAACTTCCAATCGTTGATATCGAGCCGCTCGCCATGCGAGTCGACGTCCAGAATAGTTCGGCGCTCGGAAAACTCTCCACCGGTTGAAAACCACGAAAACAAGAAATCCTCCAGGAGATCTTCGTCTTCTCCCTCGCGCCGGTATGTCTGCCGCGATGACTCGTCAATCATGGGCGCCAGCGAAACCTGGCTGCCGAAAGGCAGGCCAACTGGTTGATCGCCAAGCGCCTGACCGTCCATTTCGACTCCGAGCAAAACCGGGTTAGTATTCGGCTCTTGGCCGGACAAGTTTATAGTTACGCGCTTGATGCCGCTGGTACGTTCGGAACCGGCCTTGACCTCGAACCCGACGAACAACGGCGGATTTTCTTGCTGAAACTCTTCGGGGATTTCTTCGGGCAGGTCAGGCGGTCCGTAGCCTTGTTCGGTCAGCCAGTCGACCAGGTCGGGAATATAAAGCCTGGCACTTAGACAGTCACCTTCGAGCGGATAACTATCGGGGCCCGGGCAGACAATTTCCCTGGCGGAATAGCCCAACTCGATCAGGCATACGCCCCAGCTACACTCCAGCTGGCGACCAGCTCCCTGGGGATCGGCCATGAGCACATTGAGCGTAATTTCATCAAAGGGGCCGGCCTCGGGCGGCTCGGCCTGAATTCCTAAAATCCTTAACCGTTCAACCAGTGTCTGCGGGGAAAATGGCCCCTCGCATCCGGCCAGCATTAAGACAATCAACAATGTAATTATCCGTGTCATCGTTAAAAGCTCCCTCTAATCCCCAGATAGGGCAGGATCGGTAAGCCCTCTAAGTAAGCTCGCTCGGTATTGTCATAGTTGTAACGCACAGCCTCGATAGCCCGGTGGTTATATACGTTTTGTACATCTAGATAGAGGCTCAAGGCCCAGGATGTAAACGCCCAGGTGTAGTCGACCCTGATATCCAGCTGGTGAAAATAGGGCAGCCTTTCTGAGTTGGGCAAGCCCGGAATGCGATGATAGGTGTCATAATCGGCGTCGAATAATCCGCCGACAATTGGAGTGTCAGGGTTGCCGGTTGCCAGCTGAAAGCGTACACCGAACTCCCAGCCATCCCGCAGTCCATGGGCCGGCTGAATCTCGCCGGTCGGCAATTGGTAACCCAGCACCAGAGTCAGGATATGGGTCTGATCAAAGTCGAACAAACGCCAGCCTTCATCTGGGCCGTCTTTGCGTTTCGAAAGCATCATGGTGTAAGCCAGCCAGCCGAATAAATTATCGGTCAGGTCCCGGCGAATCAATACTTCGAGGCCGGAGATCTTGCCGATACCCTGGTTGTTGTACATCGTTTCAGGATCGGCGACTACCAATCGGTCGAGGCTCTTGTAGAAGATCTGGAAGTCCAGTTTGATGCTGGCCGGCAAATCTTGTTCAAACCCAAGCGTGTAGTGCCAGGCCCGTTCCATTGCCAAATCGGGATTTCCCATTGTATTGGAAAGCTCATCATGTTGAGCCGGCTGGTAATAAAGCCCCAGGCCGGCCTTGAAAACCGTGCCCGGCCTGAGTTTATATTTCAGCCCAAAGCGCGGCATGAGCGCGATTTCTTCGAGCGGTTTCGAATAGGCTTCTATGCGCATACCGGCCGTTAACAGCAGGTCATCGACAAGCTTGAACCCTAAGCTTCCGTAGACAGCGCCGCTGGCATAGGTGTGATCTTCATTGCCAACCAAAATTTCCATAGTCGAAAAGCGACCCGGAACCTCACCCTCCTTGGGTGGCCGCGGCATACTGATCGAGGACTCAATAACCCCGAAGCCGCCCAGCAACCCGGACTTGAAGTTGAGCCGGTCGGACAATTGCCATTCCAGATCGGTTCGGCTGTAGAGGCTGGGCGCTGAAATCTTCAGATAGCGATCTTCGCCGATTCCGAGATTGACCATATCCCAACCGCCCACCAATGACGTCCGCAGCTGCCACTTTTTCCCGGGGGCAAACACCCAACTCAGATAAACTCGATGAAACTCTACCCACATTGACATATCACCACGGATTGAGGAATCACCTGAGGGTGGTTTATTCAACAGGAATTTCATTTCATCGTGCGATCCAAATGCCAGCAGCGACAACCGGTTGGCCTGGTTGGGGCTCCAGTCAATTTTAGCCTGGTAGTCGTAGTAAACCGGGGCTACGGTCAGTTCGAAACCCGAATCTTCGGGAATGACTTCCGGCAGCCAGATATCTACCGTCGAACGCCGAGCCGCAGCGATGAAACCTACTTCGTCTCCGATCGGACCTTCGATAAAAAATCCCGCGTCCAGCATACTGAGTTCCAGGTAGCCATCGTACTGTTTCTTGCTACAAGGCCTGGTCGAAACATCCACAATCCCGCCGATTGCTTCTCCGTATTCGGCTCCGAATCCGCCCGGCAGAAAATCAATTCGTTTGAGCATGTCCGAGTTGAGAACCGACTTCAGCCCGCCAAAATGATACAATAATGGAATTTCGTGACCGTCGATCAGTACTTGAGAGTCCTCGGGAGCAGCCCCGCGGACGACGATTCCCGGCCCAGCGCTGCCGCCAAAAGCCAGGCCGCGAGCAACCCCGGGCAGGCTCTGGACTATCTTGATGATATCGCCCTGAGTGCCGGGGATCTTTCTTACCTCGTCTATCTCCAAGACGGTGTCGGAAACCTCCTGCTCGAGTCGTTCGGCGCGTATGATAACCTCTTCCTCTTCCTGTACGCCGAGCCGGTCGAGAGCATAATGCAGGCGAGTCGTCTGACCTGCATTTATCGAAAAAGAAGTTTTGAACGGCTGGTGCTCGGGATCGAAAACTTCCAGAATGTGCTCCCCCGGCGCCAGCCCGTGTTTGTTGAATCTTCCTTGCTCGTCGGCAATATGAACCGGATCACGCTCGTCCAGCTTGAGCGGGGACCCGATAACCGGGTCCCCCGAAACCTTGTCCACTAGATAGATTTCGACCGAACCCGTCCGGGGTTCATCAGCGGACGATAACGACGAGAAGATGAATAAGGCAACTACTGCTACTCTAAAAATCCGCGACAGCATCTATTTCCACGTCTGCCCCCTTGGGAAGCGCCGCCACCTGAACACATGCCCTGGCGGGCTCCGGATCGCTGAAATAGCGGCCGTATACCTCGTTGACTTCTCCGAAAGAACTCAGATCGGTCAGGTAAATTGTGCAGCGCACAACATTATCGAAAGTCAGGCGGGCAGCTTCCAAGACAGCTTTCAGATTCTGCATGCATTGCTCGGCCTGGGCCGAAGCCGGTCCTGCAACCAATTCTCCACTGGCTGGATCGATCGGAATCTGGCCGGACAAATAGACAGTCGAGTGCCCGGAAATCCTACAGGCCTGCGAATAAGGCCCGACCGCCTGGGGTGCTGAGTCAGTGTGGAACACTTGGCGAGTCATCATGACCTCCTTTGGACAGATTCGGAGTCTAGCCCGAGCAACGAGCGGCTGCAACTATCCATCACTGGTTTCACTAAAAGCCGTTGCATTTGGCTCCAGTTTGTAGGAGGCTTCCACACATCTGGTACAAGGAGAGCGATATGAAATACTCTCGAACAGTTTCAGCCATCGTTGCAATTTTTGTGGTCTGCGGCCTTACCCAAAATGCATTTGCCAAAAAAAGAAAGTCGAAGAAACCGCCGGCCCCTTTAAACGAAAAGATTAAATTCGAAGCCTACGAAGGAACCGACATCGCTCAAATCATCTATCTGACTTCACGCCAGGAATTCAGGGTTGGGCACTCGCCTTACGAGATTGCCCGTTTTCATGTGGCTGAGTTCGTGCTGATAGCCGAGCATACCCGCAAGTACTTGCGACCCGACTTGAAAGCCGAGATCAAGCTGGCGCCCGGCCGAACTAAACCAGATCTGATGGCCAGCAAGAGTTTTCAGTCGAAGTTCAAGTCGCAACTGGACAGCTATCGCAAGTTGGCTGACAAGTTCAAGAAAGTGAAACACCCTAAAATCTGCAAGACTGCAGCCGCTACTTATCAATCCGCAATGCAGGACGAGATATTTCTGGCCGGAGCTATCGTCAAGCGCATGTTTACTTCGCAGCAAATTCGGGCGCGCGAGTTGTTGCGCAAGGATCTCAAAAAACGTTTTCGTTCGCGAGACAAAGACTGGTTTGATCGCCTCTGCGATGAATTCGAGAATGAACCCAATCTTTCCACCTTCTATCCCCGATTTGTCGACTTACTGATCGAGCCCAAGCTGAAAAAAGCCAAAGAACAAGCCGAGAAAGCCATGGCTGACGTCGGGCTGGAGTACGCCGAAGCCGTCGAAGAAAAAGAAGACGGTATTATCGATTAGGTGTCTGAGTCAGTAACTCTGCGGGGGCACGAACAACATACTCTGAGTTATCGGCATGGCTTCGAGAGCCCTAGAAGGCAACCCTCCGGATAGTAAGACCCAGCCGTTACGCAGCTTGGTAGCCGCATGCAGTAATCGCTGCGGGTCGACGAAATCAGTCAACTGCTGGACGGAATATGTCCCGCTGCCGATCAGAACCAAGTCAGCTATCCCGATACCCTGATTCGAGGCATTCGCCCCGCCGGCGACCAGGACGTTGCCGGTGTCCAACAAAGTAGCGGTATGATCCATTCTGGCAACCGAGAGTGTCAGAGTTTGCGCAATAAACCCGCCGAAAGGTACAATAGAAGGATCGAATATCTCGACCCCGTTATCGACCGAGATGTCGTCGACGGTTGTCTTGCCGCCGGACACCATGACCTCGCCGTTGTTTAGCCTGACAGCCGTCAGGTGCGAGCGGTTTTTACTCATGACTATATTGACATTATCGTAGAATTTGTTGCCCTTAGCGTCGTAAATGTCAATCGAGTTGTGCGGACCGTCGACGTTTTCGCCGCCGATAACTACTACATTACCGTTGTACGTGGTGGGGTCCAACAAAACCGCGGCGTGAAACGCTCGGGCAACCGACATGTTCGAGCTGACCTGTTCAAAGGTGTTCGTCTGCGGTTTATAAATAATCGCGTTGTTGAAATAGCTGGCTATCACTCCGTTGTTGTAGGAAGCCCCTCCGGTAATCAAAACTTCGCCGGTCGCCAGCGATGTGGCTGAGTGGTGAGCTCGTCCCGACCCCATAACGCTGGTGGCCCCGAAGGAACCAGTGAAGGGATCAAACAGCTCGGCCGATTGCAGCGTGCTTTTCTTGCCCTCGACCAGACCGATACCACCGGTCAATAAAACCCGGCCGTCTCTGAGTCGGGTTGCGGTGTGAAAAGCGCGTCCGGAAGGAGCCATCATTTTTATCGGATTGCCATCCGAACCGGTAATTATGCGGTGCTCACCGGTAACCGGATCGAAGACTTCGGCAGTCGTTAGAATCTCTTCGACACCCTGACCATAGCGGCGAATTCCGCCGACGATTAGCACGCTTCCGTCGTCGAGCAGGGTGGCCGAATGCCCGTAGCGGCCGATCTCTCCCTGGCCCATGTACGAGCAGTTTCCCCAGTCGGGGCTATTTGAATCTACAATAGTCGTATCGGCGAACTCGTTGATGTTGCCGATCAGCAAGTTGATCGTCCTGGTGCCGATCCCGTCTGCGCTGGTATCGAACAGCATCACCTGAGACGAGGCCCGGGCCACCGGAGGAGTGTCTAAAGTGGTGAAGCAGAGTATGTCCACCATTCGGGCCACGCCCAGTAACTCGTCGCCGCTGATGTTGCAGCTGCCCTGGGTTATATCGCAGATTCGAGGGAGCGGATCTTGATGGAGCGGATCTTGAGGATCTAAAGAAGAGATTGTAACCTGGATGTGCTGGCACTGACCCTCGTGCAATAGTACGACTTCGGAGCATGGATCGATCAGATTGAAGGTGACATCCACGCCAGATGAACATCCAAAAGCAACCAATCCCAGAAGGAACAGGCTTATGAACTTGGAACTGTTTTTCATGCACTCTCTCCGATAATCGATGTCAATCCGGCCCCGCGGGCCGTTAAAAAGTTTTCACAGGTTAGGGCGCCGGCCACCTGACCGTCACAGACGCACCGCTCGCTCCGCCGTCAAAGACACCGGCCGCATACATTCCGCCGGCCGCTCCACCGACAACAGCCGCGCTCACCAGGGTCCAGAACCACCACGATTTGTACCACCCGGAACCTTCTCCATTTTTCTGTTCGTCAATCGGTTTGACCGAAGTCGCAATCGGTACCGGAGTAACAATCGGCGCAACGACGGCCGGCCCGGACAGTGCACTCGTTCCCGTGGTAGCCAGGCCTTCTTTGGTTATCCGCGGCGAGGTCGGCCCAACGGCCGGTGTACGAACTCCAGCCGGCTGCCGGCCCGGAACAGCCGGACCCTTCTTGATTGTGGCCGGAATTCGACCTGGTACGGCCGGACCTGTCGACGGCCCTGTAGAAACAACGGCCGGCTCGGTTTTGACAACAGTCGGTTTCCTTGTTTCAGGGGGCGGAACTGATGGGCCGACGGCGACACTCTTAATTGAAGTTTTTTTCTTGGCCGTCTGAACCACGGCAACAACCTTAGCCTTGACCGGGTCGGGACATCCCTCGACCCGTTTATACAAGGAAGCAGCCATGTTGTAGATTTCCACGCTGGCTCCCAGTAAATCGGGGTCAAATTGAACCGCCGGCAAAGGGCATAGTTGTTTGTTGGCGACACGCACTAGAAAAGAGCCAACCTGGTAATTCTCACCGACTTTTCCGACCCCACCGATAACAACGAAGTCGGCCCCGATTTTCTTACCCTGCTGCTGTACTTTTTTAAGCAGGTCAGGCGTTATCCGGTTTTTTCTGAGCGAACCGGCAATCGCGCCCATCGGACCAGAGAGCTTCTTGACCCCGCCCATGGCCGCTAACAAACGTTTTCTTTGGGTTGAAACAACTGTCACTTTGCCTGCCCAGGGTTGCAAACCTTCTTTCTCGACACGTACGAAGTGGTCGCCCGGAACCAGTTCTTTGAGCACAATCGGAGAAATTCCGACTTTACGCCCGTCGAAAAACACAGTCGCACCTTCTTCGTTGGAAACGACTTCGACTTCACCACGCCTTTTTAGCAACAACTTCTTGCGGATCGCCTGGGCGACATTTCTGAACATCGGGGGGTATTTCTCGGGGTCGAGGCGCAGATCGGGTTTGAGTCTGATAACTTTGACCAGCATCTTGGCCCCGTCTTTTTCCCGGTCGGTCCGGTAGTAACAGACCGACAACATCAACAAAGTATCCAGAACCGGTGTAAAGTCATTCAGCAAGGCCAGTGATTTTTCGTATTTATTTATTGCGCCTTGAAACGACTTGATCGCTTTTTCGAAATTGAACTTTTGGTAGTACTTGGCCCCTTCGCTTTTCAATCGCGCGGCTCGCTTGATTTCTTTGTCGCTGAGCGGCTTGACTTCGGTAGCCGCGCTCTCGGGAATAAAAATTGGGCCTTTTTGAAGTTGTACTTCGTCGGAGTGCTTGATCTCGTTTTTCAAAAGATCGGTAGTCTGGCTGGTGATTTCCTTGGGAACCCCTTTGAAAACCGGTTGGAAGGGAAATACGTAAATCTTGGAGCCCGGTCCAACCGCAGCCTGCGCACTGCCAATAAAACTGGGCACTGGCTGGGGAACTGCGGTACCAACCAGCAAACCAGCCAAAACTGCGACTGTTATTCGCATCCAACTTCGCGTGAACTTCGTCCGGATCATATCATTCCTCCGCTTGCCAAAGGGGGGGCAAACCCCATGGGCCTGGTCCCCCACATCCAGTGGGATCGGACGTTTATACGTACCAACCGATCTACCATTCTAGACGCGCAAAACGCTAGCACACGAATTTCAAGCCTGTCAAGAACGACAGCGTCAAGCAAACTGAAACATCTGCCATGATTCTACGGGGATGTAGAAGGTCTGAACACCCATTTGGCAAGCAGAGGATACGTGAAAAAAAGCCACACCAGGCCCATACTCATAAGATGCAGCCAGCGCGGGTCCCAACCGGTCAGTTGGTGTAAAACCCACCAGGTCAATGTGGCCATAGAAACTGCGGCTGTGGCAGCCAGGCTATAACGTCGCAATTGGGTCCAGATATTGCCGGATTCATCGCTAAATGCCCAGATACGATTCAGACCGAAATTACAGCCGGCCCCAATTGCACCGCATAACCAGCGAGCAACCAGGAGGGCAGATGAACCTACAAGCAAAAAAGTGCACAGCGCAAACAGCCCGGCATCGAGGGCGGCGGTCATCAAAGACACGGACAGGCTGCGAAACCGATGTTTTTTCATGCGAAGAATCCCTGGTAACTGACCAGGCGCCGCTTGGCACGCAACTTCTGGATCCGCGAAATGATATGTCCAAGAGGGCGTGAACCGTGCAAGTCAGCCGGGTGAATGGCTATCCGCAAAAGCGAAGCCTTACTCCAGATAATCTCGAAACATCGCATCAGTAACCGTTTCGGATAGTCAATCAACATACAGGGCGCATCAAAAGTCAGGGCTGGAGACCTGAAAATCCTCTGGCTACCGTTGAGCGGCAGAACATGATTGAAAAAAGCGGTGAAACGATAACCAAGTTTTCTTAAAACCGAAATGGCCGCGCTGCTCTGTTGCCAGGCCGGCGCAATAAAGCCGTAACTGGCGAGGCCGCAGTCATCAAGAATGCCACGCCCGATTTCAAGACGTCTCTTTGCTTCAGTCTTCGAAAGATGAGCAAACTCCCCGCATCCCCGGCTGAACCAATGATGCATAACCGCGTTGACCAATCCGGGAGGTGGCGGACCCGACGCCCGGTGGGTCAAGCCGTGCTGAATGATCTCGCAGCCCTGCTCTTGAGCTTTTTGCAGCCACTCAACCGAATCGGGGTAGTTTCGCAAATCCCAACTACGGCCGTCGCCGTCTAAGTAGTCGGGCACGACCAACAAGCTCGGCTGATGAATGTCGATCTCTTCTAAAGCTTCATAGATGGTCTCGACATCAGCCTGGGTTGCCGGACTGACGTCGTGGATTTCAACGGTTAAAAGTTGGGCGGGCATGACGTTCACCCGACATAGGCCGGCTCCTCGATTGCTTTTCTCAAACGAAGAGCCTGGCGAATAGTTTCGTAGCCGAGTTGCAAAACATGAAACGGTTGAATCGAGCTGGCAGCCTTGCCATAGGCGCAGGAGATTGGAGCGGCTGCGACGCGCAGCTGACAACCAGTCTCTTTACTGAAGTTTGCCAGAACGGTCAGAGACTCGTGTTCGAGCGCATAACCGCCCTCTTCACACAAGCGGTCTCCGAGCACATCGGCCATTTCTTTACGGTAGACTCGCAAACCTGATTGAACGTCCACAAAATTCACTCCACCGATCAACTGGAATCCGAGGTTGACCAGCCAATTTGAAAGCTTTCGTTGCAGAGGCATGTTCTTCTTGGAGCGGGCGCCAATCACAAAATCGAATTCGTCGAGCAAAGCAACCAGGCCGGGTAATTCGGCGGGGTCATGTTGACTGTCGCCGTCAATCAGGCAAACGGCATCGAGCCCGTAGTCACTCAATATTCTGAGCCCGCGGCGCACCGATCCTTGTTTGCCTAGATTACGTACGTTGCGTAAAGCTCTTACTTTTACAGCGCCAGATTCATTCTTGATCTCTTTCTCCAGGATCAAGGGCGTAGCGTCGCTCGAACAGTCGTCGACAACAAAGATGATCTCCGGCTCGAGGGCCCGGCAGGCCTCGATCACTTCGGCAATATGAGCAACTTCATTGTAAGCCGGAATCAAAATACCTACTTTTCGATCGAAGCATTTCTTTTGTTTGTTGGTGTGGGAGATGATCTTACATTTAATCGCCATGTCGGCCTCCCTTCAAAATAGACAGCTGACGCTGAAAGACTTCAAAAGGCATGCCAAGCTGGAGAGATCGAGACTTGCAGCTATCTATTGTGTTGTTTTTACACTGAGTTTGTAGAAAATGGCCGATTCTTGCACAGGTCGACATCGGGAAGTTAAGTACCCATATTTGACCTCAAGTGTGAAATCCACTTGCCATCTGAGAATCGGGTTGCTTGGCCTACCTTGGGCAAAAAAAAATGTACCAATCCTGCCGAAATATTCATATCGTGGCGGTGCTTATAGAAGCTTGGCGGATAGGGACGATATGAGTTCATCTTTGGACAATTCGGAAGAACGAATTGAGATCATCCAGCAGACTTTCTCAATCATGATGAAAACATTCGGCTTTCGCCTGTTGCTGGCGGATTCATCTGTGGTCCGATTTGAATCTGCTGACAGCTATATATCGATCACTCACGACAAACCTGATGTCTATCTTGAAATCACCTTCGGGCCTGTCCGGGCTGTCGGCCAATCCAGCGACTCATTTGATTCGCTCGACCTGGCCGAACTTGCTAAACCTGCGGGCCAAACGCCCTGGACAAACGAACCAATCGAGAACCTTATAGATTTCATGAAACGCCTGATCTCCTTCTCCAGGTTTCTGCAGACCAAGGCTATCGGAGTCTTGCGTGGGGACCGAGAAACCTTCGATTTTTTAGTCTTGGCGCGTAAAGTCCGCCGCCGCAGACACGGGCAAGAGGTGTCGGGCAAGTTGATTGAAAAGGGTTCTCAATGCGACGTCGTAGTAAGAAAAGGAACCACTGCTAAGCAATCAATTTCTGATTCCGATGAGTAATGAGCTGATTTTCTTGGTTTATTTTCCAGTTTTTTTTCACCTGAAATAGATCTTTGACCGGCCAAAGGCGTATATAGAATGTGTAGCTTGATGATGGAGGTGTCCTGTGAATCAGAAACTTCTTATAATCGCCATTGTTTTTACACTGACCGGCTGTTTATCGGCTTGCGCCACTTCGGGCAAAAACTTCTGGGTCGGTGATTCCGATCAGGGTTCATACAGACTGGACTTGCTGGTTCACGGTTCGCAGTTGCCGGTGTTCGAGCACCGCAGTCAAAGTTTTGTGGCCGGTTGGATTGGCGAAAGATACGTAGTCCGGGTGCACAACAACTCCAATCGGCGGGTCGAAGCGGTTATCGCCGTTGACGGGCGCGACGTAATTGACGGCCAGCCGGCCGACACCGATAAAAGAGGCTACATCATTGATCCCTACGGCTATGTTGATGTCGATGGCTGGCGTACCAGCATGAGCCAGGTTGCTACCTTCCGCTTCACAACCAAGTCTGATTCATATACCGCAAGAATGGGTACCCCGGGCGAAGTTGGTTTGATAAGCGTGGCCATTTTCCCTGAAAAAATGCTTTACCAGCCCGCACCCCACCCGCCCTATATCGCACATCCGCGCAGCGGCGGGCCCGGTGATTGGGAAGCCAAACAGGAAAAAAGTATGCAGACCTTCGGCTCGACCGCCGATTCGTCCAAAAACCTGGGCACCCAGTACGGTGAGAGCCGCTATTCAACCGTTTCCGAAACTCAATTCCAACGTGATAGCTCAAGCCCGATTAGCAGGCTTTCAATCCGTTATGATGATGCCAAAGGATTATGTGCTGCCGGCATCCAGGGCGCTTGTCACCCGCCGCGGCATCCTTATTATCCTGATCAACCGATCGAACCTGTCAGAACTTCACCTGAATTCGCTCAGCCACCCCCGGGTTGGGATCATTTTCACCCATGGTACTAAAAGGCCATCCTGGTTCATACCCCCTTCAAGAAAACGGAACTTTTCCGTATAATTAAGTGTCTCAACCAACAAGTTACGCTTGAGACCGGAGAACGAATGGAACGGCGCAAAACCGAGCTTCTTCCTATGGTAATTGCTCTGGTTCTGTTTGCTCTGCTTGGCCCGGGCCCTTTCTTCTTTCTTTCGGGCAGCCAGGAAAGACCTATTGACGAAGTCAGGCTGGAAATTCTCAACGGCATTGATCGGTCTTATTCGGGTAGATATCAGAACGACCCTCGTCTTGAAGCCTTGTTTTCAAAACTCGAAAAGACTCGTGACCAGGCTCAGGCTGCGACGGCCGAGAAAACCGGACTGCTAATCGGCAATAGTTCGGATTTCGTCATTCGCTTCAAAGACACTGAGTTGTTCTCCGACTTCGGAGCTTCGATCCAGCCACTGAGACTGGCTGACGGCCAAGTAAACTTGGTAACTCTATCATCGAGACATTTCATTCTGGGCATAATGGACGTGCAGGCTTCTCTGGTCCACGAGTTCATTCACGGGGCGATGCGCGAAATGATGGGCGCCGAGCGCTACTATGCACTGCCCAAGTGGATTCGAGAAGGTATTGCCGTGTGGGGCGCCGGACAGTTACGTGAACGCTGTCTCAATTTAATTGCCGGTGCTTTTATTAAAAAACAAGATCCCCAAAAGCTGCTTTGTGAATTCAAGTTACCCAAGAACCCGGTCGACAACTACCTGATGGATGCAATGTTGTTCGAATTCATCAGCCAGAACCAAGGTGACCAAGCCGTCAGAAACCTTTTAGCCGAGATCATGACCGGCAACGACTATACCCAAGCTTTTGAGCAGGTAACCGGTTTCGACTGGGCGGAGCTCAGTTGGCGAAAGGAGCGCTTCGCCAATATGTATTTCGAGGGGGTAGTCTTTGAGAGTGGATTGGGATTGTTTCAGCAGGCCCAGCGGCTCAACCAGCGGGGTGATCGCTCGGGCGCCATCGAGCAATTGGTTGCCCTGACTGAAGGCCCCTACGACAGATTGTTGCAACCGAATGCCTGGTACTGGCTGGGTCGCTGGTACTTTCAAGGCAATCAATTTCGCCGGGCCGCCGATGCTTTCGCGACTATATTGGAAGAATTCCCCGAGTATTCAGGTCTGCAGAACGACAGCCAGCGCTGGCTGGAAA
>JAFDKH010000079.1 GCA_019307065.1 Deltaproteobacteria bacterium
CTTTACGTATGTAAGTTGAATAATTACGGGGTCAAACCGTCTGAATCAAGTGACTCGGTACCACCCAGCTTGGCCACCTTGACTTTTTACCGAAATACACGATAATAAGGCGAAAATTTTTAGAAAAGTTACGGCAAACAGGAGGATCTGATGAAGAGGAATTTCCACGGGTCTTGGGCCATTGTGATTTGCCTCATTGCCATTCCGGTGACTGTATTCGCTCAGGGTGCAGGGGATGTCACTGATGGTGATTTGAATGTCGACCACGGGCAAGTCAATTGGACAGAAAGAACTATCACAGCAACAGGTAGCGGAGCTCCAGATTTGAAAGCTCCCAACGTGGCTGTTGCCAGATTGGGCGCTGAAAGGGTTGCCAAGATGGATGCCTTGAGGAATATTATGGAAACCCTCAAGGGCGTTCAGCTCGACAGTGAAATAACCATTGAAAATGAGCTGGTTACGCATTCAAAAATGCGCTCTAAGATTCAAGGAGTGATTCGTCGCTTTAAGGTACTGAAAACAAAGTACTATTCCGATGGCGGCGTAGATCTGATCGTTCAAGTTTCTCTGGACGGCCAACTTGGCAGCAACCTGGTCAAACCGGGAGACAAAGGTTCAAAATTGTCTACCGAAGGGAAATCGAAACACACCGGCTTGATTATTGACGCCAGGGGATTGAAAGTAATGCCGGCCCTGTCGCCGAAAATACTCGATGAGTCAGGTAACGTCATTTACGACTCCGAGTTCCTCGGCAAAGAAGCCCTCGAGGCTAGAGGTGTGATCGCCTATTTCAAAGACTTCAAATCTGCCAAGAAAAACAAACGAGTCGCAGCAAGTCCGCTGGTTCTCAAAGCTTTGAAGCTCAAAGAAGGCAGCAAGACAGATATAATCTTGTCCAACGCCGACGCCGAGAAATTGAGAGATCCCGGTTCCAATTTGAAATACCTGGCCGATGGCAAGGTATTAGTTGTTACCGACTGAAAGATATAAAGGAGAACTTTATGAAAGCCCGCTCCTATCTGGTTCTATTCCTGAGCATTGTTTTACTTGCTCCGGCCGCAATGGCAGACGAGGTCGAGGAAGTCGAAGCAACTGGTCAGGCCGCAATATTTGATGGTGATAAGGCCCAGGCCCGCGATAAAGCACTTGACGACGCCCTGCGCAAAGCTGTCGAATCTGCGGTAGGTACGATGATTTCTTCCGAGACTATCACGGAGAATTATCAACTCTTGTCGGACCGTATCTATTCTCAGGCCGAAGGCTATGTAAAAAAATTCAAGATACTGGACGAAAAAGACGAAGACAACGTCTATATCATGGAAGTCCGAGCGAAAGTAGCCATCGGCGCTGTATCTGCCGATCTGGACGGACTTAAAAACCTGCTCAGACGCAAGGGCATGCCCAAAATGATAATTATGATCGCCGAACAGAACATCGGCTCGAATAAGCCCAACTACTGGTGGGGCCCTGGCGGTGCTGTTGTCTCGCAAGACATGCGGGTTGTAGAGAACACCCTGATGATTAAAATGCGAGAAAAGGGTTTTACCTTCATCGATCCCGATGTACTGCAGGGTAAGAAAAGCGTATCTGTTCCCGTGGCATATTTGTCTGACAAACAGGCACAACGCATCGCCAAGGTAACTGAAGCCGAGATAATCATCGTTGGCAAGGCGATTGCGAAGGATATCGGAAAAACATGGGAAGGTACTAGAATGCGAAGTGCCGACGCCGAGGTTTCCGTCAAGGCAATCAATACCGACAACGGCGAGATTATCGCCGTCGCTTCCGATCGAGCAGTTACCTATCACATCTCTCCGACCACAGCTGGCGCAAATTCTCTAAGAAAAGCCAGCGAGAAACTAGCCGAAAAACTGATGGAGCTGATTGCCAAGAAATGGGTCGCCGATACGAGCGGAAGCAATCGCATTTTGATGAAAGTCAAAGGAGTTAAAAGCCATAAGATGTTGAGCAATTTCATCAAAGTGCTTTCCAACCAGGTCAGAAGCGTCAAGGCAGTCCATGAGCAAAAACTGCGCTCGGGTACTGCCGAACTGGATGTCATGCTGGCCGGTGACTGCCGGGCCATGGCAACGGAGCTGGAAGCCAAGGATTTCGGTGACAAATTCAAAATCGAAATCGAGAATGTCTCACCGAATGCGATCACCATTAGACTTATAAAATGACAGGCTGGCGGTATCCCTGTTCTTTGATAAATATACTTTTGATTGCATTTTGCCAGGTGACCGGATGTTCAAGTTCCCGGGAAGAATTTCGGCAGATAAGAATCCATGCCGTTGAAAATAAAATGGACTTGGCAATTGACTGCTCGCCGGAGCACGCTGAAGTAAGCGTCGATGGTGTCTTTCAAGGCAGCTGTGGGCTTCTTTCAGCAAAAAAGACAGTCTTGCATCTTGAGGCCGGAACTCACACCATACTTATCAGAGCCAGCGGATACCGTGAATTCAGATCGATGGTTTCGGCAAATGGGATGCGGCAGAGTTTGACTGCCCACCTGGACCCGCGACCCTAAAGAGGCGCTCACGGTCTATTTATACAAGAAGGAGGAGTACATGTTGAATCGGAATAAACAAGCTACCAATTCGTCATGCCGCAAATACCTTTTTTCGGCAATGGCGGTGGTGGTTATTGCTGTTTTTGGTTTGACTGTGCCAGATGCTTTTTCGGGCGCCACGAAAGCCGGAAAAATCACTTATATGAAACCGGGTTCCAATGTTGATGCATACCGGTCCAACGCCTGGACGCCCCTCAAGACAGGCTCAAGTGTGCTTCAGGGCGACACGATCCGAACCGGCAGGAAATCCAGGGTTGAGATAGTCCTGAAAGACGAGAGCATTATTCGTCTGGGCTCGCGCTCCAAGGTAAAGATAAAAGCAGCTCTTTTCGAAGGCAGTAAAACCAGGCAGTTTTCTGCCAAGATGATGCGTGGAAAGGCATATGCTGTTGTTTCAAAAATGGTTGGCTCCGAATATGAGTTCAAAGTAGAAACTTCCAATGCAGTTGCCGGCGTTCGCGGCACGACCTTTAGAATTGACTCAAAACTAGATAAAAGCACAGTGGTCCGCGTCTATACCGGAGCCGTGGCCGTTTCGAATGCTCCGATTTATGCCAAACCGGGAAAAACAGCAACCACCAAGACCAGCGGCAAATTCCAAATGCCGCGCAAAGGCGTAAAACCAGGCGGCCCCGGCAGAGTTGAGGTTGCCGGTCCCAAAGAAGTCACTAAGAAAGAATGGGAAGAATTCGTGGCCAAGGCCATGCAAGAGGTTCGCGTGGCAGCCAACGGTGAAATCAGTGAACCGGTGGCTTTCAACGCCAAGGAAGATGCTGCTGCAGATGATGGCTGGGTAGCCTGGAACCAATCACGTGACAAGCAAGCTGAATAATAGTAGCCTCGCAGCATCTCTATGAACACACAATCAGATCGACTGATCAGTCGACCAGTCTTTTACTCAATCCTAGGCGCATGTGTCGCAGGAGGATTGTTGTACGCGCTCAGGGGAGTCCTGGCCCCGGTTTTGCTGGCATTCCTCCTGGCCTATGCGTTCAATCCACTGGCCGAATTCCTTACCCGCCATCGTATTCCCCGGTCCCTGGCTTGCGTGCTGTGTCTGTTGATACTGCTGATGGTAACTACCGGCTTGTTTGCCCTGATCATCCCGGCAATTCACCAAGAAATTCAGTCGGTCTCCGGAAAATTGCCCGGCTATGTCGAAAAAATTCAGTCATCCGCCATCCCCTGGCTCGAAGAAACCCTGGGTGTGGATATACCAACCAGCCTGGATGAGGCCCTCACTTCGGCCCGCGATGAATTTTCCGGTTCTGCCGCTCATATCACCGGACCAGTGGCTGAATTTCTAAAAAATGTATTCTCCGGGGTGATGTCTCTGCTGACATCTTTGATATATGTCGTCCTGATACCGCTGTTCACATTTTTCTTTCTAAGCGACTATTCGAAAATAATAAATTGGTTCAAAGACCTGATCCCGACCCAGCGGCGCGAATCCGTCCTGGGCATCTTCAAGGACATCGACAAAGTTTTGTCGGGTTTTTTACGTGGCCAGCTTACAGTTTGCAGTATTCTGGCCGTCTTGTATGCCATCGCTTTACCAATTGCCGGTGTACCGGCCGGAGTCACAATCGGTGTCGTCACCGGCTTGTTTAATATGGTCCCATATCTTGGGACAGCGACAGGCCTATTGCTTTCCTGCCTGTTTCTGTTGCTGGAAGGAGCCGGCTGGACAGTTTTCTTGGCAATCGGCTGCATCTTCGTCGGGATTAATATCATAGACGGCTTGATTTTAACCCCTCGAATCTTAGGCAAGAAACTCGGCCTGGCACCGGTTGCGGTCATTCTAGCCATCATGGTTTTTTCGGATTTATTCGGCTTCCTGGGTGTCCTCATGGCAGTTCCGGTAACGGCAATAGGCAAGGTTCTCGGCAAACGGGCTCTTGAGAAATATAGGCAAAGTCGTGTTTACCGTGGCGCCGAAAAGGACGAGGCCTCACCTGGCGATGAAGAAACTTAAGTTCGTTATCAGCGATCTCCATCTAGGCAATGGACGCTTCTTGCCGGATGGGGCAGTCAATCCTCTAGAAGACTTCGTTTACGACGAGAAGTTCGTCGAGTTCGTGGAACATCACGGTGAAATGGATGAGGAGACGGATGTCGAACTGATTTTCAATGGTGATTTCTTCAACATGATCCAATTGATGCCCGAAGAGCAAAAAGACGGAATCCTGACCGAAAGGGCTTCGGTTAATAAAACCGAAGCGATAATAAAAGGGCACCGCAGGATGTTTGATGCCCTGAAAAAATTCAATGCCTGTGCGCGACGCCGAATAGTTTTTATACTCGGCAATCATGATCCCGGACTGTTATGGAAGAGTGTCCAGGAGACGATCCGCCGAGTGGTGCAAGGTGAGATCGTTTTTCTTGATGATGATTACTGCTTTGACGACGTCCACATAGAGCACGGCCACCAACTCGAACCTATTTTTAGATTCGACAGTAATCGCTACTTCCTGACACGCGGATATAAGGAACCCGTTCTGAATCTTCCCTGGGGCGTATTTTTCGTAAAAGACTTCTTGTACCGAGTGAAGCGAAAGCGGCCCTATATCGACAAGGTCAAACCCTACCCGATGTACAGCCGTTGGTGTTTGTTCAACGATTTCTGGTTCGGGATATTTAACGCCTTTCGCTACTTGGGCTTTATTATTAAGACTCGCTTCAGTCGCTTACCACTCAAGCGGGCCGGGGCATTCAAGGGTCTGGGAGCCTTTGTCGATGTGAACAAATCACCAACCCTTGCCGAAGATGCCCATCAGATACTTGAGGAACAAGGGTCGCGGATCATCATTTTGGGGCACACTCATATTCCAATTCACAAGAACTTTGGAAATGACCTCGAATATCTGAATCCCGGTTGTTGGAACGGAGTCACCTCTCTGGACCTGGGCGGCTTAGGCCATACTCGCCGATTAATTTACGTTCGCATCGAATATAAACATGACAAGCCTTTCGCGCGGCTCCAGGAATGGCACGGACAGCACCGAATTTACGAAGAAGTTCGAGCTTAAATTGAGCCTTGCTCTTAATATCGACTCAAGATATTCTTGAAAATGTCGATAGATTATTTATGCGAGTTCTCATGAAGAACCCCATTGCAACCTGTTTTCTTGTGCTTGCAGTAACTCTTGGCTGGGGTAGTCACCGGGCTTGGGCTGATTTTGAACTGCCAATTACAAATCAGGTACCTAAGATCATCTCAGTTCCATCTGATGTTGATCTTGAAAAACTTGGACGTATCGTCGATGTTCGTAACCTGACTCTAGAAATAAGAATGATTCATGGGAACCTGCTGCCTGGCAAGCTTTTCAAAATGTTGCGGGAAAAATTCGATAAATCGAAGAAACGAATAGTCTTATCGGGCAAAATTCGCCAAGACCATATAAGTCAATTACGCCGGCTAAAAAATCTTGAAATTATGTACGACATTGGCCGCTTGAAACTAGAACCTACCACAATAAACGAACTTTATTCTCTTGGTCCGGTTCACAAGACCGTGATCTTGAATGAAAAATTTGACAAGGACATGCTAACGAGCGTCCTCGGGCTTAAATTTACCGATCCAGCTATCCGAGTTCTGAAAGGAACATTGTCAGAACAACAAATTGATTGGCTGAGTAGAGACAAAAAAAAGAAAAAAACGGTCCTGATATCTCCAGACACCAGGCTTCAAGATATTTACGAGTTGACAGTAATTAGTCCATTGGCACTCGAAGTTCTGACTGCCAACAATCGAATCGAAGACAAGTTGTTCAAGGTGCTTACGGATCTTTCGGGCGTGGAATTGACCTTGCTGGTCAATGGACGGCTTACGCTAGATGATGCTAAAAAGTTCGCCCGGCTGGAAAGGTTTAAACTAAAAATTGTATTAGATAAGGATGTTAGCTCCATTCCTGGACTTATTCAGCTACTGAATAGAATTGCGCCTCCCTGATGAATCGAAAAAGTACGAAATCTGAAATAAACCAAGAAATACTTGACAATGCACCGATTCGTTGCTAGGTCTGAGCGGCTTGGGCCTGTAGTAATTGAAAAAAGGCCCGTGTGCCTGTATTAAAGGCGCGTAGCTCAGGGGGAGAGCGCTACCTTGACACGGTAGAGGTCGGCGGTTCGAAACCGCCCGCGCCTATTGAAAATGGCGTTAAGGGGTAGTTAAACCCCTTGAGGTATGTTGTTTCTTGTTGCAGGAGTGTGTTTTGACATGTCGTCTGTCGATTCAGTAATCGCGACGCTGCCAGATGGTAGCAAAAAAACGATTGATCAGGGAACTACCCTGTTGCAGTTAGCCCAATCGATTGGACCGGGGCTCGCCAGGGATGCAGTAGCGGCTCAGGTAAATGATCAAATGCTGGACCTCAATCATCATCTCGACAATGATGCCACTGTAGAATTCGTTACTACCAAATCGGCCGACGGCCTTGACGTCATTCGTCATTCAACCGCGCATGTGATGGCCGGAGCTGTCAAGGACCTGTTTCCCGCTGTCAAAGTAACTATCGGGCCTTCGGTGGACGACGGCGTCAATGGCTTCTACTATGATTTCGACAGTGATAGAGGTTTCACTGAAGACGACCTCGAAAAGATCACTAAGCGAATGAATGAAGTTATCGCAGACGACATTACTTTCGAGCGAAAAGTAGTTAGTCGCGAAGAAGCTCATAAGATCTTCGAAGACATGGGCGAGTCATACAAGCTTGAACTACTTGAAGCAATCCCCGAGGGTGAGACTGTTTCTCTGTACCAGCACGGCAACTTCATTGACTTATGCCGTGGCCCTCACTTGCCATCGACTATGCGAATCAAATCGTTCAAGCTGATGAGTGTGGCAGGGGCCTACTGGCGTGGTGATTCGAACAATAAAATGTTGGCTCGCATTTATGGTAATGCTTTCGCTTCTGCCAAAGAGCTGAAAAAGCATCTCAACAATGTAGCCGAAGCTAAAAAACGCGACCACCGTGTATTGGGAAAACAACTTGATCTTTTCAGCTTTAGCCAGTCGGTTGGCGGTGGCCTGGTGCTCTGGCATCCAAAAGGCGCCAGGGTCAGATCAATAATTGAAGAGTTCTGGCGCCGCTCTCACTTCGATTACGGTTACAGCCTGGTCTACACTCCTCATATCGGCAAAGCAGAGTTATGGCAGACAAGTGGCCACCTCGATTTCTATCAGGAAAACATGTACGCCCCGCTCGAAATCGAGGGTAATCCATTTTATGTCAAACCAATGAATTGCCCGTTCCACATTGAGATCTACCGCAGCCGTCTAAAGAGCTACCGCGATCTGCCATTAAGGTTTGCTGAACTTGGAACGGTCTACCGTTTCGAACCTTCTGGAACACTGCATGGTCTTATGCGCGTCAGAGGGTTCACCCAGGATGATGCCCATATTTTCTGCACTAATGAGCAACTTGATTCTGAAATCAAGCGCTGTTTAGAACACACATTCTACTTGTTACGTGCCTTTGGTTTCGAACAGTACGAGATCTATTTAAGTACTCGCCCAGAGAAATACGTCGGCGAAATAAACAGCTGGGATAAAGCAACTAACGCATTAAAACTAGCGCTGGAATCTCTCGGGCTCGACTATGAGATCGATCAAGGAGAGGGCGTATTCTACGGGCCAAAGATTGATATTAAAATCCGTGATTCACTCGGCCGAACCTGGCAGTGCACTACTGTTCAGATTGACTTCAACCTTCCTGAGCGTTTCAATGTAGAATATGTCGATAACAACAACCAGCGGGTTAAGCCTTTCATGGTCCATCGCGCGCTGCTCGGTTCACTGGAACGTTTTTTTGGTATTTTGATTGAGCATCACGCCGGTGCTTTTCCTATGTGGCTTGCTCCCGTACAGGCAATTGTCTTGCCAGTTATGACCGAGCTGAATGAGCAGGCCCACGATATCCAGCAACAACTTGTTGAGAAAGATTTACGTGTAGAAATTGATGACAGAAATGAAAAGCTTGGCTTTAAAATACGTGAAGCCCAACTCGCTAAGATTCCCTACATGCTAGTTGTGGGAAAACGCGAGATCGAACAAAATGGGGTTGCTCCAAGAACAAGAGCAGGAGAGGATCTCGGTTTCCATTCCATGGATAAGGCAATCGAGTTACTTGTAAAAGAAGCAGCCTGGCCAGAGCGCCCAGAGCGCAAGGAGGTGTAGCATCGGTCTTGATCGGAGATCAAAGGGAAGGCAAGTTGATCAAACCAGAATCAACAACAAGATTGTTGCCAGAGAAATAAGGGTAATCAGCGGCGACGGAGAGCAGCTGGGAATTATGGCCACCGAAGATGCCCTGGCGGTTGCCCTGGAGCATGGCATGGATCTTGTTGAAGTTTCGGCTGAATCGCGGCCTCCTGTCTGCCGAATCATGGATTATGGCAAGTACAAATACACTCAGAAGAAGAAACAGCAGAGTGCAAAGAAACGTGCTTCCAGCCAATCCCTTAAAGAAGTCAAACTTCGTCCTAAAACCGAGGAGCATGATTACCAATTCAAGCTGAAGCACATTACTCGATTTTTGCTGGAAGGGAACAAAGCTAAGGTGACCATCCGATTTCGCGGTCGAGAGATGGCCCATAAAAATATCGGGATGGAGATGCTCAGAAGGATTATTGCAGACCTTGGTGAGCTGGCCACTGTGGCAAGTGAACCGATGATGGAAGGACGCCTGCTGCATATGATTCTTACTCCTTCCCCAAAAGCCTTAGTTATTAAACGAGCCAATGACGAAAAACGCAAAGCCAAAGAAACAGAGTCAAAGAATCAACCTGATGATGAAGAGAAGGAAACTAATTAGAGCAAAGAAGAATGGAAGACTGGAGGAGTTAGATGCCTAAGATGAAAACAAACCGCGGAGCAGCCAAGCGCTTCAAGGTGACAAAGAAAGGAAAAGTCAAAGCCAAACAAAGCTACTTAAGGCACATTTTGACTTGTAAAAGTACAAAACGGAAACGGAAACTGAGAAAAGCGACCTATATCGACAGCAGCAATATGAAGCAGGTTCGCCGCTTGCTTCCTTACATGTAATTTGCAGTAAAGTGAGGTGAGGTATGCCCCGAGCAACAAACGCTCCATCCAGGAATCGTCGCAGAAAAAAGGTCTTAAAGAGGGCTCGTGGCTTCAACGGGATGCAGAAAACTTCGTATCGTGTTGCAGTTCACAAAGTAGCCCGAGCACTCGCTTATGCCTATGACGGCCGGAAGCAAAAAAAGCGCGATTATCGTGCCCTTTGGAACGTACGTATCAACGCTGCGGCTCGCCAGTGCGGAACAACCTACAGTAAGCTGATCCATAATTTGGCCAGCAAAAATATCGAACTGGATCGCAAGATCCTCGCTGATATCGCTTTGCACGACCCAGATGGATTCGCTAAAGTAGTTGAGGCGGCCGGCAACTAGGTTGACATGGACGACCCTAAGACTGACGCACTGCCAGATAAAATCTATTTCAAGATCGGCGAGGTAAGCGAAATCGTCGGAGTAGAGCCGTACGTGCTGCGCTACTGGGAAACAGAATTCCCGGCGCTCAAGCCTTCCAAATCGCGTTCTCAACAACGTATGTACAGAAAACGAGATGTTGAATTACTGCTAAAGATAAAAAATCTTCTCTACGAAGATATGTACACCATCGCAGGTGCAAAAAGGCAGCTATCCCGCAGCGGCGAGAAGAGTTCATCACCTCAGATGGACCTGACGTTGCCCGACACCTCAAATGATGGCCTGTTGAAAAAGATCGAAAAAGAACTCAAAGAGCTCTCAAAACTGGTTAGCTAGTCGATCCTATAGTCACCTGTAATTTTCGATTGCCAACTTAAGACTATATCCAGTCAACTGGGTTTTCATTCTTCAGAAACGGCACCATCGGTCCAGCCTCGGTGATAAAGTTGACCGAGAAATCTCTTTTCAGCTTTTTAGCCGCATAATCCAGTCCGGCCGTGACGGAATCGATTGGTTTGAAGAAAGTGCTGAGAACAGTTTTGTCTGGAAGCTTGGAAACCAAGAAAATGTCGACTCCAGCCGGGATTCGATGTCTAAACCCTAGTTTGAAAATAATTTCATTTACATAGAAGCGGTTTCCTGTTCCTAGGGCACAATCGCCGACAGCGATAATCACTCCGTTCTTCTTAACGACTCTCATGGCCGGAGCGACAGCCTTGGTAAACTGGTAGATGCCGGAACTCAGAGGCGGTTTTGCCGTGACTACTACAACATCGGTACGTTCGGCTCTGACTCCTCCAACTTCCAAGGCAGCTCGCGAAGCTTCACGATGGGCAGCCACTAGGTCTCCGGCAAAAAACTTATACGGCCGTTTCTGGCCGTCGAGAACACAGTTTATCAAAAACACATCACCGGCCAACCTGGCGGATTCCTCCATGTCAGCCCTGATTGGGTTGTTTTTAATTATCGCCAGATTGGCGTTGGGGTGAGGGCGCATGAAATGGTTGGAAGCAATGCTATGTTTTGAGGTAATACCGGGAAGAATACTCTTGGCTCCCCCGGAGTAACCGGCAAAATAGTGTGGTTTGACTTGACCGATGGTGATGATCAAGTCAGCCTCTTGGGCGTATCGATTCAGATAGACCTTGGTAGGCCTGGCCGAAAAAGTGACCAGGCCAAGGCGACCTCCCCAATGCAGCCCGATCTCGTATCTCAGACGCGAGGCCTTTCCAGTCATGGGATACCAGAAGAGTTTGAACAGATCGGCCGGCAAGCTTCTCAGCACCCGGCCGGTTTCCTCGCGCCAGTAGCGCGAAAGGTAACCCCTCAGTCTGGGTGACGTTTTTCCAATAAGTATATTATTTTTCTTGTCTACCGAACGATGGGACACCCAGCGATATTGATTGGCCAGTTCAGCAGACACTCCAACTTCCGAGGCTGTCTGAACTTCGTGGTTACCTCCGGCAACAATGAAAGTAATATTTTCCCTTTTTACCGGCGGCGAAATCAGCTTCAAAGCAGCCCTAATCATTTCTTCTTTGGGAAATGTGCGCGTTTTATCCGAAACTGCAAAGGCCACTTTTGAGTTTTGATCAACCATCTCCCCAAGACGAGCACTGCCTGAAGGATTCTGCAGAACCTGTGCTATTTCGCTTTCCAGGTCTCCATCCGCGATGGTTACTACCTGGTTGGGAGCTAATATCTTTAGATCACTGACATGCGCGTGTTTTTCGATTGATTCCTTTATCTGTTGCATCGAACTCTCCTTGCAAGCAATATTGTAGCCTCAGGTGTCATTGCAGGCAACACAAAGAGAAAGGGAGCCGACTGGCATGAAAACCGGGATTTCCTACTTTCATACTCGCGATCCACGTCATGTTGAACGCGATCTCGACGATATAGTCGAACACGGATGTAATTTCATTGTGCATTGCTACTCGGAAACCGACATGGCTTTCTACAATCAGGCCGTGGAGAAAATCATTCGTCTCAGTAAGGACCGAGGCCTGGAGGTATACCTCGATCCATGGGGGCTGGGCGGCTTGTACGGTGGCGAGACTTTTTCGAAGTTCGTCGCCGAAAACTTGGCAGCCCGCCAGATCTCGGTGAACGGACAGAGCCTGCCGGCAGCTTGTCCCAATAGCCCTGATTTTATAAGTTTCCAGGCTCAATGGACGCAACGCGCTGCCGATTTAGGCGCTGATATTTGTTTCTGGGATGAGCCACATTATCATTTCAACTTCATGGACCCGTCCTCCTGGGACAATTGGGCCTGTCGCTGTGATGTCTGCCGCAAACTGTACAAAGATGAGTACAACGAAGATATGCCAGGGGAACTCACCAGCCAGGTAGTCCAGTTCAGACAACAGTCCCTGCTTCGCTTTCTCGACAAGAACTGTAAGGATGCCAAAGAACTGGGAATGCGAAACTGTGTGTGTGTCCTGCCCGACGAGGGTGGCGAAATGATGGGCCAGGCAGCCGGAACGGCTGCCTGGGAAGAGATCGCCGGTTTGAGTGATATTGATATCTTCGGAACCGACCCGTACTGGGCGCTATTTGGCGGTGATGTAGATGAATATGTTCGTAAACACTGCTCGCGCGTAAAACAGCTTTGCGACAAGTATGAAAAAGAAGCTCAAGCCTGGGTGTTGGCATTCATTTTACCCGAGGATCGCGAAGAAGAAGTCACCCAAGCCATCGACGTAATGGTCGAAACAGGTATCCGTAATATCGCCGCTTGGGGATATTTAGGTTGTCATCTGATCGATATCAAGTGTGCCCGACCAGAATTGGTTTGGGAAATCCTTGGAAAATCTTTCAACAAGATAAAAGATCGATAAAAGAAGCTGACCTCAGGGTCGCGTGACTGTTTCCAGATCTCCACAATCGGTCCAGATTTTATCTGTTTGGACTTCGGCACCGACCAGGCGATAGCCCTCAACGATGCCGGAAGCAAGTTGCGGGTGACTGTGGGCCGGAGTATCGAAAATGTAGGTTTCATCGGAAGTCAATGTGCCATTGGCGACTTGCCTGCCGGTACGCTGGTCAGTGTAGATCGACATCGTAACTATTCCATCCATGACCTCGACCTGTGGCTGGGCACAATAGATATAAAATGGGTTGGTCGTGAGTATGTATCCGTCGACGAGGTTGCCTTCGGCATCCTGGACTTGAGCGTCTTGGACCAGGCCGTCAAACACGAGTTTGAAACCCTCTTCTTCCAGATACGGCACTGGATGCCAAAGTTCATGGTCGTATATCCTTTCGCCGTCGGGATCGTTGGCATCTCCATCACAGCCACCACCAAAAATCCGGCCGGTATCTGGGTCAACGCGGATATGCCAGTAGACCTCGAGCGGAAAATCGAAGGGCCTGTCCAACTCCATCCAGGTCAAAATCAAACCGGGCTGAAAAGTCGTTGGACCAGCTGTTCCAACCGGAGAAGCAAAAAATAGAAGATCAATCGGTACCCCAGTTGAATTACCTTGTTGATCCTGCAACCCGGCTGAAATCCTCAATACATATTTGTCAATCAGCAAATCTTCGTCAGGATCCAGGCTGAACTGGGTAAGGTCCTCGCTTAGGACTAGGTTTCCTCCCGGGCAACCTCCTTGCGGGCTACAAGGACCGGCTACCAGGGGTGCACAGTCTTTCATCTGGCCAGGCTCGCAGAACGGCAGCAGATGTCCTTCAATATCCATTCTCCGCTTGGCAAGGTTGATTTCGATTGTCTTTCGGTCGACTGGCTCTGAAAAGACCACTACCAGACTTCCACTCACATCCGTGAAGATAGCCCCTTGAGCAGGGGTCGACTCGAAGATCTCAGGCGGCGGGTCGTAAACGCAGGCTGGCGCAAGCAGGCTCATAGCTAGCACGAGTATAAAACCGTCAAAAAGTTTTCTGAAAGTCATATCTCTTAGCTCCTAGTAACGAAAAGTAAAGCGCGCCTCAGCCATGGCGCTCATTACTGCATCACCGTGTTCATCCTGGAGCGCGTCTCCCGGCAATAAGATGGCGCCTTCAAGATCAAAGTAGAAATGCCCCCACAACCTGGCTGAGATGCGCAGATCAAATTCAGTACCGTAGTAGTTACCCGGCGGACCGCCGTTGAAGTTGACCGCATCATCTTCGATTGAATCGCCATCTTCATGCAATAGCGTCTCGTGAGGGTCTGTTACCGGGGCAGCCGCCCAGGCCATCAAGGCCCCAAAGCGGATAAAAATATCATCCGTGATATGCCATGTGACTTGAGGAAACAGAGCTATCGCATTGGTAAATGCCCCTCCGGTCGCCATCCGGGTCGAGGGCAGGGCAGTCGCACCCAACCCTTTCAGGGTTGCTGTTGCAGCGGCGGCCGAACAAGCTGTCTCGTAGGCGAGGACCTGAGGAAAGAGCAGCAGACCAACTTTTGTATCTTCTGCAAAAAAGAAATCTTTAACTACGTTGTCCGCTTCGGGACGCGGATCGTCATCGCCTGAGGCATAATCGAATTCAAGTGTGAAGGTGACCGGCCCGAGATCATAATCGGCGATAGCGAACATTCCATAACCCAAGAGATCTTGTACGACCGGTGTGCGTCCCGACATCAAGCTTAATGCATCTGAAACCTCACGAGTTTTTCCCCAAATTACCGCTGCTTGAAACTCCAGATGAAAATCATCTTCAATACTAAATTTGAACTCGAAAGGTGTAATAAAAACGTCGGTCTGCACGTCATCCGAATTGCGATAAGCAAAGGCACCTAAGAGTTTGATATCTCGAATCGTGACTCCGAACAGATCGAATTCGGGAATCAAGTAATAGGCTGATGTGCCAAACTGGCCGGCATCGTCTGCCGATAACTGAATGGCGTCATCCACCAGTCGATCATAGGCCATCCCAAAGAAAAGACCTCGATCTTGTCGGGAGTCGGCTTCTGATGGATCTCCAGACATCAAGGCCTTGGCGATTTGGATCGGCTTAGTGCCGAAAAGAATTCGGTCGGCAGTATTTCCACGCCCGACACTGCCAAAACGATTGAGATCGTTATCTCCGCTGTTGCCTAGAATATTACGGCCATCATGGGCGGGCATACGGCCGACCCGCAACATTCCAAAACCGATCCAAACCTCGCCCCAGGCGCGTCGAACATAAACCGGGTCCATTTCTTTCAAACCGTAGGTGTAAGAATCGGAATCAAGAGGATCGCCGCCTTCTTTGAGGACAACCGCAATCCCGGCTTCGTTTGGCCAGCGGGCCGCAGATGAAGTTCCTTCGTTGGGGTAGGGAGAATCACCGTAAATCAGGCCGTTATCACCGAACAGCACACCGTCTAAGAAATCTATTTGGGCATTAATCTTTACTTTGTCATCCCAATCGAAACTCCAAGCGGTTCGCAAACGCTGAATGCCGTAGCCCACTTCAACTGCATCTAGTCCATTGAGCTGAAGAGGGTTGATATAAATGTTGCGTAAACGATATTCGATTCCCAGGTCAAAAGACGCCTTGCCCACTTGAATCAGGGGCGGGCGAACTAAGCTGTCGGAAACCGATTCACTATCCTCAGTTTCAACCACCTCATTCGAGGAATCATCTGAAGTTTCTTTGTTGATAGCTGACTCGGGCTGGTCGGCCATAACGGGCAAGGCAAAGATTGCTAAAAACAACCAGATCAACAAAGATCTTTGCATAAAATTCTCCCATTTCAATAGATGATTTGATTAAATCTATTTTAGAATCTATTGAAAGTAAAGGAGATTACACCAAGTTTGAATCTGCAAGGTCGGCATGCTAAGTTCCATTGCGTCTACTTCTCAAGGTAAATATATGAGTGTTGAAATCAATAGTGACGGCCTTTTAATTGATGGAAAATCGTTCCCGCTGATGTCCGGATCGGTGCAACCCTGGCGTCTCGAACCTTCCAGATGGGAAGAAATTCTCGATCGCGTAACGGAGTTAGGGTTTGGTTGTATCGAGGTTTATGTCCCCTGGGGCCCGCACGAGTTGCCTGATGGCAGTCATGATTTTTCAGGCCCGCGCGACATTGGCGCTTTTTTGGATTTGGCTCACGCAAGAAATCTAAAGGTTATCGTCAGGCCCGGCCCGCATGCCAATGCAGAGATCACCGCTTTCGGATACCCTGAACGGCTGCTATACAATCAGGATATGTTGGCCCGCGGGCCGGAGGGCAACCCGATCTGGGTACCCGCTCCGCCGCGCATGTTTCCAACCATAACGCATGCCGGCTCAAAGTTGTATGAGGAGTTCGATCGACACCTTGCAGCTCTGGCTCCAATATTGAAGAGCAGACTGCATCCCGACGGTCCGATCATAGTGCTGCAGGCCGACAATGAGATGACCTTCTTTTTCAGAACCGGTGCGTTCGACTGCGATTATTGCGAGGCAGCCGTTACAGAGTATCGCAATTACATTGAAGAAAAATACACAACGATCTCGAAATTGAACAAGGCCTACCGAACCAATCTCGGAGATTTCGAGCAATTGAATCCACCGGTTAGTTTCGATGCCACCAACATTAAAGAACTTGCCTACTACCTGGATTGGACGGCTTTTAAAGAATTCCTGATGAGGAACACTGTTGTGAAAGTCGCCAGGCTGTTCGAATCGCACGGCCTGACTGGAGTGCCAATCACCCACAACTACCCGTTGGGTGATTTTCGTTCGCCGTGTGATCTTGCTGCTCTCGAGCAATCTGTCGATTTGGTCGGCATGGACATGTATTACCAAGCCAAAGATTACCAGACTCTCAAATCGCGCTGCGTGTCATTGTGCGGCGCCAGCCGCTATCCATATGCTCCTGAATTCGGCTCTGGCTGCTATCACTCTTGGCCCCCGATAGATTTTGAAGACCAGGTGTTCAATACCCTGGCAGCCAGTATGCACGGACTGAGATGGTTCAATTTTTATATGCTCGTCGACCGGGAGCGCTGGTATGGCGCTCCCATTCGAAGAGACGGCTCAGTCGACCAACTGCGCGCCGATTTTTATAAGAAGTACCTGAGCTTTGCAGCTTGCTTAAAGGGCACTAAGCGCGCCACAGACACCGTGCTATTGACCTCGCGACTCTATGGTCGCTTGGAAAACCTGGCCAATGTATTTGAACCCCTTTCGCCGATGGCGCTAGGCGGCCTGGGCTTGAGTGCTCTCGGCTGGTGTCGTGAAATTCCATTGGGTTTGAAACATGCTCCAGCATCTACCTCCGTTGCTCTACAAGAGTCTCTGTTCAGAGCCTTGTCCAGGGCCCGCTTGAGTTTTGATCTTGGTGAACCCAACCAACCAACAGGTAACCTGGCCGGCTATCGTTTAGCCGTCATGCCCACCATGGAAATCCTCGAGCACCAGGCAGCTGTGGATCTTCTCGAATTTGTTGACCAGGGTGGAACTCTGATAATCGGGCCTGACATTCCCAAATTCGATGAGAGCGGTAAAAAAGACAAGACCTTCCAAGATAGACTTGGCTCGCAGAGTGAAAAACTACCTAATGTCCCGTACAGTAAAGTTTACCAGATCGGACAAGGCAGGCTGGTGCTTCTAAAACGGCTAGTAGAGCAGTCTTCCGATCTCGGCGACCTTTCATGGATAATGACGGTTGCCGGGCAATTGGCCGGCTGTCAGGCCCTGCCGGACCCATCAGATCTGCAGATCGACATCTGCAAGCATACCGGTAAGAAAGAAATCTTGTGGCTCGCCAATCCAACCCAAGAGGAGCGTTTTGCGGCTCTGTCGCTTACGCAAGTCAGTCAATTGACCGACTTGTGGACTGGCGAGGAGTTCAAGGGCCAACGAGTGTTCAGTCTGCCTATGCCGCCTATTTCGGTTAGACCGCTTGAGGTGGTCAAGTGATTTCTAAAGATATTGCGGTCATCGATTGTCATCCCGACCACTGGACCAATCTTATCCGCGGGCCAGGCAGGCCTGCGCCCGGGAAAAAGGCCGGCTGGCTTGTGCTGGTCCATCATGACAATATCGTTTTTCACGCCATCCTGGGCGGTCGACCAATGCCTGAGCTGATCGGCAGACCAGTTGAGGATTTAGCTGAATTGCGCCGTCGCTATTGTGCCAAGCGCGTGCTCAGTCTGGAAGATGGAATGTTACGCCGGACACTTACCCGGGCCGAATCCAGGCTGTCATACGACACGGACTATGTCGAACAAATGCTCACCCTGATCGGATCAATCAGACAAGAGCGCGGAGCAGGCTATCGAGTTGAGCCGCCAACGCCCCCCGGACCGCTACCCCCGTATAGCTGGGTCCAGTTTGTGTTCGATCATTTGTGGCCGGATAAGACAGCCTTTGTCTTCTATGTCATCGACGAGGATCAGGAAAAATTGTTCACTTCTTTGATTCTTCGAAAGCAAAAAGGAGATATCGATCTTCTGACAACGGATCTACACATGGGAAGCGACGGCCTAGACCCAAAAAAATGGAGGAATGACAGGACGCGCCTATTAGACTCGGTTGCCGCCAAAGTTGCATCACCATACCTGGCCTGTTTCGTAACACTAAATGCCTTCAAGACCTGGAACAACGCCCCGCTGGGTTCGGGCTCTTTCAAGCGCCTTCAGCAAAACCAGGAGCTGATCATCGCCCCGTATCCGCGCCGGCTCGAAGCCCTGACGACCACAGTACGCCTGGTCGCCAGGCTGGTCTCGTTGATCCGATGAATTGACTCTAAAGTCGTCCTAGGGCAGTTTTTCGTAAACTACGTCCATCTCCATCAGGCAGTCACCACCGACATAAATCGGAACATCTACCAGGTAGACGCGAGCCGTGCCGATGCCCTCGGTCCCACTCCAGGTGACTATACCGGTTTCGATAGAAATAATATCTAATGTCTGCAAGTTTGAGTCACATGAGGCGATGATTCCGTTCTTTACCGTGCCGACGTGTTCCTGTTCGTCATTGTAGTCACATGTTCCGCTGAAAGTGGTCAGCGCAATAGGACTTTCGACGGCAACATTTCCTACCTTAGCACGGGCGTCAATCGCCCCAATCATTGCTGAACAATCCGAGGCTGTCGTGGTCAGGGTCCGTTCCCAATTTCCCGCTGGATCGTAGCCGGGATCGCCCATAGGATCACAGGCGGGCAGAACACATCCAACACCTACCTCATAGAGAGAATCAATGCTGGGCGGCCAATCGCCGTCGGCAACGCAGGTGAGGCCAACCGGGTGGAAACCGGCATCACACTGACACTCGGCAAAACCATCGACGTTTGTCACGCAACTGCCATGACCCGAACAGGTTTCACCTATGCAAGGATCTACGTCGGGCAGGCAATGAGTACCTTCTCCGTCCACATGATATCCCGCGTCACATGTGCATACCGGAGAGCCTGTTGCCCCGTCGCATGTTCCGTGACCAGAGCAGCCTACTCCGTCACAGGGATCGTCGGCGACGCAATCAGGGCCGCTAACGGCGTGATAACCCGAATCACAATCACAAAAGGCCGTGCCAGCCTGGTCCTGGCAGGCTCCGTGACCCGAACAGGTGATACCGTCACAAGGATCTGCGCCTAAGACACAGGTCAGTCCGACGGCGTGATAATCCTGGTCGCAATTACATTCGGCCGTTCCCGAATTGTTCACACAAGTGCCGTGACCTGAACAATCCTGACCGGCGCAGGGATCTTCTGATACGCAGTGGAGTCCGTCGGCGACATAACCCGAGTCACACCTGCACGAAGCTGCTCCATCAACCTCAACACAGTCGCCATGATTGGAGCAGGTGATTCCGTCGCAGACGTTTCCACCATTATTACTGCCTCCACAACCGGATACGATTAAGAAAATAAATCCACTAGACATCAAGGTCAATTTCGTCCAGGTATTTTTCACCTGAATCCTCCTTTTCTGAAGTACTTGTTTGAAAAACAGTTTACACGATATTCTCCCATATGAGGGAAAAACATTGATTCGAGTAGTTTACGGAAGAACCACCGGCGATGGACGACGTTACATCGTCAGGGGCTATCGACTTGAAGATCGGCGGCGAGTAAGACATATCTGCTGCGAAACCGGTTTATTAGGCCGGCCCCAAGAAGCCTGGTTCGAAGGCCGCGCCGAATTTGCTGATATGTTTTCGAGTTATTATACCGATCACGAACCTGAATGTGCGCTGGTGTCGGTGGTTAATCATCGGGTAGAAGCTTATCTGCTGGGTTGCCTTGATTCCAAAATCCAGAAACGCGTCTTCAACAGAAAGATTCTGCCTGGCATCACCATGCGAATGTTCAATCCAAAATGGTGGCTTCGCCCGGTTAATCGAAGTTTCCTGCGGGCCATGCGGCTGAGCCGTAAACGCAAGGAATTGAAAATCCCCGAGCAGGAGATCTTTGACAAATATCCGGCCCATCTGCATATCAACATCGCCGATCCCGGTTTGCGCGGACAGGGTATCGGTCAGGCCATGATGCAGGCCTATTTCGAGATCTTGAGAACCGCAGCTGTGCCCGGTGTACATCTTGGAACCACCTCACACAATCGCACGGCGGTCCGGTTCTATAAGAACATGGGCTTTGAGGTGCTGGTCGAGAGACGACTGACTTGCTATGATCACGTCATTGATGATCCGCCTGTGTATTTGCTGTATTTCGGAAAACGACTTTAACTAAAGCATGTCTACATCTGTCTACATCTTGACACCCAACGATCGTGGTGCTACATAAGCCGGGCGTCAATAGGCGCCGGGGCGTAGCGCAGCCTGGTAGCGCACTTGCTTGGGGTGCAAGTGGTCGCTGGTTCAAATCCAGTCGCCCCGATCAATAAAGGACGATGGTTTCGGCCGTCGTCCTTTTTTCTTAGAAATCAACTATCAGCGACAGGCGGGCATCGAAACCCGGCGCATCGAAACCCGAACCGTGGTTGCGATAGTTCGTGTCGGAAAGGTTACTAAGCGCCAGGAAAAGCCCCAGGCGCTTGTTGAAGTTGATTCCGCCGCGCAAATTCAAGGTGAACCAGCCCGGCGTACCGTCACACGGATGCTGCAGTATCCCGGAATAGGGCGCCGTTTCACAAACTCTGGCATCCAGTAGGTCTTGGGGGTGCAGCCTGTCCTGACCAACTGCGAAGC
>JAFDKH010000080.1 GCA_019307065.1 Deltaproteobacteria bacterium
TCGAGTTCGAGCATCTCGACCGGGTAACCGGTTTTTTCGGACATGATCGAAAGGATCTTGTCGGTGACCATAGCCGTAGTCTCGGCGGTCTCCGCTACAACCTGTGGCTGAGGTTTAATCTCTTCAACGACTTCTTCGACGGCTTTTTCAGCCTTTTGTACTTCTGGCTCTATCGGCTTCGCACCTAGCTTGCCTTCGGCAAAGCGAATGATGTGACCCAGAGTCGGGTAGTCGGACAGCTTCAGGTCGTCTTGCTTGGGAATATCGAAGGCCGCCCGAACTTCCGAGAACATCTCGGCCTGCTTGACCGTGTCGATCCCCAGGTCGGCTTCCAGGTCGAGGTCGAGTTCGAGCATCTCGACCGGGTAACCGGTTTTTTCGGACGTGACCATAGCCGTAGTCTCGGCGGTCTCCGCTACAACCTGTGGCTGAGGTATAATCTCTTCAACGACTTCTACAGCTGGTTTCTCGACCGGCTCGGTTTTCTCAGCCGCAGCCTGCGCAGCCGGGGCCGGATTGGCTTCTTTTGCTGGCTTGGCCTGTTTGATTGAGCCCGAGTTGTCTTTGACTCGCAAGGTTTTGTTGACTATCTCGGTTTCGACCTGGTCGATTCCGGTCATTTTGCTCAACCAGTCGGCATGCCGGGCCTGGTCGGTCATTCTGGTGCCGTTGTTTTCAAGTCTTTCGGTCAGGGTGATGGCCAGCTGCGACCCGAATCCCGCGGCCATGCGAATTGCATAGCGGACGTCGTGGTGGCCGCCTTTGGACAGATTTAGATGGCCCAGTTCGGGATCGACTTCCTTGTGATTAGGAATGGGGGGTACGATTTGACGCGCCAGAATGTTCACCGCCACGGCGTCTTCGATCCCGACCCCCATCGGATGGCCGGTGAAGCCCTTAGTGTTTGCAATTACCAGCTTATCGGTCGCACTCCCAAATGCCTTGCGTAGTGAATGCACTTCGGCGCTGGCACTGCCGCCCCGGGCCGGAGTATAGGTTTCATGCGACACAAAAACAGTCTGGGGTGCCATCTGCTGGCGATCGAGGCCGTGTTCTTTTTCGGCCTGGCGGATCAACTTCTCCATGGTTTGGGCGATGTGATCCTGGTTTAGCCGGGTTCCATGGTGAGCGCTGTTGGCCACAACCGAACCCAGAATGCGTACCAGGCCGTGCATGCCGCGTTTGGCGCATTCGACGCGATCTTCGACAACCAGGCCGACGGCGCCCATACCGGTGATCATTCCGTTGCGCCGGCGATCGAAAGGCAAAGCCGCTTTTTCCAGATTGGCTTCGTTGGTGGCCGCTCCGGTGGCAAACATTCCGCCCACCAGCCAGGGGGCCAGGTTGGAGTTGGTGACGTCGTCCGCGCCAACCACCAGCACCCGCTTACAACGGCCGAGTTTGATCCAGTCCGAAGCGATTGACAGGGCCTGAGTGGTGGAGGCGCAGGCTCCATTGACCTGGATGTTGGGACCACGGGCCCCGATTAGTTCTGCCAACTGGGCGTGGCCGAAGGCCAATGTTCTGAAGAGAAACTTTCGATCCAGGTTGTAGCGCTGGCCGCGCTCTTTTTCCAGTTCTTCGATCCGCCGGCTGACTGCATGCAAGGGGCCGACAGTTTCGGCCAGCAGCCTAAGTTCTTCAATTCGGGATTCGATCAGATCGTCACGTTTACGCCGGTTCATTTGCTGGACGAGTTGGTCGTAGCCCGGAAAGGCTGAGGCGAAAATAATACCGGTTTCGTCGGCCAGCTGTTCAGGCAGGTGATACCCCAAAGGCAATTTACTTCCGGTAGTCGTGTTGCGATGGTGCATGACCAACGGAATGCCGGCATCTCGCAGGGCGCACAGTCCGGCTCCGATCGCAAGTTGGGTGGTGATGTCGTAGGCTTCTACTCTTTTGGGGTCCAGGCCGAATTCTTCGGCCAGGTTGAATTCTCCCTTGCGACCCGACAGCTGTACGACTTGGTCAGGATCATCGATGACTTCAAATGTCGGGCCACCCGGAGCGTCCTTGATCAAACGCACGATTCGCTGACTGGCCAGCTGTTGGCGTTCATGCTCGGGCAGCGGATCGATACAAGATTGGCCGGCCAGAATATTTTCAACATTGTTTTCGTCGAAAACCGGGTGATTGACCCCCGGCAGGCCCAGACCGGTGCCGCTGATAACGATTTCAACCGAATTGACGTCGGCGGTTGGCTGGGTTCTTGGCGTTGACGGTTCGAGCGGCCGCTCGGCGGAGATGATCTGATCAACTTGGCTATCCGTAGGCTTGGGTTGCGGCTGACCGGCAGCGGCCAAAGCGGCCAGAGCGTTATTGAAAGATGCAAAGTCACCGAGCTTGGGGTGATTGGAACAAACCGAGACAACTTCGGGATCGTCGAGCACGTCCGTGGTGAAATTGGCCAGCACGCGTTTGACGCCGACTTCGACGAATATTCGGGCGCCCAAAGCGTACATCTGCTCGAGACTTTCAACCCAACGCACCGGCGAGGCAATTTGTTTGGCCAGCCGGTCGAGATTGGACTCCATTGCCCGAGGATCGGGATCATAGAGCTTGGCATCCAGATTTGCGACTAAAGGTATTTTGGGTGGCTGGAAGTTGAACTTGCCCAGCATTTTCCGCAGAGGTTCCATTGCCGGGGCTACAATAAATGAATGAAATGCATGTGAGACTTGAAGCTGAATCGCCCTGATTCCGGCGTCGTTGAATCGCTGCATCGCCACGTCAAAAGGCTGGCTTGCGCCGGCGATAACCGTCTGGTTGTGGGAGTTCATGTTGGCCGGTACTACGCCATCGATCCCGGCCAGGATCTCATGGACTTTATCGGCCGGAGCTAAGACGGCGGCCATCTTGCCGGGATCCTCGACACGCACGCCGGACATTTCTCGTGCCCGAGAGCTGACAGCCCGCATGGCCTCCGGGAAAGAAAGCATGCCCGCTATTACCAGGGCAGCATATTCACCCAGGCTGTGACCGGCGACCATGTCAGGGCGGATACCATGTTGTTCGAAGAGTCGCGCCATAGCGATATCACCAGCCAGCATTGCCGGCTGACAGACATTGGTGTCGCGCAAGGCCTCCTTGGCTGCCGGACTGTCTTCGGTATAGATGAAATCAGTCAAGGGCTTTCCCAGAACAGGTGTCATGATTTCATCGGCTTCGGCGAAGACTTCGGCTACGACGGGTTCATGTTGTCTCAGTTCTTTGAGCATGTTGACGTATTGCGAGCCCTGGCCTGGAAACACAAAGGCTACTTTCTTAGCAAGGCCGCTTCCGCGGAAGATGCCCTGGCCGGTCAGGGCCTGCCAGGCTTTTGGACTTTCGTTGCCCAAGATTGTCAGGGCTCGCTTGGCACGCTTGGAACGTTCGTCGGAGCCATTATAGTCGATGATTATTCGTTCGGTAGCTAGAAGCACGTCAGGCTTGATTTCAACCGGATCGTTTTCGGGGTTCTCGATTTGGGCTTCGAGGGCCGCTTTTAAAGAGGCTGGATCCTTAGCGCCCAGCGCCAGAATCGGCTGCTGCGATTTCTTTTGTTTTTTCTGGTCGGTTTCAGGAACAAAAAAGGCCTTGGGCCTGTCATCCGGATGGTATTCGCTCAGAACAACGTGGAAATTCGTGCCGCCAAAACCGAAGGCCGACAAGGCCGCGACTCTTGGCTTACCATCGGCGACTTTCCATTCATGGGTCTTTTGGGGAACAAAGACCGGAGAACTGTCGAACGGAATTTCAGGGTTGGGAGTTACGAAGTTCAACGAGCCGGGGATGACTTTCTCGTGGATTGCCAGGACGGTCTTGATCAGGGCTGCCGCACCGGCGGCGCTTTTCAGGTGTCCGATTTGGGATTTGATCGATCCCATAGCGATAGATTTCTTCTTTGCCCCGGCCGCGCTGTAGAATTCAGACACCAGCTGACCCTCGACTCTGTCTCCGGCCGCTGTAGATGTCCCGTGCGCCTCGAGCAGTGAAACCTCAGCCGGGGAAATCCCGCTGTTTTCATAGGCTCGCTGCATTGCCAGTTGTTGGCCAATCGGATTGGGAGCGGTTATGCCCTTGCCCTTGCCGTCAGAAGAACATCCCAAGCCCCGCAGGACTGCGTAAATATTATCACCATCACGTTCGGCATCATCTAAGCGCTTGAGCAATAAGATGCCGCAACCCTCGCCCATTACGAAGCCGTTGGCGTTTTTGTCAAAAGGACAGCTCTTTTCGGCAGACAAAGCGCCAACCTTGCAGAACTTGACAAAAACGTGGGGAGACATGCTCGAGTCGGTTCCTCCGGTCAAAACCATGTCGAAACGCCCCTCAGCCAGACCGGTCACGGCCGACTCCAGGGCCGCCAGAGACGAGGCACAGGCCGCATCGGTCGTATAGTTTGGGCCTCTCAGGCTGAATACGTTGGCCACCCGGCCGGCGATGATGTTGGACAATTCGCCGGGCATACTGTCTTCAGTAATCGGCGGCAGATTTTCTACGAAAGTCGAGTGAAACTCTTCGAGAATCTGTTGGCGAATGTCTTCGGGCAAGGCTTTGAATGACTCAGTCTCTCTCAATACCCGCGCGTAGCGTGGTTGATAAATGCGCATGTTGGTGAAGTACTGCATCTCACCGGCCATGGCGTTGCCGATTATGACTGCGGTGCGATTGCGATCGAATTCTTTCTTGTCATATCCGGCGTCCGCAATAGCCTGCTCAGACGAAACCACCGCCCATTTCTGGACTTCATCCATAGAGGCTGCAACCCGGGGAGGTATCCGGAAGGCAAGGCTGTTGAATTCGAAATCACTGACGAAAGCGCCGATCTTTGAATAGGTCCTGTCGGGTGCCTTGGGATCTGGATCGTAATGGTCTTCCAAGCGCCAGCGATTCTGAGGAACCTCGCGGATACTGTCTTTGCCCGAACAAATGTTGTGCCAGAAGGCTTTGGCGTTATTGGCATCGGGCATTACAGCTCCAAGACCGATGATTGCTACTGGAACGTTTGGTTTTGACTTGTTCATGAATGTGCCCCTAGTTGGAGTTTAAAGCTTGAGCCACAGAGCCAAGATCGTCGAGATTGCCGGCCATGCCCTGGTGGATCTGGTCCAGCTCAATCAACTCGACGAACGATTTCAGGGCCGGCCCGGTCAAGGCACCTGAGCCGGAAATCAAGGTAAGCCCTTCAGATGAGATTTCCTGGGCGACTCGTCGTGACCACAGCCTACTCATGGTCGCCAATGTATCAAGTGCTAGTCGAGAAGTGCCGCGTTCTTTTGAGGCTACTTTTGAGCAAAATGCCGCCGATACTTCGACATGGGCGCATAGCAGCCCCAGGCAGAACAATATGTGTTGGTTACGGGTTAGACGTTTGATCCGACAAACTTCCATAATTTCCGCCAGCGCTCTGGCAGACCGGGCGCACATCTCGGCCCCGCAACCCGGAGATTGAGTCTCGAGCTGGTCTAATTGGCTGGCCCGTGTTTTGTAATTTTCGCCCTTGGTGAGCAAATGGAGTCGCCAACGGTCCTGGGCGATTGTGCGCTGGCAGATCTCAGTAGTTCCCTCATAGATACAGGTAATGCGTACGTCGCGTTTGAGTTTCTCAACTTCATAAGCATTGATATATCCATAACCGCCATGCGCCTGAATCGCGGCCTCCGCGGCTGCATTGCCGGCCTCGGTCGCGGTCAGCTTGGAAATGGCCCCGTCGACTTCGAGCTTGGTTTCACCGCTATCCAGTCGCTTCGAAACTTCTTCGATGTGGGCCCGGGCGGCTTCGAGTGCGACGGCATGCGGCACGATCAGTTTGTGCGTCCAACCGGTTTTTTCGCACAGCAGAGAACCGCCCTGGTACCTCTCTTTACCGTAGGCGATGGCCTTTTCGAGAGCGGCTACTCCACAGCCCAGTCCAAAAGAGGCTACCATTACCCGGGTGTATCCAAAAACTTCGGCGGCTTGACGGAGTCCCTGGCCTTCGACTCCGCCGAGTAAATTCTCAACCGGCACCCTGACATCTTCTAAAGACAGCGGGGTTGTGTTCGACAACCGGATACCGTGCTTGACCTCGGGCGGTCCCGGGATCAGGCCCGGCGTGCCTTTTTCGATTACAAAGAACGAAGGTCCTCCCGGAGTCACTGCCAGAATGGTGTAAAGGTCGGCGATTCCGCCGTTGGTTATGAATTGCTTGTTGCCGTTTAGGGTATAGGCCACCGTCTTTCCGTCTTGTACTACCGGTGTGGCTTTGGTCTTGATGTGAGCCAAATCGGATCCGGCCGAGGGCTCGGTGACTGCATAGGCCACAACCAATCCATGTTCGGCAACCTTGCTCATCCAGAGCAGCTTCTGTTCGTCCGTTCCGCCTACTCGAATCGGGTCTGTTCCCAAAGATACGCCCAGGAGCGAAGTCGCAATGCCCAGGTCGATTCCGGCAACTTTTTCCGAGATTTGAAAAATGTCGTTGGCTCCGCCGCCTAGTCCCCCGTAAAGGGAGGGAATGAAGGCCAGGTGCAGACCGACATCGGGGCCTAAAAGCTCACGAATTATTTCCTCGGGGCATCTTTCGGCTCGATCACACTCGAGGCGGGTATCAATATCAAGCTTCCGCTTGGCAAATTCTCCAATAGTTGTCAACACTAACTCAAGTTCTTCTCTTTCCATCTCAGGTTGAATCATTCCAGCCCTCCTAAAAAATACCCAAAAACCATAGTATTTGGCTCGAATAGCCAGCAATTTTAAATGAAGATGCTCGCCCTCATGCATAAAGTATACCCACAGGATAAGTTATTGATTTGTTTGAATGATATACCGCGTCATGGAGTCACTGGGGTCTTATACCGAACGCCAGGTGCGAACTGTTTTTTACAAAAACGATTCCGACCCGTCGGAATGTAGTGCTTGATGGGTTCAGGTGTCATCATAGGCGGGAATAAGCCCAATCTCTTCTTTCTATCTGTAATTCCACATGTGCGTAAATGTGGTGGCAGGTGCGTTTAGGGGTTCCTAATGGTGACTTCTTGCTGTGTGGCCCAGATCAGCTAGAATGCTATACATGGCAACCGGCAAGAAACGATCATATCCCGAAGATCGGCCAGTGCGACTACTGACAAAAGTCGTCAACGGAGATCTTCAGGCCTGGAAAAAGTTTGTTCGAGACTATTGTGGTTTTTTGTATGCCTTGGCCTGGCGCTATGCCCGCAACGATATAGACCAGGCATCTGAACTGGTCCTGGTTGCTCTCGAGGGTTTACGCAAACCGGGCGCCGATGGACAAGATTTTTATCGCCTGCGTAAATACCTGGATTCGCTCGAGCAGTACGGCGGCCGTAGCAGGTTCGTAACCTGGCTGGCCCTGGTAGTAAAAAATTTGTTTCGTGACTGGTTCAGGGAGAACGAAGGCCGCAGGCTACTGCCTAAAGAAATCAAAGACCTGTCTGAACTTGGGCGCGATATTTATAAGTTGGTTTTCTGGGACGGGCTTTCGGAAAGTGAAGCATTCGAAACCCTTAGAAGTTCCAAAGCCGCTCTCAGCCTGGATGAATTTGACAAGCAGTTGGCAGAGATATTTGACCGGTTATCCGAAAAAAACATGCAGACAATATACACTGACTTGATCAGGCGGGTGCCTCCGCTAAGTGTCGATCGGCGGGTAATCGGAGGAAACGAGCGAACAATCGAGCTGGCAGATCTTCAACCATGGTCCCGGCCTGACTTGGCCCTTGAGGTTGCACAGCAGCAAGCTTTATCCAAACAAGTAGGGGAGAAATTAGTTGCTGCAGTAGAATCACTACCTGCCCAGACGAGATCAATTTTGATGATGTATGCTGTTCAGGGCATGTCTGGGGCCGAGATTCAAAAGGTTATGGGTTTTCAGAAACGACAACGAGTTTATGACGAATTGTCCAAGGCCAGACGCCGGATTCGAGTCATACTGGAAAAAGCAGGAGTTGGAATTTCTGAGGCATCTCAGGTAGTTGGATGGCTCGATGATTTCTTGTGAAATAATAAAAAAAGTGCTTCAGATCTTAAAAGAGCTTCCGTCGTGACTAGCTCATGAGGAAAGGTAAGAAATTGAACAATCAGGAGGTGGATTTTGACATGTCCTTCAACTGAAGAGTTGGCCGCTCTGTATGACGGAGACCTTCCCAAAAAGAATGCCGACCGCTTACGAAGCCATTTGGCCTTTTGCGCACGCTGTGCAACTGATCTGAAAATACTCCATCAGTCCTTGCAACAAATAAAATCAGCGCCCAAGCTTCCAAAAGAACTTCTTGCCCGGGCTCAACAGGAGCAGCCGGGCAGCAGGCCTCCGCATAAAAAGCAGCTTGCCAAACGGCAGCCTTCAATTAAAACCTCACGATCGCGTAGGACCAAGACTCTTTCATAGGTAGTACTTGTATTCAGATGTAGGGAGCCTGGAGCCCTTGATTTTGCTTCAGATCCGCCCAGAAGTACCGTCTTTAATGAGTAGAAGACTGGGAGGTACTTGTGGGTGCTTTAAGAAGAAAGGTAGTCAAGCAGCAAGTTGGGTCTAAGCGACGCTTGTTGAGTATTGCTATTAGAAAACTGCTGTTCCTCGTATTGGTTCTGATGTTGGCCGGCGGAATATATACCGATGCTGGTGTACAAGCTTCGGAAGGTGACCCACTGGGTCAGCTCCCTGATCCCGATCGACAGCACAAGAATATGCTTCAGGCCCGCATCGTGCGTGCTTTAGGCTCCGGCCAGTTGGCGATTGTGCGGACGCAATCCGATCAGAATGGGCCAATTACAATAGTAACTGGTTTCGACTGTGAAAAAGCGGACAAAGCTTGCCAGCAGGTTCGCAGTGGCGAGTTCAAGCAGGCGATTAAGATTTTCCGAGACAGGATCGCCGGCGGTGAAGACGGTGCCTGGATTAGATGCGGACTGGCAAACGTTCTCTTTTTGGACGGAGATCTGCTGGGGGCTGCCAAAACTTATTCATGGGCGGCTTCAAAATATCCGCAGCATCCCGATGTACGCAACGGATTGGGAAACGTCTTTGTGAAACTCAAGCAGTTCACACAGGCCGAAAAAGAATTTCATACGCTCATCGAAGAACCCGATTATGCAGCAATCGCCAGAGTCAATCTCGGCAACACATACTATTCAGATAGTAGATTTGCCGAGGCCTTATTCGAGTATCAAGCCGCCGCGCAAAGTGATCCAAGTTTGGTGGAAGCAACCTACAACCAGGCCGGCGTGTTTCTTTCGCAAGAGAAATTCTACTTGGCAGCAAAGCTTTTCAGGAAATCTGCCGCGCAGTTGCCTAAATTCGCCGATTTATTTCTCTTCGAAGGCTTAACCAATTTGCGGGCCGGCAAGCCTGTCTTGGCGGCAACTGCTCTGTATCGTGCCAAAGAGCTCGGGTTGGATCATCAAGCCGTCAACCTGGCTCTGGGCATTGCCTGTCAAGAGGTTGGGCTCAATCGAGAGGCCGTTACTTATCTGGACCGAGCGCGCCAACTGAAGCCGGAAGATCCCAGAACATACCAGCTGCTTTCAGTCAGCCTTGTCAGGCAGGGCAATCTTGAAAGAGCCGCAGAGATTCTGGAAAAGGGGTTTGAGTACGGATCACAAGATGCCGATGCTCATTTTTTCGCCGGCTTGAAGCTCTTTATGTGTGAGGATCCCCGGAGGGCTGTTCGACATTTCATGCGAGCAATTGCACTGGGACGCAGAAGTCCGGAAGTGTTTTTTGCTTTGGGACAATCATTGCTGCAGGCCGGAGAAACTGAAGCAGCGATTCGATCGCTGACCCTGGCTGCCAGCATGACACCCAAGGCCTCCGAAGTTCATTTCGCTCTTGGAATTGCCCTGGCCTATGAGGGCAAGCTGGCAGCCTCAATTCGGGAGTTGAAAATTGCGGCCGCACTCGACCCGGAGGATGCCGACACTCAGCTGGTCCTGATGGACATCCTGCGTCGCAACGGAGACTTCGCCGGCTGTGCCAAGGCCGGCCAGGCGGCAATTGATAATGACCCCGATTTGGTATCGCCGAGATTTGATGCGGCCTTGTGTCAGGCATTGGCGAAAGAGCTAGATCTGGCAGCCGAGGCCCTTGAGGACGCCATGGATCACGACATCGAAGGCCAAGCGGTTCTAAAGCTCTGGAGCCAGCTGTCGCGGCTGGTTCGCTCGAAAGCCTCCGAGCCCGGCCCACACATGTTGCTTGGAATGATTCATGAACGCCGTGGTAATTGGAGCGAAGCGGTTCAGAGCTGGGAGCGCTTCATAATGGTTTCACCATCTAGCGCCTGGACTCGGAAGGCGGTTTTGAAGATTCACGAGTTGATTCCCCAGGAACTAATATCTTGTCCAACCTGTCGCGCGGCACCTTGAACCCTGAACCCGGGGTCAGACACCAGCACTTGACACATGCACTCGTCCCAAAATACAATCCAGCATGCCTCGAAAAAAGCGAGAAGACTATGAAGGCGCTTGGCATCACGTGATGCACCGAGGTGCCCGACGTGCTCCCATTTTCAAACTGCCCGACGACTGCTATGGCTTTTTATCTCTGCTCGAAGAAATGGTCGATCGCTTCGGCCTGGAAATCCACGCCTACTCGTTGATGCCCAATCATTATCACTTGTTGATCCGAAGCGTGATGGGAAACCTGTCGAAAGGAATGCAGTTCATGAACGGCACCTACACCATTTGGCTCAATAAACGGCATCGCTGGGATGGCCCGGTGTTTCGTGGTCGATACAAAAGCCAGCTGGTCGAGGATGAAGAGTACCTTCGATATCTGATCGCCTATATTCACCTCAACCCCCTGGAAGCCAGATTGGTCCGTCGATTATCAGACGAGGCATGGACCAGCCATCGTGCCTACCTAGGAAAAGACCAAACACCCAGCTGGCTTGTCACAAAAGAATTTTTACGCATCTTTGGTGGCCGGAAAAAAATGCACGAATTTATCCTTTCCGTTCGACGAAAGGCTATTCAATATCCGGATGATTTCAACGAAGAGACGGGTTTGTTTATAAGAAGAGGGATCAAGAGGGATGCCCCATTTTCAACCAGTAACAAAAAGAGACTGCAGTCTAGTCACCATCGCCTACGAGACGCAGAAGACGTCCTGACTGATGTTTTGAAAATCTGTGGCTCAAGTTTGAAATACTTGAAGCAGGTTCAGATGGGTTTCCGTGCAAATCCTGAACGCCGATTCGCTATATGGGCCCTGAACCGAAGTTCCAACTTGAGCCAACGAGAAATCGCAAAGCAGCTCGATGTTTCCTATCATCAAGTAACAAGATTACTCGGCAGGATGAGGGCGAACAAGCCGCTGGAGCCGGTAAGAAGCTGGATCAAAATGTGGATTGAGCGAGAGAAGTAAGAAAAGTGACAAGTGCTGGTGTCTGACCCCTAGCGCCTTGACCCCTAGCGCCTGATAATGGTTTCACCATCTAGCGCCTGGACTCGGAAGGCGGTTTTGAAGATTCACGAGTTGATTCCCCAGGAACTAATATCTTGTCCAACTTGTCGCGCTGCACCTTGAACCTGGCAGCGTCTTGTCCCTCAAGTTTGAGATGCAGAGTCTCGTTGACCACGAACGGATCGAGTAGTTTGCCATTTTTTCCGTGGAGTTCGTAATGCAGGTGAGGCGCCGTCGAGCGACCCGAATTTCCAGTGTGGGCGACTTCAGTGCCGGCCTCGACTACTTTACCGGGAACGGCGGCCGGTAAGACTTTGTCCAGGTGCAGAAAAAGGGCGTGGATGCCCGAGTCGAGGTAGAGCAACTCCAGGCAGTTTCCGTTTAGCCGGGTACTCCAGTTGCGGCGCTGGATGCGGGCTTTGAATGGGGCTGTGATCGGAGTCCCGATATCGACCTTGAAATCGATACCATTGTGTCGGCGACCAGCCAGGTTCATTCTCTCGGTTATCTGGTCGTACTGTTTTACCGGAGTCTGGACCAGGCGCAGTTCTATCTCTTGTCCGTCTTTGTCGTAGTAGTGGCCATAGCGAGCAGCTTCCGGCTTGAAATAGTATGCCGAGAATGACTTATTCAGCTTGCGGCTCTTGTAGTGCAAAGCCAGAATGCGAAGATCTTCGGGGTTCTCGGCCGGCAGATACAGCAGGCGTAATTGATCGTTTTTCAGTACGTCCCGGCGCAAATTGAACCACCAGACCATTATCCGGCCGAGATGTGCGTTTAATACGTCGGCTTCGCGCCCTTCGATATGCTTTGCCAAGGTAGCGTAGAGTGAACTCTTAACCGATGCTTCGATTCGGCGCGAGGTTTTCAGCAGTTCGGTCTCTTTACTTTGGGGCCGATCATCCGGCCCAACCGCCGCAACCGGTTGAACAACTGGCTCGGTCGGCTTTGTTATCGACGCGTTTTGGGTCTGAGATTTTGCCGAATCAGCTGATGCTTGGGCGGCAAGCTCTTGGCCCAGGTAATAGCCGCCCAGGCCGCCGATGGCGATCCCGATCACAAGAAAGACTAGCGGTATTTTTAATCGACCGGGTTGACGTCTGCTGATGTTTGAAATAGGACGAAGGACCGACAAGAATGCTCTCCAGGCTCAGCTGCTTTCGGCCATGACAACGCGATCGCGCCCCTCGTCTTTTGCCTTATAGAGTGCCTTGTCGGCCAGACTGAAAAGCTTGACGGCGTCCAGTTTGTCGGCCTCTAAAACAGCAACCCCGGCGCTGACCGTAATTTCGCCGGCCGGGCGGCCACCCAGGCTTTGCGATGCAACATAGCTGCGTAATTTCTCGGCTACCAGGTGAGTCTCTTCTTTGGTCGCTCCACCGGTCAGCAGGACAACAAACTCTTCGCCGCCATAGCGGGCGACCATGTCTTCGGTTCGAACACGATCTTTTAAGAAAGCAGCCAGGTCTTTTAGCACCAAATCGCCACACACGTGGCCGTGCGAATCATTACAGTTTTTAAAGTGGTCGATGTCAAAAATCAGCAAAGAGAGTGAGCGACCGCCTCTGCGGGCCCGGGCTATTTCTTGTTCGAGCCGGCGCTCGTAATGACGCCGATTGAATACACCGGTCAGGCCGTCTAGGGCCGCCATGTCTTCTAGGCGTTTGTGCAAGCGAGCCTTGTCGATCGCAATCGCAGCAAGATTCGCCATGGTGAGTAAGCCGCGCATTTCGTCTTCTAATATGTCGCGCTCGTTGTAACGGTTGTCAACCAGGATTACACCGATCACTAAATCATTGAGCATCAAGGGTACACAGGCGACTTTTACAAAACGCAAAACCTTGTCACCCGAAGTTACCGGAGGCTGAAAAACTGCCTGAATGGTATTGGAGAAGTAGGGTTTTTTAGTATTGGCGCAATGAGCCACCAGGGCCTGGACGGGAACATCGCCTTTGCCCTCCAGGGGTGGCGCCGAAGCAGATAACGGCATGCCGAACCCGGCCAGGCGTTTTGACAGGTTTCGAGTCCGCGGATCTGCGCAGGCCGTCTCATAAGCATCAAGTAGAGTCGGTAGATCGGGTTTGTGCTTTTCCATCTCTTCCCAGATGCGGTGAGCTTCTTCCTTGTCTGAGGGGCCTACCGCGGTGGAAGCACTCAATTCTCGGCCGTCTTCGTCAGCCAGAAAAAGAAAAGCCCGGTTGTAATTGAGACCGTCACCGTGAGTAATGCCCGACAAGATGATGTAGAGGATCTGATCCAGCTTCAGGGTCCCGAGCATAGCTCGCGTAACGGTAAACTGAAAACGGAGTTCTTTGAGAAGTTGGGCTTCACTGATTGTGGTCATTTTTCGGTCCTCAAATTCGCATACTGTCGCGAGAATAGCCGTCCGGCCGCGATTTGTCCAGTACTAATAGACCTTTTAGCGTTGCAGAGTAGACGCCAGGCGCTTGGTATAGAGCAGAAGATCAAGGGCTTCTTGAATGTCTGAGCAGACAACGTCAGCCGCCATAATCGTTTGCGAGCAGGCGCCTTCGGGACCGATGACTGCAATTCCCAGGGCGGCTTCTTTGAGCATTTGAAGATCGGCCCCGCCATTGCCGATCGCGACGACCTGCAGCGGCCCCAGGCGGCGGATGAACTCGGCCTTTTCCTGTACCTGGTTGTTTGTCTTGAGTACCTTTATGGCCAGATCGAAACGACGGGTTTCATCCGCTACTGTTCCAAAATAATCGGCCGTGCACAAATGCAGGCGGGCCTTGATCGAAAGTTTGGCCAGCCGGTGGTCGACATCGACCAGCAATTTCCCGTCGCAGGCCAGAGTTCCGTTGAAATCGAGGACAATGTGCTCGATTTCTCTTCTGCCCCAGCCGGGTGAGTCGATTAGTATCATAGTTGCCCCTTGCGAGTACTTAGTCGGACAAGCCCGAACAAGTACAATATAACCAGGACCGCTATCGAAAACGGCCCACTTGCGGTTGCACAGCCGAACCCAGAATCACATTCGATCCCATCGTCGACTTCGCCGTTGCAGTCGTCGTCATGATTGTTGCAGACCTCGCTTGCGCCGGGAAAGACGTCTTTGTCCGCATCGTTACAATCGTCGCCACCGCAGCTTAAGGCAGGATGCCCATCATGGTCGGCATCCGGGCAGGCGGCCGTACAGGCCCCGGCTTGGCAGGTTTCACCTGGGTTGCACGAGTTTCCACAGGCGCCGCAGTTTTGGGTGTCCGCGGATGTTGCAGTTTCACAGCCATCGCCGGCGTCTGCATTGCAGTCGGCATAAGCGGCAGTGCAATCACCCAACTGGCAGGCCGAGTTTTGACACTCGGCTGCAGCGTGTTCGAAACTGCAGACTACCTTACAATTGCCGCAGTTTTGCGGATCATTGGAGAGATTGGTTTCACATCCATCACTTGCGGTATTGTTGCAGTCAGCCTGCCCGGGGTTACACTCCGAAATTATGCAAGTCCCTTGCCCGCAAAAGCTGGCCGCGCTCTGCGGCAGATCGCAGATATTTCCGCATTGACCACAATTTTCAGGGTCAATGTTGAGAAAAGTCTCGCAGCCATCTTGGGCGTCGGCATTGCAATCGCCAAAGAGATTGTCACACTCGGCGACTATGCATTCGCCGGCCTGGCAACCCGGGCTGGCATGCGACAGGTAACAGGTATTGCCGCAGCTGCTGCAATGCTCGGCAGAAAGGTCGAGACTGACCTCGCAGCCATCCATTACTTCGCGGTTACAGTCGCCGTAACCTGCGTGACAAGTGTCGATCAAACAAGCTGCGTCGACACAGCGCGCATCGGCCTGTGCTAAATCACAAGACAAACCGCAGCCACCGCAGTGATCGGGGTTGCCGAGCAAGTACACCTCGCAGCCGTCGGCATCGGTGTCGTTACAGTTTCCGTACCATTGTTCGCATGTCCCCAGAGTACAACTGCCGGCTAGGCAATCGCGTTCTGCCCGGGCAAAGTAGCAAACCTGAGTGCACTGACCGCAGTTGTCGACATCACTAGACAGGTCTGTCTCGCAGCCATTGAGGTAGGCTGTGTCGCAATCATCCCAGGCTGCGTTGCAACTCGTAATCTGGCAATCGCCCGCCAGACAGGTTGTCGTCGCATTGTCGGCTGCGCAGGCCCGGTTGCAGTAACCGCAGTTGGCGGTGTCGTTCGAGACATCTGCCTCACAGCCGTTGGAATGATCGTCGTCGCAGTTGCCCCACAGGTCGTCGCAATCTGCCACCCGGCACTGGCCGGCCGTGCAAGCTGCAATAGCATGTGTCAGGCTGCAAACCATCTCGCAGCCCCCGCAGTTTTGCGGATCGTTTAGCGGATCGACTTCGCAGCCGTCGGCTGTTTGGGTGTTGCAGTCGATATAGTTGCCCAGGCATTCGCCCATTTCGCAAATACCGGCCAGGCAGTTATTGACGGCGTTGGGGAAATCACAGGCCTGCGTGCAACTTCCACAATGTAGCGGATCAGTGTCGATGTCGTGTTCACAGCCGTCACTAGCCCGGTTGTTGCAATCACCCCAGCCGGGCTCACAGGAGACAATCTCACAACGGCCGTCGTCACAAGAATGCTGGTTAACGTGCTGCAGATCACAATCTTGGGCCGTTTGGCAGGGCGGCTCACCGACCAAGTCAATTGAAAGTGTCCAGTAGTTCAAGCTGCCGACGTCGCTGCCGGCATCATCGCGAATGAATAGCTGCCAATCGCCCCCGGACAGCTCGCCGATGAATTCACTGGGCTGATATATTTCATGAATATCAGCATCGGAACCGCCGGTGTTGTCATGCAAGACAACGACTGTACCCGCTGGGCTGGTCAGGCTAATGTAAAGATCGCCGATATAGCTGTGGCTGATATCGACCTCGACCAGGATCTTGAGGATTGGTGCGTTTTCGGCAACATGAATGATGCTGGTGATCCCGCTCGGGTTGTTGTCCGGAATGTTGATCGGCGTGTCTTGGGAATCGTAGTTGCTAGTCTCGTTCCAGATATCGCGTACTCGGACGGTCAAGCTGTCGGGCTGGCTATCCAACTCGCCATCCGAAGCGATTACCTCGAAAATGATATCTGTGTCGATATCAACCGAAGGGGCGAAGAAACTCGGGCTGGCCGAATAGGCATCTTGCAGGCTGACTTGCGGTCCGGACGTTTGGGACCAGCGGAAAAAGAGAGTGTTCCCGTTTGGGTCGGATGAACCGCTGGCATCCAGAACTACCGTGTCACCTTCGTTGACCAGCTGGTCCTGCCCGGCAACCGCCGTGGGTGCCTGGTTGACTCCCGCGCTCATGGGAACATCCAAATCGACGGGACCCTGATTGACGTGGACCAGGCGAGTTTCTGGAATATAGCCGCTAGCGGTGAAGACAATCACGTGATCAGATTCAGGCAGGACGGCCCGTCCGAAACGGCCCTGGTTGTCGGTTTGCAGGGTCCACTGTCCCGAACCGAAGGGATGGTTGGCGAACTGAAAATCGGCGACAATTGCTGCCAGGGTGTTGCTGTCGTAAGTGTGTCCGGTCAAGGCCGGTCCATCCAGGGTCCGATCCAGCAACAAACTCCAGGCGACGCGTTGACGCTCCACCGTGACATCGCGCCATTGAGCGTAGTCGGGCTGGAACCCGCCGCTGTTCAGTTCGAAGACAAAGCCGAGGGCTCCGGTTGCGCCATAAGCATGGTCTTCGGCGCCGCCGGGGGCTTCGTAAAGAACCTGCGGACAGTTGCCAATTTCCCACTGACCGGTCTGGCCATTGTCGGTTTCAACGCTATTGTTCAGTAGTTGGCCGACGTGTAAAAACAGCTCGTGTTCGTCGACGAACCCGCAGCCGCCCGGCCAGATGATGTACTCGCCGTAGGAGTGGTAATTTATGTAGTACATCGGGCGCAGTTCTTCCATCAGGGCTTGCATGGCCTGAGTCTCCGGTTCGGAGGCCGGGCCGCTGCCATGATGCGTGTCGTCGTCACAATAGTCGCTGGAGCCCGAACAAGCCCGGTAGCTCCACTCGTAGTTGCGGTTGAGATCAACCGGACAGTCCGGGCGGCGGTTCTTGCGCCACATGTTGTATTGTTCATGGACATAAGCGCTGCCATCGGGATTGACCTGGGGAACGATCCAGATCTCCATATTGTCCACCCAACGTTGTACTTGAGGGTCAGAAGCATAGCGCGAGGTCAGATACTCGATTGCGTCCAGGGCTACTTCAGCGGTCATGACTTCCCGGGCGTGCATCTGCATGTCCATCAGGTAGGTCGGTTCGTCTTCGTCGACGGCGACGTTGTCCGAGATTTTCATGGCATACACAACATGTCCCTCGAACAAGTTGTCTTCTAAGATGACTTTCTTGGCGATAGCCGGGTAAGCACTTTCGATTGAGTCTAAAAAGCTCGCCATTTCATCCGGATGAGTGTAGTCGACCAGCGCCTCGACCTGCCTGTGCAAGTTGAGGGGTTGAGTATCTACAATACGCCGGCTGTATTTTCTCAACAGGCGGTCGCGCTCGGCCGGGGTTGTGTAAATGTCGACGAATTGCAGACGCTGATGCGATCCGGTTACGTCGGCTCCCTCACGAACCAGCATGCCGCGCAGTTTGCCGGGGGCCGGTGTTTGTATACGGGTCCAGACCATTTCCTGATTCAGGCCACTTTGTTGGCTGTTGGCCCGATCGTTTTCTGCGCAGGCCGATAAACCGAGCACAAAGATCGCCAGAATGCGTAAGAATCTCATTGGAATCCTCCAGCTAAAACAGCTATTTCAATTTCCTAGCCAGGGTATTGCGTCCGATTCCCAACTTGCGAGCGGCCTCGGTTCGGTTGCCGCCACAGGACTCCACGGTACGCTGAATATGATCGCGCTCTACTTCGGCCAGGGGAGTTCCCGGCAGGTAGCCGCTCTTGGCCGGACTCGACCCGGCTGTTCCGGGTAATGACAACTGGTCTTGATCGATAGTAGTGCCTTTTGACAAAACGACCGCGCTCTGGATGCAGTGCTCGAGCTCGCGTACATTGCCGGGCCAGTCATGCGTAACCAGGCGGGCCAATGCCTCACGACTCAGCCTGCGTGCTTTGCGCCGGTGTCGACGAGCGTACTGGTCGAGAAAGTGTTCGGCCAGTCTTTCTATGTCCTTAGGGCCGCGATCCTTCAAGGGCGGCACGGTCAATTCGAGAACCCGCAAGCGGTAGTAAAGGTCCTGTCGAAACAAACCTTGGGCAACTTTTTCTTCGAGGTTGGCATTCGTGGCCGAGACGACTCGCACGTCGGTTTTTATAGTCTGGCGGCCACCCAGGCGTTCGAAAGCATGCTCCTGCAAAAATCGCAGAAGCTTACCCTGTAAAGGTAGTGGTAAATCACCTATCTCGTCGAGAAAAAGAGTGCCTCCATCGGCCAGCTCGAATTTACCTTGTACGCGCCGGTCGGCTCCGGTGAACGCCCCGCGTTCATGGCCGAATAATTCGCTTTCGATCAGGCCGGCCGGCAAGGTAGTGCAATCAACATGAACCATCGGGCCGTCATGCCGTTCGGAGTTGTCGTGAATGGCGCGGGCTACCAGGGTTTTGCCGGTCCCGCTGTCACCTCGAATAAGAACAGTCACGTCGGTAGTCGCCGCGGCCAGGATGCGATCATAAAGATCGGTCATTAACCGGCATTCGCCGATGATGTTATTGAAAGGGCCGTCGACCAAAACCCCGCGAGCGCGATCGCCGATCGGTCTGAGTGAAGTCAGCTCGAGGGCCTGGGCAACCTGGTCGGCCAGGCTGTCGAGTAGCAGCTTGTCTTGATCGGTGAAATTGCCCTGCTTGCGGTTGAGAACCTGGAGGACGCCGCGAATCGCGTCTTCGTCGTCGCGGATCGGGACCACCAACATGTTGCGAGTCTTGTAACCGGTGGCCTTGTCGATCCCGGGAAAGAAATGACTATCCGAAGACGCATCCGGGACTACGACCGATTTTCCGGTTTCGGCTACGTGACCGGCGACTCCCTGGCCGGGCGGCAGGCGGATTTCTTTGAGCTCGGGCAGATGGGCCACCCGGCTTGTCAATTCTCCGGTGATTGCATCGATCAGGTAGAGCGTACCGCGCTCGGCGTCCAACTCCTCGACTACCCGATCGACCATGGCCCGCAGCAGGCGGTCTTTGGTTACCTGCTTGGACAACATGTCGGCAACCGAGTGCAGGACCGATGGATTTTCGGAAGAAGACATGCTGGCTATGTTAGACCGAGGGAGTTCAAGAGGCAAGACCCGCTCAAGATTCTAGTTCACCACAGGCTTCTTCGACAGCCGTCAGGAACTCGCCCGACCTCAAGGCTTCGACTATCTGATTGTGATCATCGTAGAGCGGGCGGTCGTCATCGAGGTGTTTTACGTATTTGCGAATAATCTTGTGGCCGGCTTCGACTCCCCGGCCGGGTTTGTGCGGCGCGCGAAGATCGAGCGCCTGGGCGCCGGCAATCAATTCGATGGCCAAAACTCCCAGGCCGTTCTCGTGGATCTGTCTGGTTTTGAGCGACGTATTCATGCCCATTGAGACGAAATCTTCCTGATCGGCGGCGGCCGGAATAGATTGATTGGCGGCCGGATGGCTTAGAATTCTACTTTCGGCACATAACATGCCGGCGGTGTACTGGCTGAGCATCAGGCCCGAGTTCATACCGGCACCTTCGGTCAAGAAGGGCGGCAGGCCGACCGACAGGGCCGGGTTGAGCAGGCGATTGAGGCGTCGCTCGGAAAGGACCGAGATCATCGAGACAGCCGTCCCGACCATTTCAGTCGGCAGGCTGACCGGAGTGCCCTGGAAATTGGCTCCGGTCAGGACGGTATCGTCCTCCCAGATGAAGACCGGGTTGTCACCGACGCCGTTGAGCTCGATTTCGATTTGTGAGCGGGCATACTTGACGGCGTCCCGGGCGGCGCCGGTAACCTGGGGAGTCGAGCGCATCGAGTAGGCGTCCTGAACGCGCTTACCCTTTTGGGCCAGGATCTGGGAACCTTCGGTCAGCTTCAAAATATTGCGGGCAGAAATAATTGCGCCCGAGAAACCGCGTTCTTCGTGCAGGCGCGGATCGTAGGGCTTCATATTGGCCTTGAGACATTCCAGAGTAGTCGCCGCCCCAACTTCACTGATTTTCAGCCAGCGCTCGACATCGTACAGAATCAAGCCCGCCATGGCGGTCAAAACATTCGAGCCATTAATCGAGGCTAACCCGTCGCGGGCCTCGAAGGTGATACTCTCAATCCCGGCCCGCTCCAGGGCTTCTTTGCCGGGCAAGCGTTCGCCCTTGTAAAAAGCCTCGCCCTCGCCGATCAGCACCAACGCCATCTGGGCCATCGGCGACAGGTCGCCGCAAGCCCCGACCGAACCTTTCTCGCACATCACCGGAGTGACACCCTTGTTAAGTATGTCGACGAAAGTCTGAGTGACTACCGGGCGCTGGCCGGAATGCCCGTGACAGTGGACGTTGATGCGCGAGGTCATCGCGCCGCGCACGACTTCTTCGGGCATCGGTTTGCCGATTCCGGCTGCATGACTGTAAACCAGGAGACGCTGATATTTCTCTACCTGATCGCCGGTCAGCACGACCTCGGAGAATTCACCAATCCCGGTGTTGACACCGTACATTATCTCATGGTCGTCGATCTTTTTTTGCAGCATGGCCCGGCATTTTGAGATTTTCTCCCAACACGGTTCGGCGACTTGGACTGCTTCACCGTCGCGGGCGACTGCTTTGAGTTTTTCGAGAGTTAAAGAATTTCCGTCGAGAATAACGGTCATGGAACACCTCCCAGTAGCGGCACCAGATTGTATCTGGTGCGGGCACGAGTTGTGTCACTCCCACCCACCCCGCTGCAACCGGGAGGTTGCCCGGTCCGCGTGGGGCCATCATTCCTGTTTGGTAAATAGAAGTCAACCCTAGAAAAGTCTGCTCATACGTAATCATCCATCGGAATCTTGTATCTTGACCATCCGGT
>JAFDKH010000250.1 GCA_019307065.1 Deltaproteobacteria bacterium
GCTTCGAATGGTTTTATCGCAATCCGCAAACCGCCGTTCGGACGCCGGTAGTTCAGGCCTATAACCGTTACGGCTTTGGTGTTATGGGCCAAAGACGCAGCCGCCAGGGGCGTATAGGCCGGCTTGCCAAAAAAGGGCACGAAAACACCGGGCACCTTGGTGTCTTGATCGAACAACAAGCCCATTATTTCGCCGCGCTTGAGAACAGCCGCCATTTTTTCGAGGATCTGCGGATCTCCTCGCCAGATGGTTTTTACCGAGCCTTCGTCTCTAAAGCGCTGCATCAGCCTGGTAAAACGTGGATCATAAGATTTCTGTCCGATTGTATTGACCGGGAAACCGTAGCGGGCCAGGCTGCGCGCCATCAGCTCCCAGTTGCCGACATGCCCGGTTACGTAAACAACGCCGCGGCCCTTTGAAAGAGAATCGGCCAAAATTTCACGCGAGCCCTCTTCGAAATCGACATAGTCAGCCAGATCTTTAATCTTGGCTACGTTGACAACCTCGGCCACGGCCTGGCCGAAATGTTCGAAAACATTCCGCGCTAACTTCTCGCGCTGGACGACAGACTTCTCCGGAAAGGCCCATTCAAGATGCTGCAACGTTTTGTAACGCTCTTTTTTTGCCCATTTGTATGCTCGCCGTCCCAGCCAACGACCAAAACGCAGAGAGCGCTCGAACTTCATCATTCTCACGAGCCCCATCAACATGCGTGCCAAAAAGTAGATAAATGTATTTTTGATTTTCTTGAGCATGTAACTTACGACATAAGCTCCAAAGCTTTTTGGATGGCCGCCACTTCGCCCAGGACTGAATCGAAGGCTTGCGGATCGAGACTGTTGGCCCCGTCACAAGGAGCTTTGTCGGGCTCTAAATAAACTTCCAGATAGATTCCATCTACGCCGGTTGCAACTGCAGAGCGAACCAAGGGTGCGATCATCTCACGCAAACCTCCGCTGCTGCCGCCGGCGGCGCCGGGTAGTTGAACGCTGTGAGTGCCGTCGAAGATGACCGGCACGCCGGCCGAGCGCATCCAGACCAACGAACGCATGTCAACCACCAGATCGTGATAGCCGAAAGCGCTGCCGCGTTCGGTCAGCATCGGCTGGCCGCCGGCTTTTTTTACTTTCTCGGCCGCAAAAATCATGTCGCCCGGAGCCATGAACTGGCCTTTTTTTATATTCACCGGCTTGCCGGTGCGGCCGGCGGCAACCAGCAAATCGGTCTGGCGGCACAAAAAGGCCGGGATCTGAATAATGTCAACAACCTCGGCCACCCGGGCGGCTTGCTGAGGCAAATGGATATCGGTCAACAGGCAAAGCTTGGTCTCTTGTTTGACTGTTTTCAATATATCCAGACCCTGGTCCAGACCGGGGCCGCGAAACGACTCGCCCGAAGTCCGATTGGCCTTGTCGAAAGATGCCTTGAAGACCAGCGCTAAAGAGTGCCGCTTTGCAATCTGCCCAAGAGTTCGAGCCAGTTCGACCGCACTTGATTGATCCTGTAAAACACAAGGGCCGGCGATAACGACCAGGGAAGCGCCGGCGCCGATAGTCACTGGACCTATATCGATCGTAGCTGTCAGCATGACTGTTTTCTGACCAGGCCGGCTATCATTTCAACGCCCGATAATTGGCCGCCGCCTTGACAAAAGCAGCAAACAAGGGATGCGGCTGGAATGGTTTGGACTTGAACTCGGGGTGGAACTGACAGCCCACGAACCAGGGATGATCGGCGATTTCACACATCTCGACTAAATGATCGTCAGGCGACAGACCGCTGAAAATAAGCCCGTGTTCGGCAAGTTGTTGGCGGTAGCTGTTGTTGACTTCATAGCGATGCCGGTGCCGTTCCGAGATCTGGTTCTGCCCGTAAGCCTCGAATGCTCTGGTTCCACTTACCAGTTTGCAGGGATAGGCCCCCAGGCGCATAGTCGCGCCTTTGTCTTCTACTTTGCGCTGGCTCTCCATCAAGTCGATGACCGCATGCGGCGTTTTGGGATCAAACTCGGTTGAATTGGCTTTGTCCAGGCCGGCAACATGCCGGGCAAACTCGGCCACCTGCATCTGCATCCCCAGGCATATTCCAAAAAAGGGAATTTTATTTGAGCGAGCATATTTGACAGCCGATATCTTTCCCTCGGTTCCTCTTTCTCCAAAACCGCCCGGCACCAGAATTCCATCCACTTCGGCCAGGGCACCCGGGTCGCTATCGCTCAGTTTTTCCGAGTCGACGTAGACCAACTCGACACAACCGTCGTTGGCCAATCCGCCGTGCAACAAAGCCTCATGCAGACTCTTGTAAGAATCGATCAAGTGTACGTACTTGCCGACTACGCCGATTCTGGCTACCTGATTGGGGCTTCTGAGAGTAGCGACAATTTTCTGCCAGTTTTCGAGCATCGGCGCTCTTGACCAGATGTTGAGCAGCTCGGCAATCTTTTCGTCGAGTCCCTGGTCTTTGAGTAGGAGCGGAACGGCATAGATCGTATCGACATCCGGGCAATCGAATACGGTCGCCGGGCTGGTCGAGCAGAAAAGAGCGATCTTGTCCTTGAGCTCTTGTTCGAGCGGACAATCGCAGCGGCACAAGATGATGTCCGGCTGGATACCAAATTCCCTTAAAGCTTTGACGCTATGCTGGGTCGGCTTGGTTTTCATTTCCCCGACAGCCGCAATATAAGGAACCAAGGTCAAATGTACGAAGAGAGTGTGTTCTTGACCGTGGTCGATCCGCATCTGTCTGATAGCTTCGACGAAATGCAATCCTTCGATGTCGCCGATGGTCCCGCCGACTTCGACAATGCAGACATCGACACCTTCAGCGGCCCGCTGCATACGAGTCTTGATCTCGTTGGTGACATGCGGAATCACCTGGACTGTTTTGCCCAGATACTCGCCACGGCGCTCTTTGCCGATGACCGTTTCATAGACCTGGCCAGTGGTACAATTATTGGTGGCGCTCATCGTTGTCGTCGTAAAGCGTTCGTAGTGACCCAGATCAAGATCAGACTCTGTACCATCGTCGGTTACGAAGACTTCACCATGCTGGTAGGGGTTCATCGTGCCGGGATCGACATTTATATACGGGTCCATTTTAAGCAGCGAGATCTTGAGCCCGCGGTTTTCCAATAGGGCTCCAATCGACGCTGAGGCAACACCCTTGCCCAAACCTGAAACTACACCGCCGGTTACGAAAATGTACTTTGTTTGTTTTTGGGCCAATTCTTGGTCCTCCTGAGATCTATTGCCCTTCCAGGATTTTGCGAGCCCGGGCCAGATCTTCGAGTGTATTCAACCCCAAATATTCAGACGGCCAGATCTTTGCTCGAATCCGGTAGCCGGCTTGCAATACTCGCAGCTGCTCCAGTTTTTCCATTTTCTCGAGACTGCTCTGCGGCCGGGCAAACATCTCGAGTAAGAAGTCGCGCCGGAATGCATATATTCCCAGGTGTCCGTACATTGCCGGTTGATCTTTATTTTGGCTGCCCGAAAAGGGAATCGGCAGGCGTGAAAAGTAAAGTACGTTTTGGCGGTCATCGAGAACGGCCTTGACCAGCGAAGGATTGTTGACATCCAGCCCGGCCGATAGAGGCGTCACTGCGGTGGCCATCTGCAGCCCGGGATCATCAAAAAGTCCGGGCAGCTTTGCAATCAAACCCGGGTCGATCAACAATTCGTCGGCTTGCAAGTTGACTATTATTTCGCTCTCGAGATTTTTAGCCACCGCGGCCACTCTTTCCGAGCCGCATAGATGCTTTGACGACGTCATGACCACTCTAGCCTTGAATCGGCGCCCGGCATCGGCTACCCGTTCGTCGTCGGTAGCAATTATAGGTTCAGTTTCTGGATTGGCGTCGCGGGCTCGCTCCCAAACGTGCTGCAAGACGGTCTTGCCGGCTACTTCGATAAGCACCTTTTCTGGCAACCTGCCTGAGTTCAGGCGAGCGGGTATGATTATTTGAGGGTGCACCCTTGAGGAAAACAACAACCCACGATTGTTGTCAATGGTTATTATGGAATCAGGACAAACATTTTGGTTTTGATATTCATAACTTGCCAACTGTCTGCCATTACAATAACATTTATAGAGATGCTAAAATCTGTATATATATTTCTGGCGATCTGCTTGACAGCAGCATCGTGTACTTGCGGTGAGCCGACACAGGACAAACAGACTCTCGACGGCTCAACCCAGGAACACACTCAACGCACGGCCGCAATCATCTTTTTCGAAGGTAACGTGCGGGTCAAACGTTCGGGCTCATTGGAATGGGTGCCAGCCGAAGCCAACATGGAACTAGCCACCGCCGACAAACTGCGAACCTTGCGCGACAGCTTTGTAAATATCGAATTCGAACGCGGCGGTGTTCTGCGGGTGGGACCCGAGAGTTTGATTGTGGTAACCGACTTGCGGGTCGAACCGAAAAACAAGTCGCGCCGCTACACTTTCACCCTGATGGAAGGCAATGTAGAGGCTGAACTCGACGGACTGAAGAAGGCCGGCTCAGAGTTCAAGATCAGAACTTCCTCGGCCGAAGCCAGCGTTTTACGTCGTGAGGTGGTTTTCCAGTGAACAACCTGAGAAAAATGGCTGGGCTAATTTTCTGTCTGGCGGTTGTCCTGGTTCTGACTGGGCAAGTCTCTCAGGCACAGAAAATTGCCGCCCGGCCTCCCGAGCAAATCAAACTGGGATCGGGACAGACCTTAGAAGACGTCGCCGAAAAGTACTTTGCCGATCCCAAGATCGCCGACGAGATTCGTGCCTATAATAAGCTCTCGCCTGGCAGCCAACCCGAGGCCGGCAGCATAATCCGCATTCCCGGAGTCGAGCGCGAAAAAGCGATCACGACCCTGGATGTTGCCGCTCAGGCTGTGATGCAAGCCAAGGCCGGCGGGGCTGAAGAATTCGCACCTGAAAAGTACAAGGCGGCAACCGACCGCCTGACCAAGGCCAAAGCCGCTCGTGACAAGTCTGATTATACTAGATGCTGTGCGCTGGCCGATGAGACCTGGGCGCTAGCCCGCCTGGCTCGCAAAGAGAGTCTCAAACTGCGCCCCAAGAAAAACCGCTTTGCTGTTTCTGTCGACTCGGCCGGAACTACACGAATCGAAGTTCTAGAAGGCGACGGCGTAAAGGTAACCGCCGGTAAAAAAAGTACAACCGTCAAGCACGGCCAGGCGGTCAAGGTCACGGCCGGCAAGCCGCCGGAGAAGATTCGCAAACTACTGATTGCCCCAGCTCCGGTCCTGCCAAATAATGAATCCATTCTAGTGACAGCTTCGATCTATTTCAGCTGGAAACCCGTCGAGGGTGCGGCCCGCTACGTCTTGTTGATCTCAAGAGATCCTCAAGGGATGAAGCCGGTCCGCCAGCTGACGACGCCAAAGCCATCTTACCTGTTGCGTTCCAGCCTGCCGGACGGAGTCTATTATTGGTTCCTTAGAACCGTCGACTCTCAAGGCCTGGTCGGGCGAGTCTCGCCGCACCGCCGCTTTACTCTACGGGCTGCAACGGACGGGGGTCTATCTGTTGAAGCTGTCGACATGCAAAATCCCAAGGAAGGTCGGTGAGCGATGCCTTTGCTAGCCCTGGTTTGTGACGATGACACGACTTCGCGCGCTCAAGTGACCGATATACTCAGAAGCCAGGATGTCACCGTGATCGAAGCCAGTGACGGGCAAGAAGCGCTGGCAGTCTTCATGAAAGAGAAAGTCGACCTGGTGGTAACTGATTTTCTGATGCCCAAGGTTGACGGACTACAAGTTATCCGCAACATTCGCCTCAGCGGCGAACGCGGGAACATTCCAATAGTCCTGATGTCGGCAATCTCTAAATCCCAAATCCTTGCCAGCCAGCCCGAATGGGGCCCCGATCACTACATTAATAAGCCGTTCAAACCCAAAAAAATGGCCAAACTTCTCAACCAGGTCTTGAGTGAAATAGGCCAAAAAGAGTAACTGGTGACTTAGACGGATGAAGCTGTTCAGAACCATCACCCTGATGTTGGTCCTGCTGACCGCCGTTCCGATCGCAGTTGTCGGCTTCATTCTGATCGATTCCAGCGTTGACACCCTTAAGACCCTGACCTGGGAGTTGCAGCAAGAGCGCGCCGACCATGCCGGTCGGGCCGCGGCCGGATTCTTCGAAAACATCATCAGCGATCTGGATTTATTGCTCGCTAACTTCTCGCTGGCCAACATGAATCTGCGTCAGCGCCAGGAGTTGCTCTCTTTCATTCTACAAAAACGCCCCGAGGTAAACATCATTGCTTTCTATGACAACCACGGGCGCAGCTTGCATAACTTACTGGCTTTTGACTCGCGGCGCATTTTGCCTTCCGAACTGACCGATCATCAGTCTAAGGTCCAAAAAATAGATTTTTCAAAAAAGAGCGACCTGCCGGTTGCCTTCTCGGCGCCCTATCGAATCCAGCGCAAAGCCAGGCCCAAGTTTTCGATCGAGGCACGCAATGAGACTGTTGTGGCCATGGCTATACGGCTGAATGCCGGTGACACCGCCTTTTTGGGAATGGAAATTTCGCTCAATTCCTTACAGGCCATTATTGAGAGAATTCGGGTTGGCCAGCAGGGCGAAGTAATGCTGATTAGCTCGTCTGGTTTCCTGATCGCTCGCAAGAGCGGTATCGGCCAGAAAATAGTTTCCGACAAGCTGCCGGGACGGCTGGCCCTTATCCTGGTTCCGTCCGTGGATGAAAAGGAACCGGTTCCGATGGTGTCCGGTGTGCGTCCAATCAAGGTCGGTGAAGACCAGCAGATCTTGGCCGCCTATGCTCCCCTGGCCAACCCGGCCTGGCTGATGATTTCTACTGAACCCCTAGACCAGGCCTACGCGGCGACACGTAAAATGACCTGGCAGGTAATTACGGTAGTCTTAA
>JAFDKH010000251.1 GCA_019307065.1 Deltaproteobacteria bacterium
TCGGCTTGCCAGCGGTCGACCCCATGCGCACAACTCCAGGCGGTACCTTGATTGTTTTTGCCCGGCTTGAGCTTGACTTCGAATTGGGGCGGGTGATTGTGTAAAAACTCGGCTGGACTGGTCAAGTGAATGTCTCGCTGGGGCAGATCGCGGGTGGCCAGGTAGGCCAGGCACATATCGCCCAGTTTCTCATGATGCCCGTAGCTTTCGCCGTCCGAACAAACCAGCACCAGATGATCTGAATCGAGCGAGCTCTCCCGCCCGGCCTGCTCGATCCGATCGGCGAAAATGCCGGCGTTGCGCAGCAAGTGCTCGAAGGCCACCGCCGAACTCAGCCCGGCGTGATAGAACAGAATCTGAATATCCCCGGCCGCTGTGCGGCAGAGGTAAGACCGATCCGTGGGAATCGCCGAGGTCTGCCAGTCGCCGCCGCTCAAGGGCCGGTAGCCTTCAGCCTGGGCGGGAGCCAGCAGAATGAATTCGACCCCGGCCTTGACCAGATCTTCGCAGCTGGCCTGGTTGACCGCGGTCTCGGGCAGCCACAGACCGCGCGGCGCTCTTTTGAAGCGGGCCTTGAAATCTTCTATGCCCCAGCGAATTTGAGTTTGTCGATCGCGGGCCGAAGCCAGCGGCATGATCATGTGGTTGTAAGCCTGGGCGATGGCGTTGCCGAAACCGTTCTTTTCGAAACTAAGCCGGTCGGCCAGCAAAATTCGCCGGTAGCAGGTCGGGTGCTTGTCCTCGAGGTAGGAAAGCAGTGTCGGCCCGAAGTTGAAACTGATGTGCTCGTAATTGTTGACTGCTTGCAACAAGCGCCCGCGACCGTCTTGAATACGGCTGCGCGTGTTTGCAAAATAGCATTCGCTGGTGATGCGTTCATTCCAGTCGTGGAAAGGGGCAGCCGAAGCCTGTTGCTCGATTTCGGCGGTCCAGGGATTCTCCCGGGGAGGCTGGTAAAAGTGGCCGTGGATGATTACATTTAATTTTCCCATTTCAATCGGATATTAACTCGTTTTTGCCGCGACCTCCAATAAAACCGTCGAAATCGTCAGAACCGTCCCCCCTTCGCACTTCGTGCTACGGAGGGCAGGCAACTTCGTCAACTTCGTCAACTTCGTTATAACCGTCGTAAAACACCACAACAGAACACCGTCATCCCGGCAAGTTTTAGGCCGGGACCCATACTGCGAAGACTGGGTCCCGGCTAGAGGCCTGCCGGGATGACAGCATCTTCACATTCACATAAAAACCGTCAGAACCGTCAGAACCGTCAGAACCGTCAGAACCGTCAGAATCGTCGACGGGTTTGACGGTTTTGACGAAGTTGACGAAGTTGACGGTGTTGACAATTTTTTGTTAGGTTTTCGTATGTTGAAAACCGTCGAAGTCAGTATCGTGATACCGATCTTTAATGAAAAGTCGATTGTGGCCGACAGCGTCACCGGTCTGCTGTATCGCTTGCCCGATATAATCGAAAGTTTCGAAATTATTCTGGCAGAAAATGGAAGTGATGACGGGACCCTGGCTGAGGCCGAAGCCCTGGCTGAACGCTATAGCCAGGTAAGCTGTTTGCATGTTCCAGAACCCAACTATGGGCGGGCGTTAAAGCAGGGGATTCTGCAGGCGAGCGGTAAGTACGTCATTTGTGATGAGATCGATTTGTGTGACACGGATTTTTATCGCTCGTCACTGGGTCTGCTGCGCAGCAACAAGGCCCAGTTTGTGATTGGTTCTAAGCTGGCGCCCGGCGCACGCGATCAGCGGCCTTTTGTGCGCAACTTGGCAACTCGGGTTTTGTCGGGCTTGCTCAGATACGGGGCCGGCTTCAAGGGCACCGATACTCACGGGCCCAAGGCTTTTGAGCGTGACTCAGTAATCCCGCAGGTCAAGGCCTGCATTGTTGAAAGAAACTTGTTTGCCTCCGAACTGGTTATTCGGGCGGAAAGAGCCGGGCGCACAATGGTTGAATTGCCGCTGGCCTTGAGGGAGAAACGCCGCCCGACAATAAACCTAGCCCAACGAGTTCCGCGGGCTTTATATAATGTCGGCCGGCTGGTCTGGATTTTCAGGATTTTAGAAAGAGGTAAGTAGGGGCCGGTCCCCTACGATCTTGTCATGCTGCTGTCAGTTTCAATCGATCTCGACCCGATTTGGTGTTACCAGCGCATTTATGGGCTCGATTACAGCGCGCGCGCAGACCTGGTCACGGCCACAGCGACTCAACGCTGCTGTGAGCTGTTCGATACTCTGAATATCAAGGGAACCTTTTTTGTAGTCGGCGAGACCTTGAAAAACCCGGCGGCCAAAAAGGCTTTGGCTGATGCCAAGGCTGCCGGGCACGAGATTGCCAATCACACCTACTCGCATCCTTATGATTTGTCGCGCCTGCACCAAGACAAGATCACCGCCGAAGTCAATCAGGGCCGGGATGCGATCGAGCAGGCCCTGGGCTGCAAACCGGTAGGCTTTCGGGCGCCGGGCTACCTGTTGGGCTCGCGAGTAATCCCGGCCGTAGTTGCCTCGGGGGCCAGCTATGACAGCTCGGTGCTTCCCTCGCCAATTTACCAGGGCGTCAAGGCCCTGGCCATGGGAGCCATGGCGCTAAGCGGCCGCGTAAGCGGCGCCCGCTTGGGTAATCCAAGAGAGTCACTGGCTCCCTCGGTCCCTTATCGTCCCGATCCGCTGCGGCCTTTCAAAAAAGGCTCGGCCGAACTGATCGAATTGCCGATCTCGGTCGCAATTGGAATTCCGTTGATTGGCGCTACCCTGACGCTGGCCGGCCCGACCTATGCCGGCTGGCTGGCTACCCTGGCCCAAAAAAAAGGGTTTGTCTGCCTGGAGCTGCACGGGATCGACCTGATGGATATCAATTCGGACGACCTGCCAAAAACCCTTGCCATACAACGCGACCTGTCGATGCCCTGGCAAAGGAAGTTCGAAGCCATCCTGACTTTCGTCGAAAGGGCTTTACGAACGCACCGGGCCGTAACTTTGAAACAGGCGGCGGAAATACTGGCTTAAAATCGTCCCTCCTCCGCATTCGCTACGGAGGGCAGGCAAAACCGTCGACTTCGTCAACTTCGTCAACTTCGTCAAAACCTTCGTAAAACACCAAAACAGAACACCGTCATCCCGGCAAGTTTTAGGCCGGGAACCATACTGCGAAGACTGGGTCCCGGCTAGAGGCCTGCCGGGATGACGGCATCTTCACATAAAAGCCGTCGATGGTTTCAACGGTTTTCAATCGGTTGCGTTAGCAACCTCAAGTGTTCCTTTAATTTGACACAATGTATTCAAGTGGAGTATATTTTCCTACAGAGTGCGAAACTATAGGAGGGTGTAGTTATGAAAGACGCCGAAAGAAGAAATTGCCGACGCTTTCCTGTTCAGCCCCTTTTGTGTCATACCGCGCCCAGAATGCGCGGCGTTTGTGTGCTCAAGGATATCTCGATGTGCGGAGCTTTTTTCTTGCACGAGGCGCCGCCTCCGATTGGCGCCATTTTGAACCTGGAATTCAACGAGCCGCCCCTGGAAGGTTATGACCTGAGGGGTAAGGTCGTCAGACACAAACTCGGCCGCCTGAAAGGTTTTGCGGTCGACTTCCAAACTGCGCGCCCGCGTTTGTTGCGGGCCGTCTATTGTAACGAATATCCCGATTAGGATAAATTTCCCACCCGACAGTTATTGAATCAGCGTCTTGCGAATAGTCGTAGCTTTGCCCGCCTTTACGATGACTTCGATAGTTTCGCGAATCCCGCGGGCCTGGTTGACAATCGTCAGCTTGTGGCGCCCGGCCGGCAGTTCGATACCCAGTAAAGGTGTCATGCCCAGCTTGCGCTTGCCCAGGTAGACTTCGGTCCAGGGTTTGGTATCCAGGGTGAGTTTGCCGGTTTTGACTTTGGCGGTGACCGGAGGCCTGACCGATTCAGGGCGCCTGACCTGCGGCTTGAGTGAAAAGCTCAGTGAAAACTTCTCGCCCGGTTGGCCGCTGACCGTCTTGGTTTTCTTGGGGTAGCCTTTGCAGATGACTGCTACGCTGTGCTGCTTGCCCGGCTCGAGCGGGTGATCGTTCAAGGGGGTCGAGCCGGACAGCAGCAATCCGTCCAACTCGATTGAGCAGCCGGGCGGCGTGGAGCGAACCGACAAGCGGGCGGGTTCGGGCGCCGGGGCGGCCGGGCCGGCATCGGCCGGCAAGACGGCGCTTGGGTTGGGCGCCGCTTGGTTTGCGGCCGGATCGGCCGTGTCGGGAAGCGCCCCGCTGAGTTTGTCAGGATCGCTGATCGGCGTTTGCGGGTCGGGTTCAAGGCTTGCCTGCCACCAGGCGTAGCCGGCGACTGCCAGGCCGGCGACCGCGACGCCTAAGATGAAGACCGGCACAACCTTTTTCCACCAGGGCCTAAGCTGCCGATCGTCTGAATCACTGCGGATACGGGTCGAGGCATCGGCCAGATCGGCCGGCCGGTCGGCGATCGACCGCGACGGAAGCGAGTCGCTCTTGGGTTTCAGCACTCCCAGTGAAACTCCGTCGACGCCTTTCTTGCGGATTTCCTCGAGCACATGCTTTTTGGTGCGGGCCTTGCTGCCCAGGACTTCGTGCAGGTAGTCAGCGATTTGGACCGGGCCGGCCTCGCCGGATTCGCCTTTCAAAAAATTCCTGAGGGCGGTCGCCATTTCGGCCGAATTCTGGAAGCGTTCTTCGGGTTTCTTATTCAGCGCCCGGTCGGCAATTTCGGCCAGGCCGGTAGGCAACTCGGCGCGCAGCTCACTCACCTTGGGGATCGGTTCGTCCATAATGGCGCGAATCATGGCCGGCTCGACGTCGCGTTTGAACAAGCGCTTGCGGGTAAGCAGTTCCCACAAGACGACCCCCAGGGAGAAGATGTCCGATCGGGCGTCTACTTTAGAACCCATACATTGCTCCGGGCTCATGTAGGCCAGTTTGCCCTTCAGGGTGCCCACCTTGGTTTGGTGGGCCTTGGTGGCCGCCTTGGCAATTCCGAAATCGACAATCTTGACCATGCCCGAAAAAAGAACGATGACGTTGTGCGGGCTGATGTCGCGGTGGACAATCCCCAGCGCTCGGCCTTGTTCGTCCTCGAAGGTGTGGGCATAGGCCAGGCCGTCGCAGATCTGGGCCACGATCCCGGCCGCCAGGTTCGGGGGCAGCGGTTTGCCTAAGCGGGTGCCCTCGGAGGCCAGGTGGCCCAGGCTCTCGCCCTCTAAGTACTCCATGGCAATGTAGTAGTCCTGGTCGGCCTGTCCCAGGTCGTAGATTTGAACTATGTTGGGGTGGTTGAGTTGGGCTGCGATCACGGCTTCATCCAGGAACATTTCGACGAAGGTCTTCTCGCGGGCCAGGTGCGGAAGAATGCATTTGACCACCACCAGCTTTTCGAACCCTCCGATGCCTGTCTGGCGGGCCAGGTAAATCTCGGCCATTCCCCCGGAGGCCAGGCGCGCCAACAACTGATAGCGGCCAATTGTCTTTACGTAGTCTGCGCCCATCGGGTTGCATGGTAATCGCTCGGACATTGGACTACAAGCTTTTCGCTATTGTTACGCCTGTCCGGGCGTGCTAGCATCCACGACCGAAAACCCGTATGGGAGGTTGATCATGAGCTTGCGCCTGCTTGTACTTCTGCTGCTGTTTCCGGCAATTGCATGGGCACAGAACCCGCTTGACGAGGCCCGGCAGCTCTTGGATAACCTCGACTTCAAAGGCGCGCTTCAAGAGTCGACCCGCGCCCTCGAGTCACCCCAGGCCGGGCCGGCCGAGTTGGTGGATGCTTACCAGATCCAGGGGCTGAGTTTGTCGGCCCTGCAGCGGGCGGACGAGTCGCTCATGGCCTTCAAGAAGTTGCTGTCGATCGATCCGACTTTTAGGATCTCGGCCGACATTTCCCCCAAGCTGAGTGCGCCTTTCTACCAGGCAGTCGGCACAGCCAAGGAGCTTACCCCGATTACCTTGATCCACGTTCCGCCCGGCCTGCGAAACCGCTCGGCGCCCCAAGAGGTTTCGATACGCATAGAGGCCGACCCCCTGCGATTGGTAAGCGGGCTGCGGATTTGTCATCGGGTCGGATCGGGGCCCTGGATAAGATCTCAAGCACTTGAAGTAAACGAGACCGGTTCGTTTTCACTTGGCTTGCCGGTAAGCGTTGCTGCTTCAGAAGTTCAATACTATTTCGAGGCCCTGACCAGGGCCGGGGGTGTCCTGGCCCGGGCCGGCAGCCTGGCTGCGCCTTTTGGGACCAAGCCGGCCTCGCCGGACAAAGAGCTCGACCCGAGTCTCGAGACCACGGCCGGGCTTGCCGAAAATCTTGCCGATCAGGAATTGAGCGACAGAGACCCAAAATGGTATCAGAGCTGGTGGTTCTGGACTGCCGTGGGAACCGTCGTGGTCGGTACGGCCGTCGGCGTCGGGGTGGGTGTTTCAACCGCCGGCGGCGACAGCGGTCCTAAGGACTATTCGATCGATGTTCAGTGAGGTGGCCGGATGATGCGAATTTGGTTATGTCTATTGATGTGCTTGGCCTGGGCCGGCTGCGGCCAGGGCGGAAGCTACTCGTTGACTCTTATTTTACCCGAGGATGCCAAAGATCAGACCAGCCGCATCCGGGTCGCGGTAGTCGAACCCGGTCCCACAGCGACTTGCGAAGCGCTGGTTTTGCGTGAGGTAGACCCCGGGCAAGCCGGATACACGATCGAGGACGAAATTTCTTTCGACTACCCGGTAACGCAAGCGGTCGATCAGCTGCAAGAGCTGGGGCCCGGCCAGCGCCTCTTTTACGCCGAGGGGATCAACACCTTCGGCGGTATAATCGTCAACGGCTGTACCCGGCTTGAAGCCGGGGGCGTCGGACCCCGGACGGTCACGATCGAGCTGGCTTATTTGGCCGACGGATCTTGCAGCAACGAGTTGCTCGACGGTCACTGCTTGATCGATGACGCCTGTTACAGCACGGGCGAGGCCTCCGCCGATTCGTCCTGCCGGACTTGCGACCCGGCTTATGCCACCGACGCCTGGACCCTCAAAGCGGACGGCGAATCTTGCGACGACGGTCTGTGGTGCAGCGGCTTAGACACCTGTTCGGCAGCCGGAGATTGTGTCCACACAGCCCTGCCTTGTACGGACAGATGCTTTCAGAACTGCTCCGAGAGCGAGCAGAGTTGTTCGGAAGACCTGTCCGGCACGCTGTGTGATGACGGCTTTTCGTGTACCCAAGCCGACGCCTGTGACGGGGCCGGAAACTGTGTCGGAACTCCGATTGTGGATTACTGCGCCGCCAATGAAGAATGCCAGCCGGCCTGCGCGACCGACCAGTTCGGCTGCGTGGCCAGGCCCAACTGGATCAACCTCAGCTGCCCGGACATAGTCCCGTTCGACACTCCGGCCGCCTGCTCAATTATCTTGGTGAACGGCGAGGGCAGCGAGGCCTGCGCCAGCTGCAGCGTACGCCTGGTGCCCAGCATAGTTTCGCAGACCGATTTCTTTTCGAACCCTGTGCAGGACTGCACCCTCGGGGATTGGCAGCTCGAAGACCACTCGTGTACCACAGGCTCAGCCTGGTGCCCCTTCACCTCCGGCGGCGCCGACCAGGCCTGCTGCAACGAGGTCGCCTGCCACACCGAAGATCACGCCCTCGACTTCCTGCCCGGCCAGTGCGGCCCTGACAACGGCTGGCGCTTTTCACAGCTATTCGCCTTGGACTCTTTCGAGCAACTCAGGCTGTGTTACCAAATCATGCAGCGCTCGCCGAGCGTGGAAGGCTCGCTGCAATTGATGGCCGACAAGAACGACGGCTCGGACCCGGTCGTGCTGGCCTGCGATCAGCCGGACGCCTGGCACGACAGCCTGCCCACCGAAACCTGCGTCGAGATGCCCCTGGCCATGGGCGACTGGCCCAGCACGCGCCTGACTTTCTGGGTTCAGCTCGGGCAGCTAAACAGTGAGATCCTGCTTGAACAGGCCTCGTTGTACGGCTTCCCGCCCGAGTGCAACCAGCAGCAAGTTGTCTTCGATACCTCTTTCGACGGCTGCGGCCAAGACGCCGCCGGTCACGACGGCTGGACCTTCAGCCCTTCCGGCACCTGCGAAGACGGCCGGGCCGAGTGTGGTTTCACTGGCGGTCTTTTGGTCGATGGCAACAACCCCTCGGTGATTGCCAGCCACGACTTGATCATGCCTGACCTGCGCCCGCCGGCCAAGCTATGCTGGAGCCACTACCACTCGCCCGGTTTCAACGGCGAGTACACCATCGCGATCTCCGGCGGAGCCGGCAAGGTCTGGTACGTGCAGATCTACCGCAGCAAATTCCCGGCCATGGCCCTCAATTCGGTCTGCCGGGATTTCTGCATCGACTTGAGCCAGTTCGGCGGATCCATTTTTGGTACGGGCAACACCCAAATTTCGATCAGCGCCCAGGCACCCAGCGGCGGGACCCTGCTAATCAACGAAGTCAGGATCGAAGCCAGCACCGAATGCGACGCGACCGGCATACTTCAAGCCGGCCCGGTCGAGCCCGACGGACAGGGCGGATTTCAGGTTCAGGTAAATAACCTGCAAAATCTACCTCGCCGGGCGCTGCTGGAATGCCATTGGGGTGATGGGGCGGTGCATGCCAGTCGGGAAATCGAGTTTAGTTCGCCATAATTTAAATTCATCAACTTCGTCAAACCCGTTAACTTCGTCAAAACCGTTAACTTCGTCAAAACCGTCGTAAAACACCACAACAGAACACCGTCATCCCGGCAGGTCTCTAGCCGGGACCCATATTGCGAAGACTGGGTCCCCGACAAAGACATTCGGGGATGACGTGCGCGCGCGGGTGACGATATCCACACACCGTCATCCCGGCAGGTCTCTAGCCGGGACCCATATTGCGAAGACTGGGTCCCCGACAAAGACATTCGGGGATGACGTGCGCGCGCGGGTGGACGTACGCGCGGGGATGACGATATCCTCTTCATCATCTGTCTATATTGTGTTATACGGTTTCACTCTGGACACGTGTTCGTCAGGGAGGGGTTAATGTTAGCCAAGCTGAAAGCACTCGTAAAAGAGAAAATCGATGGATGGATTGATCCGGAGATTACCGAGCGGCTCGAAAAGCTGAACACTCGTTTGAACGAATACGGAGTCGACCCCTTCGGGTTCGATCCGGACTACCTCAAGTACGCCATGCCGCTGGTCTTGCCGCTCTATAGAAGCTATTTTCGGGTGCAGAGCTTCGGAATCAAGAATGTTCCGCCCGGGCGGGTCTTGCTGATTTCCAACCACTCCGGCCAGATCCCAATGGACGCGGCCATGATCTTCATGTCGATGTTCTTCGAGACCGATCCCCCGAGAAATATCCGTTCGATGGTCGAACGCTGGGTTCCGACTCTGCCGCTGATCAGCTACGTTTTTCAGCGGGCCGGTCAGATCGTCGGCACCCGCGAAAACTGTTTGCGCCTGCTCGACCGCGAAGAGGCCATTTTGGTTTTTCCGGAAGGAACCCGGGGAGTAACCAAGACCTACGCCCATCGTTACCAGCTTCAGGAATTCGGTTTGGGATTCATGCGCCTGGCCTTGATGACCAATACCCCGATTGTTCCGGTGGCGGTCGTCGGGGCCGAAGAGCAGGCCCCGGCCTTGTTTCATTTGATGCCGATCGCGAAACTGATCGGGGCGCCCTCTTTTCCGGTCACACCTACTTTTCCGTTGCTGGGTCCCCTGGGGGCGCTGCCCTTGCCCTCTAAATATAGAATATATTACGGAAAACCGATGCTGTTCAGCGGAGACCCGAATGACGAAGATTCGGTCTTAGGGGCCAAGGTCAATCGCGTACGAAGCACGATCCAGCGAATGTTGCGAGACGGGATAAAGGCTAGAAAAAATGTCTTCTGGTAAAAGAAAAAAGACCAAGCGCCCAAAGCCCGAAGAATCGGTAGTAATTGCCGGGATATCGGGCAACTTCGGCCGCTTGCTGACCCGCCGGCTGCACACCCAGTACCCGATAATCGGGATCGATAAACGGCCCTTTAGCGGTAAACCCAAAGACGTGATTCATTTTCAAGTCGATGCCCGCAGGCGTAAAGCTGAAAACATCTTTCGCCGTAAGGATATTCGGGCATTAATTCATCTGGGCTTAGTCCATAGACCTTCCCCCGGCCGACCGGTCTATCGCGAGATGAACGTGCGCGGGACGGTCAAGCTTTTGGACTATTGCCAAAAGTACGGAATTCCAAAAGTTGTTTTGGTTTCAACGGCCTACGTCTATGGCCCGGGCCCCGACAACTCGAATTTCTTGACAGAAGACACGCCTTTGGCGGGAGTTGCCGACTACCCGGAAATGCAAGCCCTGATCGAATGGGATATGTATGCCCAGAGTTTTTTCTGGAAATACCCGGAAGTCGAAACCGTGATTCTGAGGCCGGTGCATGTAATCGGCCCGAATGTTCGCAATGCGCCGACCAACTATCTCAAACTCAAGGCCCCGCCGACCCTGTTCGGCTTCGACCCGATGCTGCAGTTAATCCACGAAGACGACTTGATCCAGGCCATCCTCTTGAGCCTCGAGCCGGGCATCAGCGGCATCTTCAATATCGTCGGCCCGGGCGAGGTCCCGCTCTCCAGCATACTGAAAGAATTAGGGAAAACATCAATTCCAGTTCCGCATATTCTGGCCAAGCCCATCCTTACCCGCCTCTGGCGCCTGGGCTTAGCCACTTTCCCCCCCGGAGAACTGCCTCACCTCCAATATCAATGCATGGTCGACGGCGGCCTGGCCCGCGATGTAATGGGTTTCCGGCCGCGCTATAATTTGAGGCAGACAATCCGTTCTGTCTTGTAGGGCCCCACCCCCCGACTTGACTCTCTGACCAAATGCCGCTAGTATCTGCGTTCGAAATCTAAACACCCTAATTTCACAATGAGTTAGGGCGAACAACACAACGTGAAACTGACAACAGGAAAAACAATCCAAATCGCACTGGCGGGCATCGGAAAAGGCGATGTAACCGAGGGGGCCGGAGGCTGCCCATACATTTCTTGTAAATATTTGTCTTGTAAATATTGTCATCCCGGCAGGCCTCTAGCCGGGACCCATACTGCGAAGACTGGGTCCCGGCCTAAAACATGCCGGGATGACGGTGTTCTGTTTTGACGGTGTTCTGTTTTGACGGTGTTCTGTTTTGACGGTGTTCTGTTTTGACGGTGTTCTGTTTTGACGGTGTTCTGTTATGACGGTGTTCTGTTTTGACGGTGTTCTGTTTTGACGGTGTTCTGTTTTGACGGTGTTCTGTTTTGACGGTTTTGACGCAGTTGACGATTTTGACGCAGTTGACGATTTTGACAATGTTTAATGTCTGAAGAACGCTCCACATTACAAGTTTTAGAAACTATTTCCGAGGCGGCTGATTCTCCGCAGCGCAAGATTGCGGCTTCGACCGGGCTTAATTTGGCCAAGGTGAATTTTGTGCTTAAGAAATTGGTCGATAAGGGCTTCGTCAAGCTCAAGCGTGTGCGCGACAATCCGCATAAGCTGCGCTATCTCTATTTGCTGACTCCCGAGGGGCTGTCAGAAAAGAGCCGGCTGACCTACCGTTTCATGCAGCGCACTCTAAAAGAATATAGCCAGGCCGAATCGCGCATTCGGGATTCGGTCGAGTTGATGGTCGCCCAGGGGATTAGGCGGGTGGTCATGTGGGGTAATACCGAAATTACAAAAGTATGCCTGCGGGTGCTGTCGAC
>JAFDKH010000081.1 GCA_019307065.1 Deltaproteobacteria bacterium
GCATGACCGCTTCACCGACGCTGAGCCCGTTTTTCACGAGGGTGACGATTGCGGGTATGTCCGCGGCGAGCTTGACCTGGGTACCTTCCGGCTCCGGCTGCAGGAACAATACTTCCTCGGCAGCGATCCCGTCGTCATTGAGGAGTTCCTCGCTATGGGTGCTGATGAGCATTTGCCGCTGGCGCTTGTTCTTCTGCTGCACCTGGTACATCAGGCTGGGCAAGCGTCTGACGATCTCCGTGTTGAGCGACAGCTCGGGTTCCTCTAGCAGGAGCAGGGAGTCTTTCTCCAAGAGCGACCAGAACAGTCCCATCATACGCAAGGTGCCGTCCGAAAACTGGTCCTCGCGCTGCTTGGCGCCACGTGCGCGCCAGTGTTCGTAGGTGGCTTCCAGATGCGGAACTCCGCGTTCGTCCACGGCGTCAGTGAGCCCTTTTAGCTGCGGTACGGCGATCCGGAGGGCGGCTTCGATCTTTCGCAGACGTGCCTTGCGTACCTTCTGGGGTGTCTTGGCCATACGCTCCAAGAAGCTCTTGCCGAAAGGGTCGCCCGGCATACTGGGGCCGGTGAAGTAGTCCGGGTGCCTGAGCAACTGCGGCACCAAGTGCAGGTAGAGCACGTCGCTGAAGAACTTGGCTATCGGTCTGAACTCGCTGTTGGAGTTGATTTGTTCGAGGTAAGTCTGAGACAGCCGCAACTCGTCCTTCCTGTCATCGTCTTCCGGGCGGTTGACGATCTGCGTACCGTTGTTCCAGACCTTTTCGTAGATCAAATAGGGCGTCCTGTAGCCTCTACTCTCCTGCTTGATGCCGATGGCGTAGCGCCAGGTGGGCTCTGTACCTTCAGTGTCGGCGAGATGGACCTCCACTTCGACTTGAGGGTTTTGCTTGGCGGCCAGACAGCGCAGCTTGGATAACCCGCCTCTTTCTTTGACGGCCGTCTGTAGGCCGCCGCCCGGCTTGGCAACGTCGCGCAGGAAGCGGAAGGCGTCCAGCAGGTTGGACTTTCCGGAGGCGTTGGGTCCGGTGAGGAACATGCGGTTGCGTAACGGCACGTCCACTTGCTGGAAGTTGCGCCAGTTCATGAGTTTTAAATGGGTTACGATCATGTCTTGGTTCTCTCCGTGTGCGCGTCGTTCTTATATATCGTTACTTGACGTTGGCGGCAACGGCCTTCAGTTTGTTTTTGGCCTCAATTGCGTCGATGAAATGGAGTAGTGTTCGTTCGTCTTCCTTGGAGAGTGCGTTGGCGTCGATGGCCATGACGCGTTCAGCAAGTTTGTTGCGGGGTCCGCCCAGGGGCTTTCTCGGTGCGTCTTCGATGAGCAGGAAGTCGATACTTATGTTGAAGGTTTTTGCCATCTTCACGACGACATCGACTGAGGGTGTCACCTTGCCGTTCTCATATCGGCTGACCTGGCGGCCGTCGATGCCGGCGTTGTACGCAAACTCGTCTTGGGACCACCCCTTCTCTTGCCTTAGCTTCTTGATTTTCTCACCTAGCGACACGGCCGACACCTCCTGAGCACATGTTACCCATGATACCGGCTCAAGGGAAGGTGGCAGTGTGCGTTCCATGTGTTTTACCTTGACACTCTGTGCACTACATGTCAAGTTGCTGTGCATCTTATGTATAACGATTTTGGAGGAGAAATGGCCCGGATACCGGAAGAAGAACTTGAGCGGCTAAAGAGAGAGATATCGGTGCAGCGCCTGGCCGAGGGGCGGGGTGTGAATTTTACGCGGCACGGGGCGGATCTGATCGGGCTGTGCCCGTTCCACGATGACCACGAGCCGTCTTTGGTGATTAGCCCGCGGAAGAACTTGTGGCATTGCCTGGGCGCCTGCCAGGCCGGCGGCTCGGTAATCGACTGGGTAATGAAGTCCGAAGGCGCCTCGTTTAGGCACGCTGTGGAACTGCTGAGAGAGGGGCTGTCCGATGCCGCTCCGGTGAAGTCGACGGCCAGTAAGACGTCGCCGCCCGTGGAAGTGGATGCGGAGGATCGGCAGGTGCTGGCCCGGGTTGTCAATTACTATCACGAGACGTTGAAGCAGAGCCCGGAGGCGATCAAATACCTGGAGGGCCGCGGGTTGATGTCTTCGGAGATGATCGAACGCTTCCGGATGGGTTTTTCAAACCGGACGCTGGGTTACCGTCTGCCGGCCAAGAGCCGCAAGGCGGGCCGGCAGGCGCGTAAGCAGCTGCAGCGGCTGGGCATCTTGCGCGGCAGCGGGCACGAGCACTTCAACGGGTCCGTGGTTATCCCGGTGTTCGACGGGCAGGGGAACGTCTGCGAGATGTACGGGCGGAAGATCACACAGAACCTTCGCAAGGGCACTCCGCTTCACCTTTATCTTCCGGGGCCGCACAAGGGGATATGGAACGAAGAGGCGCTGAAGGCGAGCAAGGAGATCATCCTGTGCGAGTCGCTGATCGACGCGCTGACATTCTGGTGCGCGGGGTACCGGAACGTGACTGCGAGCTACGGGATCGAGGGATTTAACACAGAGCACCTGGAGGCCTTCAGGGAGTACAAGACCGAGCGGGTGCTGATCGCCTATGACCGGGACGAGGCCGGCAACAAGGCAGCCTTGGATCTGGCCGATAAACTTTCTTTCGAGGGAATGGACTGCTACCGGGTGCAGTTCCCCAAGGGAATGGACGCCAACGAGTACGCATCTAAAGTCGGTCCGGCGGACAAATCGCTGGGTGTGGTAATACGGGGGGCGTCGTGGATATGCAAGAGTCGGTTCCCGAATCACGGCCCGCTCGGCAATGATATGCCGGCGGCTAAAGAGCCCGAACCCGCCGCTTCGTCTGAGGAGACCACTACCACTTTAGCCGCCTCGCCTGTGCCGCCGGCCCCCGAGGCCGGTGTGGCCGCCGAACTCGAGCACGGCGAGGTGGTGATCCGTCTCGGGGATCGGCGTTACCGGATCCGGGGCATGGAGAAGAACCTGAGCTATGACCTGATGAAAGTGAACGTGTTTGCTTCTCGGGGTGACAGCTTCCACGTGGACACGTTCGATCTGTACTCGGCCAGGCAGCGGGGCGCGTTCGTCAAGCATGCGGCGGCCGAACTCGAGCTGAAGGAGAACGCAATCAAAAAAGACCTGGGCCGGGTGCTTTTAAAACTCGAGCAGCTGCAGGCAGAGCAGATCAAGGCAGCTCTTTTGCCCAAGGAGAAAAAGGTAGCCATCAAGGAAGCGGATCGGGCCGCGGCTCTTGCGCTGCTGAAAGATCCTAAACTGCTGGAGCGCATTCTTGCCGACTTCGAGCGCTGCGGCGTGGTCGGCGAGGAGACCAACAAGCTGACCGGGTACCTGGCGGCGGTGTCCAGGAAGCTTCCGGAACCCCTGGCGGTGATCATCCAGAGTTCTTCCGCGGCGGGCAAGACGCTGCTGATGGACGCCATTCTCAGCTTTGTTCCAGAAGAAGACCGGGTCAAGTACTCGGCCATGACCGGCCAGTCGCTGTTTTATATGGGCGAGCATGATCTGAAGCACAAAGTGCTGGCCATAGTCGAAGAAGAAGGCGCGGAACGCGCCGGCTACGCCCTTAAACTTCTACAAAGCGAAAGAGAGCTGACCATCGCCTCGACCGGCAAGGACCCGGACACCGGCAGGCTCGTTACCCACGAGTACCGGGTGGAAGGGCCGGTGATGATCCTGCTGACCACCACGGCGATCGAGATCGAGGAAGAGCTGCTGAACCGCTGCATGGTGTTCACGGTGGACGAAGAGCGCGAGCAGACCCGGGCAATCCACCGTATCCAGCGGCAGGCCCAGACCCTGGAGGGGCTTTTGTCCCAACAGGATCGCGAGCGGCTTTTGAAGGTGCACAGAGACGCCCAGCGATTGCTGCGGCCTCTTTTAGTCGCCAATCCTTATGCCAAGGAGCTGACCTTCCTGGACGACCGCACCCGCACCCGGCGCGATCACGTCAAGTACCTGACGCTTATTAGAAGCATCGCTCTTTTACACCAGTACCAGCGTCAGGTGAAAACCGTCGAGCATGGCGGTAAGGAGGTTGCGTACATCGAGGTGACCCTGGACGACATCGAGACGGCGAATAAGCTTGCCCACCAGGTGCTGGGCCGCTCGCTGGACGAACTCGCGCCGCAGGCCAGGCGGCTTCTGATGTTCCTGAAGCATATGGTGGACGGAGCCTGCGGGCGGCAGGAGATGGACCAGGACGACTATCGGTTTACCCGGCGGCAGGTGCGCGAGCATACCGGCTGGAGCGACTTCCAGGTCAGGACCCACCTGGAGAAGCTGGTTCAGCTGGAGTACGTGCTGGTGCACCACGGGGGGCGGGGGCAGCAGTTCGTCTACGAGCTTTTGTATGACGGGCAGGGCAAGAACGGCGGACAGTTTTTGATGGGGTTGATCGAGCCCGGGTGCCTTAGCAAAGGCTGTGACTACGACTCGAAGTTCGAGGGGTCAAAAGAGGAGTTCGAGCATGAAAAACCCCGCTTCGAGTCGGGTTCGAGCCCCCAACGAGCATCCATTGAGCCCCCATTGAGGTCGCCGGAAATCTTCGCAACGTCCGGCAAGATTTGCACTTCTCCCGCCCTGAGCTTCGCCTCTCACGAAAACGCACTTAAGGGGCCAAAAAAGCCTGTGTCGTACGTACTGAACAATCGTAGTCGCATTAATCCAAAGGGGGCCGGCGATGTCCGCCAAGAACAATGAGTTGCAAAAGCTTTTGTTGGAGCACCTCGAATGGATGCGGGCCGTCAACTACTCGGAGCTGAGCGTGGACGCGCGCCGGCTGTTCGGGGTGTATTTTATCGACTGGTGCTCAGAGCGCGGGGTGAGCCGGCCCGGTGAAGTCAACCGGGCGGTAATAGAGCAGTACCGGCGGCATTGGTACCGCTATCGCAAGAAGAACGGGATGCCGTTGAGCTTTCGCAGCCAGGCCGGCCGGCTGCAAGCCGTCAAGATGTTCTTCAAGTGGCTCGGCCGGAACAATTACATTTTGTACAATCCGGCCGCCGACCTGGAGATGCCCAGAAAGGAGCAGCGCCTGCCGAGACACGTGTTGACCGCCTCGGAAGCAGAGCAAGTGCTCAACCAGCCCGACATAGAAAAACCCCTGGGAATCAGGGACCGGGCGATCCTGGAGACGTTCTACTCGACGGGCATTCGGCGCTTCGAGTTGCTCGGGCTGCGGGTGGACGATCTGGATCTGGAGCGGGGAATGCTGAAGGTTACGCAGGGCAAGGGCAAAAAAGATCGCCTGCTGCCGATCGGGGAGCGGGCGGTCGGCTGGGTGCACCGCTATCTCGAGGAGGTAAGGCCCGAGCTTACAGTGGAGCCGGACCTGGGGGTATTGTTTTTGACCAGCCGGGGCGAGGCGATGAAGAAGAACCTGACCGAGAAAGTAGATCGATACGTGAAGGCGGCCAAGATAGGCAAGCAAGGCGGCTGTCACTTGTTCAGGCACACCATGGCGACCCTAATGCTGGAAGGCGGAGCAGACACGCGCTACATCCAGCAGATGCTGGGACACGCCAGCCTGGAAAGCACGCAAGTATACACCCGGGTGTCGATCCGCAAGCTGAAAGAAGTGCACGCCGGCACGCACCCCTCAGCTCGGCCGGCCCGCAAAGATGAAACGTAGATTTGCAGGCACCCACGTTCTGGCGCCCGCCGCTTCGCGCGGTAAGGGGCGCTGCGCGGCGGGCACCCCCCAGAAGCGAACAGTTCACCCGATCCCCCATGAGCCACGGCCCGCTCCAAGCTCCGGAGGCAGCCGGCCTCCCTGCGCTCGCTGTCGCTCGCTCCGGGCCCGGGCAAGCCGCTCTGCAAGCCGCGCGCCGGCCGATCCAATCAGCGGCCGTTGCGAAGCTGCCCATCACGCGCCTTGCAGATCTCGCTGTCCGATAACGCGCCGTTATCCGACCTTGCCCTGGCCGGCTGCCTCCTCCGGGTTCGCTCCATGGTTTTAATGGTTCCATTGGAGTCGCTCACCTTTACATAAATGCTTTATGTACAAGCCCTCCGCTCGCTGTCGCTCGCTACGGGAACTTGGGGCGGGCAATCCTTTTGCTCTCTTCGAAGTCACTCGCGTCACGCCAGTTCGAACCCGGGATACGCAAGACATCTCTCCCCACCCACCCGCCCTTGCCGTGCGCTGCACGGCAGTGCTTTGTCACTCGCTCCTCTCACGGGTGCACCAGCGTTACCCCAAGACACCCTGGCCTTCTTCTCCCTTTAGCTGCTAAAATCACTTCAAGTGAATCTATTGGCGGCTAAAAATGGGGCACCTGGGCGGACATGCGAATGCGCGGCGCCCAGAACGAGCGAGTTAGCCGGAAACTCGCATCAGGAGATTTTTTTGTTTTTGGGCGCATTTTGCATCTGGCGATGGGGTTCTAAGTGGCGCGAAAGCATTAAGGAAAACCGGTTTGTTAGCTGCGATTTTGCGTCGATCGGGTTAGAAAAGGAGATCAATCCCTTGTTGAAGGAGACGATCTTCACATACGACGACGGGGGCAACCGGGTGACCAAGCTGGACCCCAACAACAACACCATCCAGTACACATATGACTCGCGGCGTCGTTTGACCGATATCTTGTATCCGGACATGACCGGCACCCATTTCGATTATGACGACCGGGGCAATAAGACTTACGAGGAAAACCAGTCTTCCCAGAAATCTTATGAATATGACGAACTGGGCCGGGTAACCTCGGTCACGGATGAACTGTTATCCAAGACGATCACCTATGAATACGATCAAAACGGAAACCGGTCGAAAATGATCGGCCCCGACGGCGAGGAAACTGTTTATCATTATGACGCTCTGAACAGACTGACGGAATTAATTGACCCGGAGAACGCGAAGACAATTTTTAAATACGACAAGTCGGGCAAGCGCACGTCGCTGAAATTCCCCAACGGCGTCCAGGGAAGTTATTTTTATGACCTGGCGAATCATCTCGAATCGGTGGTCTACAAGAACACCTCCGGCGACGTGATCCAGAGTTTTACTTACACGCACGACAACATCGGCAACCGGACTTCTAAGATGTTCGCCTCGGGCAACTCTGAAAATTACGGCTACGACGATTTGCACAGGTTGACCAGCGCGACTTATCCGAGCGGTCGCTCGGTGGTTTACGATTACGATCCTGTGGGCAACCGCAATTTCCTGACGGAATCCTGGGACGGCGGAGGATCGGAGACCACGAATTACACTTATTCCGACTTCAACCAGGTGCTAAGCACCACGAATTCTGGCGGCACGACGACGTATGGTTGGGATGACAACGGGAATCTAATCTCCAAGCAGAATCCGGCCCTCGAAGTGACCGGCTATGATTACAATTTCGAAAACAGAATGATCGGAATTAATTACAATGGAGGCTCAACCAACTCGTTCGGCTATGATCCGCAGGGCATTCGCACCTTTAAAGAGGACTCCGAGGGGAGGCATGATTATCTAATTGATAAAGCGTCTGTCCTTGCTGAGTTCGACGGAACCGGCACGAAGAAAGCCTGGTTCAATCACAATCCGCAGCGGATAGATGAAATTGTGAGCCAGGTTCAGTCGTCAGGAAAGTTCTTCCACTTAGTTGACGGCCTTGGCTCGGTGACGGGTCTTGTAGACTCCGGCCAGGTGAAGGTTGCTGCGTATACGTATGATGCGTATGGGGCGTTGACCGATAGCCAGGTGCAGCCTGGGGTCCAGAATCCTTTCTTGTTTACTGGCCGTGAGGTGGATGCCGACAGCGGGCTCCAGTACAACCGGGCGCGGTATTACTTGAACGGAGTTGGGAGTTGGAATCGGGAGGATCCGTTTAATCAAAGGGAAATGGGATGGAATATATTTGAAAATAGCACACTGGGATCGCTTGTTGGTTTAATGAGTGTTTCTGGGTTGGAACTGCCACAAGTATTTAATAGATATTCATATTCATATTCTAGACCAGTCAGTCTATTCGATCCACTTGGTCATTTTGGAGTCATAGCAGGTCTTCTAATTGCAGTTGGAATTGCACTGGTTATCGTAATTGCTACGTTAGTAGTCGCACTTACAATACACTCCTTATCGACAGGAAAAATTCCTAATGAAGCTGTTCTAATTGGGTGGATAATGGTCATCGCTGCGGCATTGACTGCCCTAATCATGATGCTTGTGTTTCCGTTATTGGCTTTTTCAATTCTAGCAATGTTAGCGATTTCGCCAGTTATAGCCATAGCTGTCTACATCGTATTTTGTATTGCTGTAATGATAAAGAGAGGGTTTGTTGGTCGGATGGGTGCAGTATGTGCAAGAAACATTGGGAATTTCTGGAAAACAAAAGATCCATGTGAATTTGTCAAACCAGGTTGGATGCAATGAGCAATGATAATTGGAAAAAGGCCGATGAGACTCTTGGTCGTCTATTGAAAGAAGGAGTCGTTTGTCCATCCTGTGATCACATAAACGCTGCAGGGGAGAGTTACTGTAAAGCCTGTGGAAAAACGCTCGTGCCTAGATGGCTGCCATTATTGTTTTTATTATTTGGCGTCGTCGCAGCTTTGTTGGGGTGGTTACTCGATATTACAATACTTCTTGTTATTGGTGTTGTTGTTAGCATTTGTGGTTATCTGGCATTGTATTTCGCACAGTTATATCGGGCTTGGGCTAAGCAGAAGATAGAGCATAGTCAGTCTGTCTATAATACAGAACCAAAATCAAAAGAGTCCTCCAACCAGGGTGCCAACCGCCCCGGGCGAGATTAGCCTTCAGAATCGAATGTTCTTAGCGTTTTTTCATCTGGGGCAAGCCCCAGGCCCCTTGAATTGATCCACACCTGATGCAACTGTCACTTGCGCATTCAAAACCGGGTTAAGCCTCGAATCAATAACGATTAATTCGTGATGTCACTTTTGTTTTTCACCTGACATCACTTAATGCTATCACTCCGGCACTGTATTGGATTAAAGTCATGTAATTCCGGGATGTTGTTGTGACTAAAAAAGTGATGCGCTAGAGTTTGATTTACTACCCAAAACAGACATTGGGTGACATCACTATTTCATTCAACTGCCACCCTGACTGTAAACCGGTTCGAACTTTTCAACAGCGTCAATTATGCGATTCAGGCTTTGTGAATTTTCTTTAGCGCGGCCGGGTGACCAGTGCTCGCGGACAAAGACGGAGAGGGTGCCGTTGTAGTCTGGTCCCGTCCTGGCGGTGACGTTCGGGGCCGGAACGATGGCATTCCGTATGCTTTTCTTTTTTGACTTCCTTGCGAGGGTGATCAGCTTCTGCTTCGGCTTTTTTAGTTTTTCGGGATATTGAGGAACGAGTTCCTGGGCGATGCCGAGATACCTGGCGAAGGCTTTGCGGTCGGCCATGAGCCAGGCATCGACCTCGCGAACGGCTACGCGGAACAGCAGGTTGTGGTTAGCGGGGCGCTTGAGCCAATCGGCGATCAAAGTCGGGGGACATTCTGCCTGGTCGAGGTCGGTCAATACCAGGAAGGGTGAGCCTTGTGCGGCCTGGTTGAATCCTTCGATCCTGCTCTTGATGTACCCGAACCCTTTCCTGCTGTACACGGTACCCACGTAGTACGGCCTTCCCGAGTCCTGGAGGATCTTGCGCAGGGCTTCCTCGCTCAGGACGTCTTCTACGACCAGGATGATCGGGATGACGTTGCTCACGACAGGAGTCTCAGTTGTACGATCTTCTGGGGCCTTGTTTTGGGCATGACCGCTTCACCGACGCTGAGCCCGTTTTTTACGAGGGCGACGATCTCGGGTATGTCTGCGGCGAGCTTGACCTGGGTACCTTCCACCTCCGGCTGCAGGAACAAGACCTCCTCGGCAGCGATCCCGTCGTCCTGGAGGAGTTCCTCGCTATGGGTGCTGATGAGCATCTGTCGCTGGCGCTTACTCTTCTGCTGCACCTGGTACATCAGGCTGGGCAAGCGTCTGACGATCTCCGTGTTGAGCGACATCTCGGGTTCCTCGAGCAGGAGCAGTGAGTCTTTCTCCAGGAGCGACCAGAACAGTCCCATCATCCGCAATGTGCCGTCCGAGAACTGGTCCTCGCGCTGCTTGGCGCCGCGGGCGCGCCAGTGTTCGTAGGTGGCTTCCAGATGCGGAACTCCGCGTTCGTCCACGGCGTCAGTGAGCCCTTTTAGCTGCGGTACGGCGATCCGGAGGGCGGCTTCGATTTTCCGCAGGCGTGCCTTGCGTGTCTTCTGGGGTGTCTTGGCCATACGCTCCAAGAAGCTCTTGCCGAAAGGGTCGCCCGGCATGCTGGGGCCGGTGAAATAGTCCGGGTGCCTGAGCAGCTGTGGCACCAGGTGCAGGTAGAGCACGTCGCTGAAGAACTTGACTATTGGCCTGAACTCGCTGTTTGAGTTGATCTGTTCGAGGTAAGTCTGAGACAGCCGCAAATCGTCCTTAATGTCATCGTCTTCCGGGCGGTTGATTATCTGCTTACCGTTGTTCCAGACCTTTTCGTGTACCAGGTAGGGCTTCCTGTAGCCTCTAGTCTCCTGCTTGATGCCGATGGCGTAGCGCCAGGTGGGTTCTGCACCTTCAGCGTTGGCGAGATGGACCTCCACTTCGACTTGAGGGTTTTGCTTGGCGGCCAGGCAGCGCAGCTTGGACAACCCGCCTCTTTCTGTGACGGCCGTCTGTAGGCCGCCGCCCGGCTTGGCAATGTCGCGCAGGAAGCGGAAGGCGTCCAGCAGGTTGGACTTCCCGGAGGCGTTGGGTCCGGTGATGAACATGCGGTTGCGCAACGGCACGTCCACTTTTTGGAAGTTGCGCCAGTTCATGAGTTTTAAATGGGTTACGATCATATCTTGGTTCTCTTCGTGTGCGCGTCATTCTTAAGTATCGTTACTTGACGTTGGCGGCAACGGCCTTCAGTTTGTTTTTGGCCTCAATGGCGTTGATGAAATGGAGTAGTGTTCGTTCGTCCTCCTCGGAGAGCGCGTCGGGGTCGATGGCCATGACTCGTTCAGCAAGTTTGTTGCGGGGTCCGCCCAGGGGCTTTCTCGGAGCGTCTTCGAGGAGCAGGAAGTCGATACTTATATTGAACGCTTTTGCCATCTTGACGACGACGTCGACGGAGGGTGTGACCTTGCCGTTCTCGTATCGGCTGACCTGGCGGCCGTCGATGCCGGCGTTGTACGCAAACTCGTCTTGAGACCACCCCTTCTCTTGCCTTAGCTTCTTTATTTTCTCACCTAGCGACACGGCCGACACCTCCTGAGCACATGTTACCCATGATACCGGCTCAAGGGAAGGTGGCAATGTGCGTTCCATGTGTTTTACCTTGACACTCTGTGCACTGCGTGTCAAGTTGTTGTGCATCTTGTGTGTAACGATTTTGGAGGAGAAATGGCCCGGATACCGCGTCCTGTCCAAAAACTCAGCCGATTAAAAATCGAGGGTAGATAGTCACCTCGGTTCGATATCTGCGAAAGACATGTGAGCAATTTCGATCGATGATGTAGAGTTTCGCGGCATTTCGCGACAAAACTACAGACAGTAAAACGGATGACTAAATCGACAAAAGGCGTGTCTATACAAGTAGATACTTCAATCGCTCAGGACACCCAACTCAGATTCTCGCGATTCTCGCGCCGCGAAACAAATCTTCAAGCAGCCTTGCGATGGTAGTAACGAAGCAAACCACCCAATCTCTCGCGACAAACAATCTCACCATTCTGATTACTATCGGGCTCAGAACCTTCCAACAAAACGTTGCCCAATCCCTGGTGGTTTCTTTCAGTGTGGTAATGAGCGACATACTGTGAAATCGCGTGCCTGAGCTGCCTTTCTGAAAAGAAGATCATTTGGTCGAGACACTCCGACTTGATCGAAAGCACAAATCTTTCAGCATAAGAGTTCAGGTTCGGGCTGCGCGGGGGTAGCCGTAGCGTCTTCACTCCTGTTGTGGCGAGGATGTCACGAAATGCTTTTGTGAAAAGTGGATCGCGGTCGCAGATCAGATAGCGCTGGTGTTTCAGAAAACCATCGAACGCGTCGGTAAGATTCCGTGCGATCTGCTCCATCCACGCCCCATACGGATCATGCTTGATTCCGGCCACCTCGACCTGGCGGGTTGCTAACTTTATAACGAAGAACACTTGGTAGCGTACCAACCCAAATGGGGACCAGATCTCGGTGGTGAAGAAATCGGCGGCGGCCAGGCAATCCCAATGCGCACGTAGAAACTGGCGCCAGGTGGTCTTCCTCTTCCGTTCTGGTGCTGGCTCGATTCCATGACGTGCCAGGATGTTCGCAATTGTTGTCCGGGCCACATCGTGACCAAGGTTCCAAAGTGACCCTCGGATGCGTGTGTAGCCCCAGCGTGGGCAATTCCGAGCGATGAGAACCACCAACTCTTCGATTTGCTTCATGATTCGAGGCCTGCAGACACAAAGATGCTTCGAACTACCGTCGTATTTCCTGGCAATCAACTGCCGGTGCCAGCGCAGAAGAGTATCCGGGGTCACAATCGTAGCGAGCTTTCTAAGAATACTGCGACCAAGAGCTTTCGCCGCCGCAGCCAGCCTACAACGCTGCCGGTCGGTGAATCGTAGCCGGCCGCCTCTGCTCTTGAGTTGTTCTCGAAGTACGCCGTTTTCCACTTTGAGATATTCTACGACCTTGGCCTGCTCATGGTTGATCATGCCGGCCACAGCCAGGACGAGAATATGAAAAGGTTTGAGTATGAAGTGCATCTTAGAAGAATATCAGCGGGGGGACCGTCGTTCCAAACGACCTGCTGACAGATCTGCTTTTTTACTTCTTCTTGTAGGCGTCACCCCGCGGCAGGATAGCAAGGACGCAGACGACCTCATTCTCCTCGTCCACTTCGTACACCACGCGAAGGCTGCCCACTCGGCAACGCCAGGCGCCTTGCAGCTTCCCCTTCAGCGCTTTGATACCCGGGCCGAAAGGATCTTGCTCCAGTACCTCGAAGCACGCAGCCAATCGCTCGGCGGTGGGCTTGTCGCAGCGCGCGTAGTACCGCTTGGGCTGGCGCTGGAGGATGACCTCATACATCGTCGCGAACGTCCCTCCAGGGAGTGCCATTGCCCTCGCTGGCTTCCTTGCGGGATTTCTGGATGATGTCCATCTCGTCCTTGGTGAAGCTGTCCTCGGACCAGCGCAGGAACTGGATGTACTCGATCACGGAACGTGCTTTCTTCTCCGATAGATCCTCAAGGAGTGTTACGATCTTTTCAACGGTATTAGTCTTCATAGTGTCTCATCTTCCTTACTTACTAAGATACTATAAAGAGCCCCGTGAGGTCAAAATCGATCTAAAATATTCTGGGCAGTCCACCTCATGGTTGCTATGATCAACACCGTGCAATCGTCAGCCGCTTCCTTTCCACCGTCACGACTTCACCAATCCTTCGACGCGTATCGCGACTTCCCGCGCGATGCGTACTAGCGATGCGACAAGCTGTTCATCAACATCCATTTCACCCTCATACTCGGCCAGGTTACGTTTTCGGTGTGCCTGATCTAAAACTCGCCACTGCTCCTGGGGTAGATTGACCGTGTGTTGGAGGCACTGAAACACCAAGTAGCGTGATTCAGAACGATAACCGTGGAAACGTAGTGCTGCCGACGCAAGCGCATAAGTAGAGTTGTAGGCAAGATCGAAACGGCTTTCCAGGCTTAGCTCAGCGCGCTCTGCATCATCCAGCCGGCGAAGGCCTGAACGGATCAAACCGCTGAGTTCGTTCTGGCTCGGTGGTTCGGCCTTCAGTTCACCGATTCGCATAAGATTATCGAGCAGTTGAATGCTCATGTTCGTTACCCATCAGAACCAAGTGTTCGCCAGAAAGCACATTTGTGACAAAGGCGTTGTTGGATGCTTTCCGATCCGCGAATTCCTGTGGTGTGTACAAAGAGGGGCTGACCTTTCGATCGAGGACTGCCTCCACTGGCAACAGAGCTTTGTATACATCCTCCAGCATCAGTCCTTCGGCGACAATCAGGACATCGATGTCACTGTTGGCGGTATCTGTTCTCTTCACCACTGAGCCGTACAACAGCGCTAGCGTAATCTGATCTGCGAACGGTTCAAGAGCCGTTCGGATAGGCTCGACAAGTGCCACTGTTTTGATAACCAGGCCGCGCAATTCCTCATAGACTGGTGAATCGGGGTTCGCTTGATAGTGTTTCTGATTGCCAATGCGGGTGATTGTTAACAGACCGCTTGAACTAAGCCGCTTGAGTTCACGCTGCACAGCACCTGATCCAGATCCGGTCAGTTCAATTAGTTCGGTAGCATAGAAACTTCGGGCAGGTTGGCCGAACAGCAGGGCCAACACCCGTTGCTGGGTGGTTGTAAACAGCGCATCTGCTAAGCCCGAAGAAGCTACCTTTCGACGGGTCTGGTGTGATCTCTTTTTTCTTATAATGCCCATTATGGGCATTATAATGCCCAATTTGGGTATGTTGCAAAGAAAATACTCCTTTTACTTCATTTCCCAAGCGGGGGAATTCGCAAAGCTATGGTCAGTCGACTTTGGACAGGACACGATCCAGGCCGAAGCGCCCGTCGTCAACCACGACTATATAAATCGCCCCGGCCAGCCAGACTGCGTCGCGAATCAACGTAGCCGACGAAATTTCATCGCCGGCCTCGGCCGAGGCGAAGCAACCGCAACCAATCGGTAAGTCCCGAAAAAGCGCAATCCCGATGGCGATCATGAACATGACCATCATACCGGCCACGGCCAGCGCACTGGCCCGCGTCCAGAACCCCAAGATCAGAGTCAGGCCGACAAACACTTCGATCCAGGGCAGGGCAATCGCCATGATATTGATCAGGCTCAGCGGAAGAATCTCGTAGGTGGCAATGCTGAGGCCGAATTCGTATGGCTCGGCAATCTTGTAAAGCGAGGCGGCCACGAACAAGACTCCCAGAGCCAGCCGGATCGGCACGGCCAGCAGACACAAAACGTTAGCGGTCCGCCGGCTCATTGTTCGCCCCCGGCCTGAGTTAGGCCGCCAGATTTTACCCAAGCTTCAAAGCCACCCTGGATGTAACGCACTCCTAAAAGACCGGAGCTGGACAGTTCACCGGCCATCAAGCGACCTGAATCAATCTCCATGTCGCCGTAGACGAGAATACGATTGGGGCCAAGGGCCTTGAGTTCCTCCAGAAGAGATTCTTCCATGGGCCGGATCGGATCGTAGGTAATCGAACGTGCCCCGGGCAGATGGGCGTTCAGAAAATCAGTGACCGGACGGGCATCGATGATCGTAAACGGCAAAAGATCTTTCTCCAGGTGTACAACCTTTACCGGGCTGGCTTCTTTCGAGATCTCGGGACAATCTTGGTAAATGTCATAGGCCGCCATGGCAACTAGCTGAAGCCCGGCCGGCCTGACCAGATTGAACAACAAGCCGATCAGTGCGGCAACAACCGTGAGCGTAAAAGTTTGAGCGAGTACTTTCAGTATTTTTTTCAACCCCAGCCGCCCTTCTTGCAGGCTACGTTGGCGGCTACCAGGATCGGGTCCCAGACCGGGGCAAAAGGCGGGGCGTAACTGAGATCACAAGCCGCTAAATCTTCGACTGTCCAGTTGGCATGCAAAGCAGCTACGATGACATCAAGCCGCTTGGCAACGCCCTCGCCACCGGCCAGCTGAGCCCCCAGAATCCGCCCATTGGCCCGCTCAAAAACGAGTCGCACGGCGATATCCTTGGCGCCCGGATAGGAATGCGCTCGAGTGCGGGCTTTGATGAAAGCCGCGACCGGATCGAAGCCGGCCTGCCTGGCCGGTTGATCCAGCAGGCCGGTGTGACCCACGGCCAATCCAAATACTTTGGTCACCGAAGTCCCCATGACACCTTTGAATAGCTTGTCGGCCCCAACGACGTTGGCCCCGGCAATGCGCCCTTGTTTGTTGGCAGTCGTGCCGCGCGGAATAAACTTGCCTTGGCCTGCCAGCAAGTCAAAAGCCTCGGCACAATCGCCGGCCGCAAAGACACCATCAATAGAAGTCCGCATATGCCGATCGACTTCGATTGCGCCGCTGTCGCCCAATCGCAAACCGGCCTGCACCGCCAGGCCGACCTGCGGCTCGACTCCAGTCGCCACAATGACCAAATCGGCGGGCAAGCTGCCGGCAGTCGTTTTGACTTTTCTGACCCGCGAGTCGCCTTCGAATCCCAAGACTTGTGTTCCGGGCTGCAGTTGAACCCCGTAACGCTCGAACTCGGCTCGCACGATTGAGCTGATCTCCTCAGGGTAGCCCGGGGGAAGCGCGTCGGATCGTTTAAGCAAAGTGACCTGCAGGCCGCGCGCGCAGAGCACATCGGCCATCTCTAAACCGATGTGCCCTCCCCCGATCACGACGGCTTGTTCGAGAGAGTTGTCATTCAGATAGCGCTTGATTCTCTCGGCATCGACCAATGTGTGCAGAAAAAAGACCCCTGCCAAAAAAAGACCACTAAAGGGAGGGTTTAGAGGTTTGCAGCCGGTAGCCATTACCAGCTGATCGTACTCGACCCGGCTTTCTCCCGCAGCCTGCCGAACCGTACAAACTCGGCGGGTGATGTCCAGCTCGATTACTTCGCTTTGGGTTCTGACATCGATTCCGCGCTCACTGCGGAAACGCTCGGGTGTGATCACGACCAGGTCTTCGATACGCCGCGATGGGTCCTGAATATTATAGGGCATTCCGCAAGCGCCGTAAGAAACCCAGGGCCCCTTCTCGAAAACGACTACTTCCAGGTCGGGTTTGCGCCGCTTGGCCTGGGAGGCGGCACTCATGCCGGCCGCAACTCCACCGATAACCACCAGTCTTTGTTTGCTCATGCTAGGCTCCCGGGGAAATGGTCATATCCCTTGGCTGCTCGATCCAGCCAGACACCTTGGCTATTGACTCTGATTTTCTTGTCTTCGGTTATTGTGCCGATCGTAAACACTTGCGTTCCCAGCTCGGTCAGACAACAGTTTTTAATCTGGTCTTCTTTATCTTCTGCGCAACAAAACAAGAGCACAAAATCTTCCCCTCCGGACAAACCCCAATCCAGCGGGTCAATCCCGGCCGATTTTGCCAGCTGACAAGCTTGCTTGGAGAGCGGCAGGCTGTCGGCTTGAATGTCGGCTCCCACAGCGCTGGCCCGACAGATGTGTGCCAGATCCTGTTCGACCCCGTCGCTGACGTCGATCATGGCGCTGACCAGTTTTTTTGATGCCAGCAAGCGTCCCAGGGCAACTTGCGCCTGCGGTTCCAGATGGGCCCGGATGAGTTTCTGATAACCGTGCTCTAGCCGCTTTGCCGACTTGCTCAAGATCAGGTGCAAGCCGGCGGCGCTATCCCCGACGAACCCGGCCAGCATAATCCGATCGCCGGGCCGCGCTCCGGCCCGGGTAACCAGCTGGTCGGGATTAGTCACACCCAAGACGGTCAGGCAAAAAACCATGTCGGCTTGGGCAGCCACAGTATCCCCGCCAAGCAAATCAACATTGTACTCAAGGGCGCACTCGAGCAGCCCGTCTCTGAACTCAGTCAGGTACTCGCTCTTCAGATCCGCGGTCAGGCCCATGGCCAGAAATGCCGCGGTCGGCTGACCGCCCATGGCGGCAATATCCGACAAATTGACCATCAAGGTCTTTCGGCCTAGCTGTCGCGGAGTAATATACTCACGCAAAAAATGTACTCTTTCGACCAGCATATCGGTGGTCACCAAAAGGTACTCAGCTTCGGAAACTCGCCAGACCGCGCAATCGTCACCGATTCCAAGCACCACTCGTGACCCGGCCGGCTTGGCCGCCTGACTGAAAAGTTCGATGACTCCAAATTCACCGAGCTGCTGAAGATCATCCGGCATGTTTTTGGCTCTTTATGCTTTAACCGCCCCTATTTGAGATATTCGATTCCTTTTTGCCGATCGTATTCTTCTTCGAGTACATCGACGACTTCCTCGGTAGAAAGTTCGCCAACAAACTTGCGCCCATTGATGAAAAAGGTCGGAGTGGCTTCGACTTTATTGACGATACCTTCTTTCTTGCTGGCCACCAGACGCCCTCTGATCTTCATATCGGCCACGAGCCTGGTAAAAGTATCTTTATCCATTCCGGCCGCCACGGCCCACTCAACTTGCTTCTTGATGCAAAAGCGATCGAAATTATTGTAGGAGTGCAGGGCAAATTCCCAAAAACGACCCATCTCGGCCGCAGCCATGAAGCCCAGGCCGGTTTCCTTAGAGTTCTCATGACTGCGAATTGGAAAAGTCTTGAAGTAAAATTTTGCCTTTCCCTTGAGGGAACCACTTAAGACAGACTCGTGCAGTGCCGGAGTTATCTTGGCGCAAAACGGACAACGCGCACAGGCATACTCTACCAGAACCACCGGCGCATTCTCATCGCCCACTGGCGTAACACTGGAAAGATCGATCTTGGCCGGTTTGCCGCTAGGCAGCATCGAGCGTGCCCGGCGGGAAAGCCAACGAGTGATTTTCTGCTTGTCCTGTTTGTCGGCAACTCGCCGGCAGATATTTTCAGCCAGGCGGTGAACCAGGACACAGGTCGGCTTCTCTTTCAGACAGTTGGCGATTGTGTCGTCACAACAATCGTAAGGATGCAAAGAGGAAAGCAGCTGATTGGCAAGCGTTTTCTGTTCAGCACTCAATTTCCCGCAGGCCGGCGTCTGAGCAGCGGCCATTCGACCGCCAAACAGGCCAATTGCAACCATTATAATTATAGTCTGGCATTTAGACATTTGGGTTCCTCCGGCGACCGAGCAGTCGATCCAGCCCAAATGGGTTGCGATCGAAAAAAGTAACATACAAGGCCAACAACAACCATCCAGTGTCGCGAAGCACAGTCAGATACGAAATCGGATCATCATCCTGGGCCGCCTGCGAGGCGAAACAACCGCAGGACATATCCAATCCTTTGGCCAGGGCAAGCGCAACGGCTACAATGAACATGACCATCATCCCGGCGACAACCAGGGCCGCCGCCCGGGTTCTGAATCCCAAGACAATCATGATTCCCACCGCCAGTTCCATCCAGGGCAAGCTGATGGCCATAATGTTGACCAGCGACAACGGCAAGACATCGTAGGTAGCGATATCCAGGGCAAAAGAACCGGGGTGGGCGATCTTGTGCAGGCAGGCGATGATGAACACCCAGCCCAGATAAAAACGGACAGGCAGCGACAAAAAAGAATGTCCGGACCAGTTCACGAATCGTTTCATGGCGCACTCTCGGACAGCTTCTTCAAAGCCGGTGCGCCGCCTTCCACGAAAAATACGTTTTTAATTCCGTGGCCGGATATTTCTTTGCCCAGTTGTTCACCGCTGTCTGGACGACTGCCGTCTCCGTATACAACCACTCGCTGAGCCCGGCTGCTGGCAATCTGCCGGGTCAGTTTCTTGATGACTTCCTCGGGAGTCGGGTCGAGGTAATCATAAGGCACGTTCACGGCTTGACGGAATTTCCACTCGGCGTGTTCATTAACCAGCCGGGCATCGACAAGAAAAGTCTCCTTGGCGTACAGGTCCGGATCGTCAACCTCAATCAGGTTCACTTCGCCGCCGAACACCGGACAAGGAACCATGGTTTCGTATTCTTTCTCGGCAATGAACGGAATTTTCTCCGGGTGAAAAAGATTTACCAAAACACCCAACCCGCCAAACACAACCGTGATCAAGACGGCATCTCGGATAACAGTGCCCAAGCCCGAAAAAAAACCAGGCAGACCGGCATGGCTTGGCTGAGCAGCCTGGGCTTTGGAACTTTCGCTCACCGCTGACCTCAATCGATGCAGGACGAACCGCGTCGGGCAGCCTCGTCCTGGCGTAAAAGATCCTGGATACGTTCTTGATCAAAACCGCCGCCCGAGTCCCCGCCCTGGCCGTAATCCAGGGCAACGTGTCCTTCGGTTTCGACGACCCTGGGAGCCCATGGATTCAAATCAAAAGTCCAGCGAGCCTTCAATAGGGCCCGGTGCTCGGTGTAGTTATAGTTGTCGTTCTCTTCATCCGCGGTTGAGTTGCGAATGGAAAATTCATAGCCGATTCCTAACCGGGTAGCAAACAAGACAGGGCTCCAGATTCCGGCGGTCAATTTAGTGAGGACATCGAAGCGTTTATTCTCCGTTCCGAATGCAATCTTGCCTTTATCTCCACCAGAATGCAGGTAGTAGTCCAAACCAATGTTGACTCCCAGGCGCAGACTGAATCCCTTCCAGATCAGTATCCGGCCGACCATCAGGGCGGACCCACCAACCTGGTCATAGGATTCACCGTAGGCCAGGTAGTATCTGGCAGAGCCGGCCAGTAAGAGCTGTACGCGCCGGTGCAGACTGATTGCCCCACCGGCCCCGCCGTCAAACTCCCAACGCGTGCGGCCGCTTTCTTTGAATATCCGCCGGCCGGCCCCGGCGAACACCAGCGGACCACCGGTTTCAATCTCGATCTCGCCCCGGTGCGCTTCGTAGAAGGGGTTCTTTTCGTCCTGGTTTATCAGTAATAGTTCAGCCCGATAGCCGACCAATACCCGCGGATAATCGTAGCCGATGATCAGGCCCGGGCGCATTGAAAGCTCGAGATAGGTATACTCCTGCGGTCTCTTCCCGTTATTTGGGGTGGCGTCTTCTTCCAGGGCGTGGCCCTTGAAGCTGCCCTCGATTGTCGGGCGCACAGTCTGCCAGACCGGAAGTACGAATTTAGAAAACAAGTTCAGCCTTCCCAGGGCGCTTTTCGAACCACTCGCATTAGTATCGGTCGGTGAGCCGGCCTGAGCGTTGGAGGTATAGCCGGCCCATAGCTCCAGTCGAATATTCAAAGGCTCGATAAAACCCGGGTCTTCGGCCCGGCGCAGAAACTCCCATATTTTCTTATCTTCGGGGTAGATTTGACTGGTCTCTTCGACCGCCTGCAAAGCCAGCCTGGCAACTTCGTGTTCATTTTCGGTCCGGGCCATG
>JAFDKH010000082.1 GCA_019307065.1 Deltaproteobacteria bacterium
CATGGCCGGCATTCCGGCCAGTTCGGCGGCGAATGCCTTGCGTAAATGATCGGCGCAAACCAGGCCGCTTACATCGGCAGTTTGGTTCTTGAGATACTTTTCGAGCAGGGGAGCGCCGGTCTTGAGAGCCTCAGGTTGAACGGCTGCAAACAAGGTCTTGCCGGAGAACGAAATAAACATAGATCTGGAAGTTTTGGGAGGAGCTTTTGAACCGCCCTCGAAAACGGCATAGGTATCGAGTTGTTCGCTAACCATCTCGTAGACACCGTCTTTTTCTGCTTTTTTCTTCCAGGTTGGCGCAATCGTACTAAGCAGTTTGTCTTTGCTGGTGACCGAGACAGCCATTACAACGGGAACTTTGTGTTTCTTAGGATTCAATACAACCAAGCCGGCCGGGTTCTTGAGATCGATTACGCTGGTGTCTTTGAGACCCAGTTTCAATAATCCCTGAATAGTCATGCCGGTCAGGGCCCCCGGAGGAATCGGGCCGACCAGGCCGGCCAGTTTCTCCATGGAACTGAAAGTATTGGCCGGACTGGTGAAAACCAGATAGCCCATAACGTCAGCAGGCAGTTCGCCTGAAGCCGGTAGGGCCTTGACCGACGTAATCTTTTTGGGTTCTTTATCTTTGTCTTTCTTTTTGGAACAGCCAAGCAATGACAGACTCAAGATAATAACAAACAGCCATAGGACTCTTGAACGCGACATAAAAACCTCCCTTTTATTCTATGTGGACTAGTAGCAGCAGGACCCGAATTTACCGCCACAAATATCACGAAAGCAAGCAATATCCTTGTCTGCAACCAGCGTCGAATTGAATACCAGCCACGGGAGTGATAGTGTCCTGTTTCAATCGGAGGTGGTCAATGTCAACTAAAAGGTGTCTGCTGATTGCTCTGGGGATGTTGCTGGTGGTTTTTATTTGTGGTAGTTGCAAAAGTACGCAATCGGGCAAGCCAAAGAAATCACGGCCTAAAAAACCCGCAAACGTTGAAATAGAAGTTATCGGTTCAACCGAACCGATAAAAAAACCGGAGGTTGTCATTCACGAGAGCAAGCTAAAAAACGGATTGCAGGTCCTGGTCCTTGAAGACCACTCGGCCCCGGTAGTCACCGTGCAGGTCTGGTACCGGGTGGGTAGCCGCAACGAACGCCCTGGTATCCGTGGCCTGGCCCACTTGTGTGAACATATGATGTTCAAAGGCTCGACCAACGTTGGACCCGAAGAGCATGCCCGCATCATTGATTCGGTAGGTGGCCAGGAGAATGCTTTTACGAGTGCGGATGTGACCGCCTACTACGACACTGTCCCGGCCGATCGATTGGCGTTGGCTATCGAGTTGGAAGCCGAGCGAATGGCTGCCGCCAAAATTGATGAATTGCATTTTTTCAAAGAAAGAGAAGTCGTCAAGGAAGAGATCCGCGACAAGCAACAAAATGATCCAATTGGCGCGTTGATTGAAAAGTTCAATTCGATGGCTTTCAAGAAACACCCATATAACTGGACAGTCGGAGGTACCTTAGAAGATCTGGACAAGATGACGCATGCGGATCTGAAAACATTCCGGGATACCTACTATGCTCCCAACAATGCGGTTCTGATAGTGGTAGGCGATACCACGGCCGCCCAAGTCGACAAACTGGCCAAGAAGTTCTTCGGTCCTATTGCGGCCCGGAAGTCTCCCCCCAAAATGAACCTGGTCGAACCCGAGCAGAAAGAGTTTCGTCACGAGGAGCTGAAATTCCCAACCCAGCTGCCAATCATTATCGGTGGTTACAAGATCCCTGAGGCGGCCCATGAGGATATGGCGGTCTTGAAGGTGATTGCCAATATTTTGGGGCGCGGGAAAAGCTCGCGCCTGCATCGATCATTGGTTCGTGACGAAAAAGTAGCAGTTTTCTCTGGAGCGTTTGGACGCGACCAGTTGGATCCGGGTTTGTTTTTGGTAGTGGCCGGCTTTTTGCCGATGATTCCGCCCAAATCTGTCGAAGACAGCCTGTTAGGCCAGGTGGACAAGTTTGTCAAAGAAGGACCAAGCCAGGCCGAGTTGGCCAAGGCCAAGAATCAACTGACTTCGGATTACATCTTTCAGTTGACCTCGATGGAGCGCCTCGGGTTTCAGATTGGCTATGCCGAGACTATCGAAAAGGGATATAGACGATTCATCGAAAAGTATAATGCCTACGACGGGATTACGGTGGCCGATGTCAAGAGAGTCGCAGCCAGATATCTCATACGCCGGCACCTGACCGTGGCTGTTTTAGTCCCGCCCAGTAAGGGCGAGCAAGTCGAGAAGAAAGCCGCTACCAAAATAGACGAAGCTGAGAAAAAAACTCCGACCTGGCCGACGGCCGAGCGTTTTCTGAACCTGTCACAGGTTTCTTCCGACCCGATGGAATTGCCGGAAATAACGCGCAAGACCTTAGCGAATGGTCTCAAGCTTCTGGTAATCGAGCGTCACGAACAGCCGGTCGTATATTTCGATTTGATTGTTCCCGGGGGTGATTTACTCGATCCACCCGGCAAGGCCGGTCTGGCGACCTTGATGGCTGAAATGATGACCCAGGGGACGAAGAAACGCACGGCTGAACAGATTGCTGCAGAAAGCGACGGCCTGGGCGGCGCCCTGGCGACTCAGTCTTCGGCCGAATACTTCACCGCTTTCGGGAGATTCCTGCAACGCGATTTCACTCATGGTCTGGACCTGTTTTCAGACATGATTCTAAACCCGACTTTTCCGGACGAAGAAGTTGAAAAATTACGTCCCCGGCTCGAAGGCGGGGTGCGGCACCGCAAGAACGATCCAGCCGGGATTGGCGCAGAGCATCTGAGCTATTTAATTTACGGCTATGACCATCCGCGCGGCCGACCGATCAGTTTAGAGACCCTGGCGGCATTAAAAACCAAGGATATAGCCAATCTGTACAAACGGGCATTTTCCCCTGACAGGAGCATCGTGGCCATTACCGGTGACGTAGATCCGATTGCAACCATGGCTGCCCTTGAGAAAGCTTTCGGGAGTTGGTCAAAATCGGGTAGTCCAATTGAGCTGCCAAAACCTCCCGACCGCGTGCCTGGAAGAGTTGTGCGGCTGATTGACAAACCCGACCTGACCCAGGCGACCATGTTTGTCGGCCAACTGGGTATCAAGAAGTCCAATCCTGATTACATTCCACTGGCTCTGGGTAACTATGTTTTGGGCGCGGGCGGATTTTCTTCGCGCTTGATGAAAAGAATTCGATCTCGGGGAGGTAAGACCTACGGTGCCAGTTCGGCGGTCACGGCCGGGATAATCGAAGGTATCTTCAGGGCCAATACTTTTACACGCAATAGCGAAACCGGCAATACGCTTGGCATGTTGCTGGACGAGATCGAAAAGGTTACCCAAAAAGGTATCACAGAAAAAGAGTTACAGGCCGCTAAGAACAATATCGCCGGAAGTTATGTGCTCAGGCTTCAGCCGCCCAACGGGATCGGAGATGAAGTGCTTATGGCCGAGTTCTATGGTTTAGGTGACGACTGGGTGAAAAACTTCAAAAAGGCCGTCACTAGACCGAGCTTGAAGGAAGTCAACAGCGTTCTTGCAAAGAACCTGGTCCCCAAAAACATGGTGCTGGTTGTTGTCGGTAAGGCCGAAGAGATTGCCCAACAAGTGGCCAAGTTTGGAACTTTGGAAAAGATAGATTTTCTGGATGCGGTTCCTGACGAAGAGCGTAAAAAGAAACAACCATCCAAAGCAGGAAAAGCCCCCTAATCGAAAGCCAGCAGTGACTGCAGCTTACCTGTCTTTCACCCAAGAGCAGATTGAACAACGGCTGGAAGTTGCCCGTCAGCGCAGCACAGCCTGCGACCTGTGCCCGCGCAAGTGCCAAGTCGACCGCCTGGCCGACCAAAAGGGTTTCTGTGGTCTGGGAAACAGCGCCCTGATTTCTTCGATCAATCTGCATCACGGAGAGGAGCCGCCGATTTCCGGCAAATCCGGCTCGGGCACGATATTTTTCAGCGGCTGCAACTTAGCCTGCGTGTTCTGTCAGAATTATCCGATCAGCCAGCTTCGGCACGGTCACCCGATGACCAGCTCAGAGCTGGCAGCAAAAATGCTCAATCTACAAATCCGCGGGGCCCATAATATCAATCTAGTTACGCCCAGCCACGTCGTCTGGCCTTTTCTCGAGGCATTCGCCCTGGCCGTAGAACTTGGGCTTGAAATTCCGATTGTCTATAATACCAGCGCTTACGACTCAATTGAGACGCTTGCCCTGCTTGACGGTATCGTGGATATCTACTTGCCGGATTTGAAGTATGCCGATGATGCCCAGGCTAAGCGTTTAAGTCAGGCAGATGATTACTGGGAGACTGCCACTCGGGCCATATTGGAAATGCATCGCCAGGTTGGTTTTCTAAAGACGGACCAAAATGGCATTGCCGTGCGCGGCTTGATTCTGCGCCACCTGGTCTTACCCGGCGGATTGGCCGGGACCCGCCAGGTTTTAGATTTTTTGAGGCAGAACTTAGGAGCCCAAACAACCGTAAGCTTGATGCGGCAATATTTCCCGGCCAACCGGGCCCACGATCTACCGCCTTTGAACCGGCCGCTTTACGACGAAGAATTCAAAGTTGCCAAAGACCTTCTCGAGCGCTTTGAACTGGACAAGGGCTGGATTCAGGAATGATACTGTAGCCATGCTATTTGTGATTCTTTGCATTGGAGCCTACCTGGCCGGCAGCGTCAATTTCTCGCTGGTGGTCTCGCGCATGATCGATAAAGGTGATTTGCGACGTTACGGAAGTGGAAACCCGGGCACAACCAACGCTTTTCGGGCCCTGGGTTTTAAATGGGCTAGCTTGATCCTGATCCTGGACCTGATCCGAGGGCTGCTGGTGGCGCTGCTGGCCCGTGGCTTGTTCGATAATCCCTGGATGTACATACTTGTCTGCCTGGCATTGGTAGTTGGAAACGTCTATCCCGTTTTTCATGATTTTCGGGGCGGCAAAGGATTTGCTACCAGCCTGGGACTTTATCTGGCCATCGATCCACTGGCGACCCTGATCGGCGGGGTCATCTGGATAATCATCGTGCTGGTTCTGAAGATGGCATCCGTCGGGACCCTGGCGGTTGCGACCCTATTGCCGATTCTGCTTATCCTGCGTGGCTGCCAGGTCGGCGAGATTGGGCTTGGCCTGATTCTGCTTGGAGTGATTGTTTATACCCATCGAAAAAACATTCACCGGCTGTTGCGCGGATACGAACACAAGCTCGATAAAAAATAATTCCTCATGAACTGACCAACGATAGTATCCTGTTTTCAAACAATGTTTGCCGAACGATGTAGCTGGGTTTGTTATCAAGCTCGACTTGCATGAGATATTCGGGCTTACTAACCGCCCTGGCGGTGCGCAAAACCGTCAACAAGTGTGTCTGACTACATTTCGCGACGGCTTCACAGGCGGTCCACAGTCTGGTTGATTTTTCGGGATCGTCTGTCCAGCCTGGAAAGAAATGATTGATGACCTTGACGCAGCGCTGACTGATCGGTTCGATATCTACACCGACTTTCGAGCCGGGGGGCGAAGTTGCCGCAATTACATACCAGTTGTCGTGTGAGACCGAGACAGGCAACGAGCGCCCATCTGGAAAAATGCAGCAGGGCGGGGAGCTTTTATCGCGGCTGGTTTCTATTGACTCCAGGCTTGCGGTCGGATTCAGGCCGTGACCCAGTTTCTTGATTGCGAATCGGGCCGCCAGCCAGGAATTGCGTCTAAGCTCTCCAATCTCAGCCAAGATATTAGTCTCGGTTCGGGTCAGCAGCGGCTTTATTTTTTGAGTGGCTTCTTTTATGGAAATCAGGACTACTTCGAGTCCGGCGACTGCTGTTTTTCCTGGTAGATCTTGTATGGTTCTATTGGTCAGATCATGCCCCCGTTGATGCCAATTACCTGGCCGGTAATGTAGGAGGCACGATCACTGGCTAGAAAAGCAACCAGATCCGCTACTTCGGTAGGTGTTCCCACCCGGCCGATCGGAATCAGTTTTTCGATATCTGAGCGTTCTATTTTAACAGCAGCCAGCATATCGGTTTCAATGAAGCCGGGCGCAACGGCGTTAACCAGGATACCCCGTGCGCATAATTCGGCTGACAACGATCGAGTCGCACCAATCAAGCCGGCCTTGGCCGCCGAGTAGTTGGTCTGCCCCGGGTTGGGGGCCAGGCCGGCCGTCGAGGCGATGTTGATAATTCTTCCCCAATTTTGCTTCAACATACCGAGAATACAGGGCTTGGTTACGGCAAAAAAGCCGGAAAGCGTCACCTGGATAACCGACTCCCAGGTTTCGAGCTTCATGGCTGCAAATAGCATGTCTTTGGTAATACCGGCGTTGTTGACTACAATATCAATACTGCCGTTTTCTTTGATGAAATCGGAAACTGTCTTTGTGGCGCTGGCACCCCCGGCTACATCGAAAGGCAAGAGCTTTGCGCTTTGCCCTTTTTTGCGGATCTCCTCGGCAACTTGCTCGGCCTGGGTCTTGTTAGTCAGATAGTTGAGCACGACTTGATGGCCTTGTTCGGCCAGGGCCAGGGCAATCGCTCGACCGATGCCTCTGCTTGCTCCGGTTATCAGGGCCTTACGCAAGACGGCCTCAGATAGCCTGGACTAAGAAACTCATCTGGGCATGCAGACGATTTTCTGCTTGATCGAAAACCACGGATTGAGGTCCGTCGATGACTCGATCGGTGATCTCTTCGCCGCGATGGGCCGGCAGGCAGTGCAGGACGATAGCCTGCTCGGGAGCCATGGATAATGCCTTGGAGTTCAGTTGATAGGGCTGCATGACTTTGGCCCGTTTGGCTTTCTCGTCTTCCTGGCCCATGCTGGCCCAGACATCGGTGTAGACTATATTGGCGTCGGCCAGGGCTTGCTTGAGATCATGAGTAACGCTCAGTTCGGCCCCGGTTTTTTTAGCGTCTTGCTTGGCTTCTTCGAGTATTTGCTGGTCGGGGTCGAATCCTTCGGGGACCGCCAGGCTGACACTCAGTCCTATTTTGGCACAGCCGTACAAGAGGCTATGGGCCACGTTGTTGCCGTCGCCCAGGAAGGCCAGTTTAAGCCCCGTCAGCCGGCCGAACTTCTCCCTGATCGTCAACAGGTCGGCCAGGATCTGGCAAGGGTGCAAACGATCGGAAAGCCCGTTGATCACCGGCACGGCGGAATACTCGGCCAGATCGACAACATCTTTGTGCTGAAATACGCGAGCCATAATCGCATCGGCAAAACGGTCGAGATTGCGGGCTATATCAGGAGTGGACTCGCGCTTGCCCAGCGCAATATCTGAGGGCCCCAGATAAATGGCATGTCCGCCATAGCGATGCATGCCGGCCTCGAACGACATGCGCGTCCGCAAGGACGGTTTTTGAAACACCATCGCCAGGGTTTTGCCGGTCAGCGGCAGAAATTCATCCCCCTGGCGGTAGCGCAACTTGAGCAGGTCGGCGCTGTCGAGGATTTGAGTGATTTCCTCGGAGGTAAAATCGTGCAGCGATACCAGGTGTTTGCCCTTGAGCGAGACGGTCATGCGCTTCTCCTTATCAGTTCAGTTTCTTCTTGATCAACTCGGCCAGGGTAGGTTCGCCATGATCGGCCAGATCATAATAGACCCGCATGGCCGGTCTTTGAATCTTGATTACCTGGCGCAGATCGATTGGGGTGCCGATCAGGACCAGATCACATTCGACTTTGTTGATGCTATCTTCCAGGTCTTTGAGTTGCTCCTCATGGTAGCCCATGGCCGGGATCAGCGGCCCGATGTGGGGGAATTTCTCCAGGGTTGCCTTGATCGTGCCGCTGGCTAACGGGCGCGGATCGATGATTTCGGCGGCCCCGAAATGTTCGGCGGCCAACATACCGGCCCCGTAGCTCATTTCACCGTGAGTCAGGGTCGGGCCGTCTTCGACTACCAGCACCTTTTTGCCTTTGACGTCTTCAGGCTTTTCGACACTGATCGGGGAGTTGCATTTGACTACCGTAGCAGTCGGGTTGACCGCGGCGATGTTTTTCTGGACTTCGGCGATCCACTCCGGTTTGGCGGTTGTAATCTTGTTGATCACGGCGATGTCGGCCATGCGCAAGTTGGCCTCGCCGGGATGGTAGCTCAGTTCGTGTCCGGCTCGATGCGGATCGACTAAGACAATGTGTAGGTCGGGTTTGTAGAAGGACAGGTCGTTGTTGCCCCCGTCCCAGATAATGATATCGGCTTCTTTCTCGGCTTCTTCGAGTATCTTGCCGTAGTCGACTCCGGCATAGACCACCACGCCTTTATTGATGTGTGGTTCATATTCTTCGCGTTCTTCGATGGTGCATTCGTGTTTGTCCAAATCTTCGAGCTTGGCAAAACGCTGGCAAATTTGTTTGCCCAGATCGCCGTAGGGCATCGGATGGCGAATAGCGACGACTTTCTTGCCCATCTCTTGCAGGGCGGCGATCACGTAGCGGGTGGTCTGGCTTTTGCCGACGCCGGTTCTGACGGCGCAGATGCTGATCAGCGGTTTCTTGGATTTGATGTAGGTTGCTTTGGGGCCCAGTAAACGAAAATCGGCCCCGGCGGCCAGCACCAAAGAAGCTTTGTGCATGACATACTCGTGAGTCACGTCGCTATATGAAAAAACAACATCATCAACCTTGTGTTCGCGGATGAGTTCCTCGAGCATGGCCTCGGCATGAATCGGGATGCCTTTGGGATAGAGTTTGCCGGCCAGTTCGGGCGGATAAGTGCGTCCGCCGATCTTGGGGATCTGAGTAGCGGTGAAGGCGACTACCTCATAGCGCTCGTCGTCGCGGTAAACTGTGTTGAAATTATGAAAATCCCGCCCGGCGGCTCCCATGATTAGTACTCTTGTTTTTTCCACGATATTCCTCCAGCTTCGCAGTTGTATGTTTGGTGGGTTGCTATGATCGTGTAGCTTATGAAATATGTTATGTCAAGCGGTCGAAATCAGCTGGGTTTTCTTGGCGAGATTTGAAAGGCAAAGGAAAAACGAAGTCTCAGAGTACTTTCATCAAATACAGGCCGTCTTCACGAGGCACAGCCACGAGCCATCCGCCCGGGTGGAGTTTTGCATAGGCGCCTTGCGCTACGTCATCAGCCAGCACCTGGTTTTGTCCGCTAGCAGGATCAATGCTGTAGACAAAATGCTTGTCCATGATGATATGCGGAGATTCTTGATAGATGAGTCTTTTGCCCGAGGCGCACCATTCAAAACGACCGGGGTCGAACATGTCGGCCAGGAGAGTCTTGCTTTCGGCACTGTTGATGTTTGTAACAACCAGATCGACACGTCCTTCGTGTCCGTAAAGGCTTATGATCGAGGAACCATCCGGTGAGGCGCTGAAATACAGGCTTTCGGGCGATTCCAGCAGCCTCCAGCTTTGTTGGGTATCGAGGTCGAGGGCGATGATGTCGAGGGTCTCGCGTTGCGTGTAAACAATTGTGTTGTCAGCCGCCAGCATGAACGAAATGAAATAAGCACAGCTTTGCATATGAGACATGACGTTTTGGGCAACAACCTCAGAGCCGCTGCCATCCATATTGGTAATCCAAAGCTCGGATTGGATTTCGCCGGGATCTGTCGGGAAATGAACCGCTATATGCATAATCTTTTTCTCTTCGATAAATTCGACGACATCGTCCAAGTCAAAAAAAGTCGAAGTTTTTTTGACCAAAGCCTGCGGATCTTCCCCGTTCAGCGAAAAGCTCGTCATCGTCCGGCTCTGATTCTCGCAATCGTAATCTGCGCTGGCCAGAATATGCAGATTGTCGGCGGACATCTTGACTGCATAAGAAGTTACACCCTGGCCCAATAACTCGCTCTGGCTGGTAGCCATATCGTACAAGTACAGATCGAAATCGTGCCAATCGCAGGTGTGATTGACGGACTCGTAATGACGAGCTTGTCGGTTGGAAAGGTAGGCAATCTTCTGACTGTCGTTGGTAAATGACGGTTGACCGGGCACGCCACTGGCCAGAGTTTTCGGATTCAGTGGAATCTGATCGAGGCTGACCAATACAAGATCGGACGAATATGTCTCGTTAACGTAATTTTTGCGATAGGCCAGCCAAGATCCATCCTGCGATAGTTGAAAACTGTCGAGAACATTTGTGTCGATCAGATGAACCTGATCCTCTTGGGCCAGATAGAGCTCAAACTGATTGTAGGCCTTACCTTCCGGTAAAATCCGAATAATCACTTGGTTGCTGTCTCTTCCGAAGCGCGCCAAATCGACATTATTATTCAGCTCGATGGTTGTGTTGGATTCGAGATCAGTCACCCTGAGTCGTTGCAGGGTATTATCGATGGTCAGAATCTTTTTGCAGTCTTCGGAGAACTCAATATATCTGAATTGCTGAGTGTCCGAGATTTTGATCGAGTCGGCCAGACCATCGGTGAACGCCTGGGTGCAGGCGAAGGGGATCTCTTTTGGTTTGTCATCTTGGGAATTTGTTGGATAACTGGTGCACCCGAAAATGAGACATCCGCCGAGAAGAATTGAAAGCCAGATCTTGAATAATTCAATCATTTTTTTCACCCCATGGTAGTTATCTGCTTAACCTTCGATGAGCTAAAAACTGGGAACCTTTTTTTTAGCTAGGTGACTTGACACCTTTTGAAGAATGAGGCATTCCTGGGGTGCCATGAGCGGAGTAAACGACAATAAAATCCGGCCGCCGGCCCCAATTCGGGCCGGCAATATGACCATGCGCTTCGGCGAGCGCCCCTACATCATGGGCATCCTGAATGTTACCCCCGATTCTTTCTCGGACGGCGGTGATTTCTTCGAGGGAGGCCGGGCCGTCGAGCACGCCCTGGAAATGGTCGAAGCCGGGGCTGATTTGCTGGATATCGGCGGTGAGTCGACTCGGCCGGGCTCCGAGCCGGTTGCGGCCGAGGATGAAATCGCCAGAGTCGTACCGGTCATTGAACAGGTGGCCAAATACGCTACCGTCCCGATTAGTATCGACACGACTAAGGCCAGGGTGGCTGAGGCGGCCATCGCGGCCGGGGCGGCCCTGGTCAATGACGTCAGTGCCTTGAGATTCGATCCGGAGATGGGCAAGCTGGTAGCAACTGCTGCAGTACCCCTGGTAGTCATGCACATGAAGGGTGAGCCCAAGACCATGCAGGCTAAGCCGATTGTCTATTCTGATTTGATGTCGGAGATCCGGTCTTTTTTGGAAGAGGTTCTAGTTACGGCTGAACGGGCCGGTATCGCCCGTGAGCGGATTATAATCGATCCGGGCATTGGATTCGGCAAGCAACCTGAGCATAACTTGACGATTCTCAAGCGATTGAGTGAGTTAGCCGTTATGGATCGGCCGATCCTGGTGGGTGTCTCACGCAAAGCCTTCATTGGCCAGGTCTTAGGTGTCGAAGCCAAAGAGCGTATTTTTGGAACCGCAGCTGCTGTGGCCGCAGCGGTGATGGCCGGCGCTCAGATTATCAGAGTGCATGATGTTGCTCAGCTTAGTCAGGTGGCCCGGATGAGCTGGGCGATTAACACCCAGAAACTTCCCAACTGAGGGATGACCCGATGAGAAAATTATTCGGAACTGACGGGATTCGCGGAGTTGCCAACGTCTACCCGATGACCGGTGAGATTGCCATGCAACTCGGTCGGGCAGTCGCCCATATCTGCAAGAAGGGCAAGCGTCGCCACCGCGTTCTGATAGGTAAAGATACGCGCTTGTCGGGCTACATGCTCGAGACCGCCATGTCGTGCGGGATTTGTTCGATGGGCGTCGATGTTCTTCTGGTCGGGCCGCTGTCCACTCCGGGAATTGCCTTATTGACAAATACAATGCGGGCCGATGCCGGAGTTGTCATATCGGCCTCACACAATCCTTTTCAGGACAACGGTATAAAGATATTCGCTTCGGATGGATTCAAACTGCCCGACGCCGAAGAAGAGCGCATCGAACAGCTCATGTTCGGCGGGGATATCGATCATCTGCGGCCGACCGCCCAGTCGGTCGGTAAGGCCTTCAGAATTGACGATGCAGTCGGGCGCTATATAGTTTCGCTCAAGCACGTGTTTCCGGCTGACCTGACCCTGCAAGGTGTCAAGATCGTGGTCGATTGTGCCCATGGAGCGGCTTACCGGACGGCCCCGGCCGTTTTCGAAGAACTGGGAGCCAAAGTCGTGTCAATGGGCGTCAAACCCGACGGACGCAATATCAACAAAAAGAGCGGTTCACTCCATCCCGAGAGCATGTGTCAGGCTGTCAAACGGCATAATGCTCACATGGGTATCGCCCTGGATGGGGACGCCGACCGGGTTGTAGTCGCATCTGAAAAAGGTGAACTGCTCGACGGTGACCATTTAATGGCCATTTCAGCCAAACACATGCTGGCCCAGAAACAACTAAAGAAAAAAACGGTAGTGGCCACGGTGATGAGCAACCTCGGGCTGGCCACGGCCCTGAATAAAATGGGAATCAAGCTGCTGCGCACACCGGTCGGTGACCGCTACGTAGTTGAACGTATGCGCAAGGGCGGCTACAACCTGGGCGGCGAGCAATCCGGGCATTTGATTTTTCTCGATCATGCCACTACCGGTGACGGAGTAGTGGCGGCCTTGATGGTGCTGTCGATGATGTTGCGCGAGGGTAAGCCGCTGAGCGAGCTGGCGGCCGTGATGACCAGGGTGCCCCAGGTTATCGTCAACAAGAAAGTCCGCCAAAAGAAACCGATTGAATCTATGCCGGCTGTGATAAAAGCGATCAAACAAGTCGAGAAGGCATTGGGATCAAAGGGTCGGGTTCTGGTGCGCTATTCGGGAACCGAGAATAAAGTTCGGGTCATGCTCGAAGGCCCCGATAAAGTCAAAATCGATGGCTACGCAAAAGAAATAGCCAGTAAGTTTTCGGATGGGCACTAACAAGGAGACACGATGAGCGATTTTACTCTGGGAGTCAACATCGACCACGTAGCAACCCTGCGTGAAGCTCGCGGTACAACTTATCCAGATCCGGTCGGCGCGGCGGTCCTGGCCGAACTCGGCGGGGCCGACCAAATCACTATTCACCTGAGAGAAGATCGTCGCCACATTCAGGAAAGAGATTTACGGATTCTTCGTCAAACGGTTCAGACTCGTCTTAATCTGGAGATGGCCGCCACAAAGGAGATGGCCAAGATCGCCTATGAATTCAAGCCGGACATGGTTTCATTGGTACCCGAAAAACGCGAGGAGCTGACAACCGAAGGCGGTTTGGATGTGGCTTTCAACAAGGATGCGATTAAGGAACAAGTCAGATTTCTGAAAGACGGCGATATCTTTGTTTCTTTGTTCATCGACCCGGACATCGATCAGATCAGGGCCGCCCATAAGGTCGGCGCCGATTCGGTCGAGTTGCACACCGGGGCCTACTGCGACGCGCGGAGTGGTGCGGTCAGAGCCAAAGAACTAGAGCGCCTGGTCGACGGGGCCAAAACTTGCTACAAGATTGGTCTGGCAGTTTTCGCCGGTCATGGACTCAACTTGCATAACATTGAACCGGTGGCTTCGATTCTCGAGTTCACCGAATTCAATATCGGTCACAGCATAGTCTCGCAGGCTGTTTTCGTTGGAATGACCGAGGCGGTCGCCTCGATGAAACGAGCCATTGCCGAGGCCCGCACGAAAACCAAACAAGTCTGAAGGAAAGCAAATGGCGATCGCCTTAGTGCCTGCCGCCAAGATGCAAGAACTCGATCGGGTTACCATTGAAGATATTGGGATACCCGGGCCGGTTCTAATGGAGGTGGCCGGGCGGGGTTGTGCAGAGAGAGTCGAAGAGCTTTTGCCGATTGAGCGAGACGGCCGGGTTGCCGTGATCTGCGGCAAAGGCAACAATGGCGGCGACGGCTACGTAGCCGCCCGGCACTTGCTGCATGCGGGCCATCAGGTGGATGTCTTTTTACTGGCCAAGGCTGACAGTCTGAGTGGCGACGCCCAGCTCAACTACAAGATTCTAACCAAGCTGGGCGGGAAGGTCACCAGTATCGACCGGGCCGAGCAACTGGCCGAAATCGAGCTCGACTCATACGATGTCATTCTCGACGCTATTTTCGGGACCGGGCTTTCGAGCGCTGTGCGCGGTATCTACGCCAAGGCAATCGAGGCAATCAATGCAAGCCAGGCTGCAGTGGTGGCGGTCGACATACCCTCGGGTATCTCGAGTGATACGGGTAGTGTCATGGGGGTCGCTGTTAAAGCCTGCCGAACTGTGACTTTTGCCCATCTCAAGCCGGGTCAGCTGGTCTTCCCGGGAGCCAAACATTGTGGTGATCTATCTTGCGTGGATATCGGCATTCCGCCCAAGCTTACCCCGGACGGTCCGGGCTCGACCTGGCTGTTGACCGATGAAGATATCGCTCCCCGGCTGGGTCGCCGTGAAGCGGATGCTCACAAGGGTCGTTTCGGACACCTGGTTGTTGTGGCTGGAAGCCCTACAATGCCCGGTGCGGCCGGATTGTGCTGCCGCTCGGCGGTCACGGCCGGGGCCGGCCTGGTGACTCTGGCCGCCGATCAGGCTGTATTGGAAAGGGTAGTGGCCGGCCCGGTCGAGTTCATGGGTACCGAGGCTACGACGTTTGATCAGCTGGCCGACTTTTGCCGCAACAAACAAGCTTTGGCGATTGGTCCCGGTCTGGCAGGTTCACCAGAGACCGCCGAATTGGTTGGCCGCCTTGTGGCTGAGATAGACCTGCCCATGGTAATCGATGCCGAAGGTTTGAACCACCTGGCCGGCCAACTTGACCTGCTCAACCAAGCCTCAGCCCCGCGCGTTTTGACCCCTCATCCCGGTGAAATGGCCCGCTTGCTGAATTGCACCACGGCCGATGTCCAGGCCGACCGTCTGGCGGCCGCCCGACAACTCGCCGGCCGGTACAACTGCATAGTCGTGCTCAAAGGTGCCGGCACTATAGTAGCCGACCCGGACCAGACGGCCTATGTCGTTCCCACCGGTAACCCGGGTATGGCTTCAGGCGGCAGCGGAGACGTTTTGACCGGTATAATCAGCTCGTTCATCACCCAGGGCATGGCCGCCTCGGATGCCGCTTGTGTGGGTGCTTATGTGCATGGTCGCTCAGGTGACCTGGTTTGCGAAACCGAAGGGCAAAGATCCCTGACAGCCGGCAAGATGATCGCTGCCCTGGGTCCGGTTATTGCCCGCTTCGAGTCATTTATGGATGCTGAGGATGATTCTTGAGCTTATCTCCAACTCCCCGGAAGAAACTCAGCAGTTAGGCCATAAGATCGGCGGATTGCTGAAACCAGGCGACTGGATCGGCCTGACCGGCGAGTTGGGTGCCGGTAAAACCTGTCTGACACAAGGAATTGCCCAAGGCGCAGGGGTTGCAGCCTCGGTTCCGGTCACCAGCCCGACTTTCATCATTCATCAGACCTATCCCGGCCGAATCGACCTTTATCACCTGGATCTCTATCGCCTGAGCTCATTCGAAGAACTTCACGAAATAGGCTACCTGGAGCTTGTCACCGGGGACGGAGCCTGTGTGGTCGAGTGGTTCGAAAAAATTAAAGAAGCTGTTCCAGACCAGGGCCTGGTTATCTCGCTCGAAATTGTCGACGAAAAGGAACGTAGTATATCAGTGTCTGGAATAGGTAAGCGTGGCGGTGATTTAGTTGGGGGACTTAAAGAACTACTTTATCCATCGACAGGCTAAATAAGCTGAAGCCACCCGAAGGTGGCTTCGCACCCGGTAGCCGAAGCTACAGGGGTGATATAATGAATATGTAACATCCCGAGCATTTCTAGTCAATTCGATATTTCACGGTCCCGCCCCCGTTTATTCGCCTGGCACCTTGGGTATGGCCCTTTGACATACTAAATAAGATATAGTATAAATTTAGTATGTGGGAGATATTCGAGCATCGGCAGCTGGGGAAACGGCTTCAACGTCTCCCCGAAGAGGTCTTGAAAAGGTATGAAAAATGGAAGGACATCGTGAAAATTTCGGGTCCAGCCGGGCTTCGGTTGATAAGAGGATTCCATGACGAATTACTTCGCGGGAAATGGCATGGATATCGTTCGTCCCGTCTTGGGTCGCAATATCGCTTGATATACAGAATTGTGTCCCGCAAAATCCTGGTCAAGGTAATTGATATTACCGCCCATGATTACCGGAGGAAGTGAGATGAAGGATTTTCGTCCAGCAAAAAAAACCATCGACGTGTCGGTCGGTGAATCGGTCCGAATCATCAGAGAATTACAGGAACTCAGCCAGAACGAGCTGTCTCGGCTAGCAGGCATTCCGCAATCGACTATCTCCGCAATTGAAAACGACAGAGTTGTACTCGGGGTGGAACGCGCGAAGGCGCTAGCCAGAGCGCTAAAGTGTCACCCTGCGGTGCTTCTATTCCCAAGCTGGGAAATCGAGGAACAGTCTGTTGCCTGAGAGATGATCCTCTGACTGGGTATGGTAGTGTCTGGAATAGGAAATCGTGGCAGTAAGATACTAGATGTACTTAAAGAATTACTTTAGTTATCAGGAAAGACTTTCTTACCTCTTTTTATTACCATTTGGGTATGTGGCACTCCGAAGTGGTAGACCAAATTGCGATAATCGGGGGAATTGAGAATCAGAATGTCGGCCTGCATACCCGGCATTAGAGAACCGATTCGATTCTGGCTGTCGATTGCCTGGGCGGCGAAGCGGGTGGCACCTAAGAGGGCCTCGCGCGGGTAGATTCCACTGTAGATACAGGCCATGTTGAGCATCAGCGGCAGGTTTTGGGACATACACGAGCCGGGGTTGAAGTCGGACGAGACAGCTAAGGCGCAACCGCAGTCGGCCAGGATTCTGCCGGGGGCGAAATTGGTTTTACCCAGAAAATAGGTGGCTCCCGGCAAAAGCACAGCGACTGTATCCGAAGCAGCCAGCTGTTGGGCATCTTCAGTGGTTATGTTTTCAAGGTGATCGACTGATACGGCGCCCAATTCGACCGCCAGTTGGATTGCGCCCGAGCGGCTTAGCTGCTCGGCATGCAGTTTGGGTTTCAGACCATGCTGCAAACCGGCTTCGAGCACACGCCGGGTTTCCTCGAGTGAAAAGGCACCTCGCTCACAGAATACGTCACAGAAACGGGCCAGTTTTTGTTCGGCCACGGCCGGCAGCATTTCGTTGATGATGATGTCTAAGTATTTCTCGCGTTCAGAGCGAAGGTTCATTGGCAGGGTATGGGCGCCCAGAAAGGTCGGTACCAGATCGATTGGATGTTGCCGACTGGTCTGGGCAATAGCTTTGAGCATCTTTATTTCTGAGTCTAAGTCGAGCCCATAGCCGCTCTTGACCTCGACGGTTGTGACGCCGCAGGTCAGACTGGCTTGCAAGCGCCGCCGGGCCTGGGCCACGAGTACCTCGAGGCTGGCCTCGCGGGTGGCCTTGACGGTCGAGTGAATGCCTCCTCCAGCCGCCAGAATCTCTTCATAGGTGGCTCCGGATATCCGGCGTGAAAATTCATGGGCGCGTGAACCGGCGAAGACTAAGTGAGTATGACAATCGATTAGGCCAGGCATGGCGGCACAGCCGCCGGCATCGATTAACTCTGTATCCGCATTCAGGCTGACCGCCTCGCTCAAGGCATCATCCTTGCCGGCCCATAGAATCTGTTCGTCCTCAACGGCAATCGCCCCGTCGAAGATGATCCCCAGGCCCGCCACCGGATCGGCGTTGCCGTCTCCTTTGCCACCCGAATTGGGATTCATTGTGAGAAGTTGTCCAATGTTGCGAATAACCAAGCTAGCCGACATGTTGGACGCCTCCTTTCGGGATGTTATCGAGAAGATCCTAACGGCTGACTGTTTGACTTGCAAGCTGTCAGAACATAAAGTTCTTCGACACGAGGTGAAAAAATGAGATTGTCGATTATCAGCGCTGCGGCCGGTTGGCTGGCGATGTTCGGGTTGTTGGCAAGCTGTGAAGACGGGTCGCCCGGCAAGGAATGGGTGATAGACCACCTGACGATTCCCCAGCACCCGTTCCTGGCTCCCAACGGACGCAACAACATGCACAACGATGCTTACATGACCGACACCTACGAGATCGACGGCCCGTCCGGGGTAAATCCCGAAGTCGATCTGATCAGCTACGGAGATGATATCAACACCTGCGTCACTCTGGCCTTCGACAGTCAGGACAGGATTTTCACGACCAGCGCTGCCATGCTCGAGTACAAGATCCTGGTGCTCGATCCGGAATCGCTCGAGGTGTTGGCATCTTACCCGCTGCCTACGCGGGATTTCATGGACCCGCTCTTTCCCTACGGAGACACCTCAGGCGCGGCCTATTTTGTTATGGACAACCAAGATCGGGTTTTGCTGACCGATACCGAGAATGCCATCCAGGTTATCGAATACGACCAGGGCGCGGGCGAGCTTACCCAGGTGGAAAGGTATGATCTGTCTGATGAAGTGGTTGTCATGACGCCCCCCGCGAAGGATCACGTCCAGATGACCATCCCCGACTGGAAAGGGGAGTACTTGTGGTTCACCACCCGCTACGGGATGGTCGGCACCGTCAATCTGGAAAACCAAAATGTGCGCACGATCGAGTTGCCGGGAGAGGAGATCCAGAACTCCTTTGCCGTTGCGGAAGACGGCGTCTATATCATCTCCGACCATGCCATGTACCGCTTGAGCAGCAATGCGACCGGTAGGCCGGTGGTCGACTGGCGCACAGACTACGATCGGGGCACGCGCATCAAGCCCTCAAACTTCAACCAGGGTTCGGGGACCACGCCCCAGCTGTTCGGTGAGCTGGTCGCCATCAGCGACAACGCCGAGCCGCGGATGAACATCTTGTTCCTCAAGCGATCGGACGGAAGCGAGGTCGGCAGGATTCCGGTGTTCGAACAAGACCTGAGCACCACCGAGAACGGTCTGCCCGGCCTGGTTCGAGAGGGTCCCAAGGGCCTGGAGTACTCAGTGATTGTCGACAACAACTACGGGATCGAAAGAGACAAGATTATGGAGACCGGCCGGTGCTGGACTGATCACGTAGGCGGCCTGGTCCGGATCGATCTGATCCCGGACGGATCCGGCGGCTACACTCTCGAGCAGGTCTGGCAAAGCCCGGAGAAATCTTCCCAGGTGCTTCCCAAGCTGTCGCTGTCCAACGGGTTCCTTTACGTTTACACCTACGAACAGCTCCCGGACGAGGAGTACACCTGGTACTTGACTGCCGTGGATTTCAAGACCGGGGAGACGGCCTTCAAGGTTCCCACCGGAGAGGGACTGGACTACACAAACTTCGGTCCCCCGATGATTCTCGGCCCCGATGGGGCTGCCTACCTTGGTACCATGGGCGGCCTGCTCAGGGTCCGGGACGGGTCATAGTGGGAACCAGGCAAGAAATCGGTATTTTCGTATTGGTCATTCTCCTGGCTCTACCGGCCGTTTTTTATGGAAATGAAGACCAACCAGATCAAATGCAGCTCGCTGCCGGTTGTCCGATTCCTGTAGAAGTCATCGGAGAAGTCGACTCGCCGGGGGTTGTCTGTGTTTCACCCCAAATGCGGGCCGAGGATCTGGCTGAGTTGGTGGGCACTTCGCAGGAGTGCGCTTTTAAACAAAATTTCGAACCGGGCCAGCTGCTTGCGATTGTCAATGCAGATTTAGAAACATGTAGGTTTTCAAAAAAACTGATGCCCGGCAAACATCGCGTACTATTCAATCTGCGCATTCCGATCAACCAGGCTAATGTCCATGATTTAGAGGCTATTCCGGGAATCGGCCCGGCTTTAGCGCTACGGATCGTCAATGCCAGGGCCGCTATGGGAGGCTTCAACAGCTTGGATGATTTAGACGAAGTAAAAGGCATCGGACCGAAAAAACTGGCCAAGCTGAAAGAGTACTTAGACCTGTAATGCCACAACCAGGTCGTTGTAGTTAGATGTCTGATGGGAGGTCGATATGTACAAGTTGCTCATATCCGTTGTCACGATGGCTCTTCTGTTTGGGGCCGCGTGCGAGGAGACGCAGCAGAAGCCCGCCGTGAAGTCGAACAATACGGGGGAGGCGCACAAACCCGGAGGCTGCAGAAACGAGAACGTGAAGGGACCATGCAAATTCACAGCCGCCATGCGCCAGAATGAGGATCCCGCAACCGCCGTAGCAGGCACAGCGGTGTACAGGATCGATTTCCTGATCACCACCGCCGAGCGTGAGATTGTCGTGACCCTGGGATACTTCCGGGTGCCCGAGAGCAAAGGGAATGAGCTCATTAAATACTACGAGAAGAACAGCCCGGCGAAGTGCGAGGCCCATATCGTCTGGCCCCCATGTAACCCTCAAGGCACGACCGTGGGGATAAATGTCGAGCCACCCTCCTTCGCCACTCCGATGAGATTTTAACCTGGTGTCGGGAAGAACAGGAAGAACAGGGGTTGAGAACAGGAGAACAGAGAACATGGGTCAGACACCGGCACTTGACACTTAGGAGTTAGGCATGGGGAAATCGGCGGAAATCGTGTTTTGTAGACCGAAACAGGTTTTGGTGGTGACTTACTTTCTTCTAGGCGTGCTTATGTTCGCAGTATCGGGTTTCATGGCATGGGGATTGGCTATTGGCTATCCTTTGCGCTTGCACCCGGTTTGGGTCTGGATCTTTTTTGCTGCAAGCTTACTCACGGGGTTGTTTTTTTTTTGTGCAAGGTTTCGCACGGCTGAAGCAGTTGGTGTGTTTTGATGACGACACAATACGTTGGCGGGGTTCTGGTTTCAGATCCGAACATTATAAACGGTCATGGTCCGACCTCA
>JAFDKH010000083.1 GCA_019307065.1 Deltaproteobacteria bacterium
GGTCCCGAAACGGACGCGGGAGTGGACGGCGGTCCCGAGACTGACGCGGGAGTGGATGGCGGTCCCGAGACGGACGCGGGAGTGGATGGCGGCCCCGAGACGGATGCGGGAGTGGATGGCGGTCCCGAAACGGACGCGGGAGTGGATGGCGGTTCCGAAACGGACGCAGAATTTGATGGTGGTTCCGTAACGGACGTAGAATTTGATGGTGGTTCCGTAACGGACGTGAACGTGGATGGCGGTTCCGTAACGGATGTAGAATTTGATGGCGGTTCCGTAACGGACACAGAATTTGATGGTGGCGCAGGGACAGATGATGATGTTGATGGCAGTGCAGGGGATGCAGGTGATACGGGCGGACAGACCTGGACCGATCAGTACGGTATCACCTGGACTATAATTCCGACGGGTACTTTCGATATGGGCTGCTCACCTTTGGACGATGCCTGCCTGTCTTACGAAAGACCCCGACATGAGGTTACAGTATCGTTCTTTGCCATGATGACTACCGAGGTGACCCAGGCCCAGTATGAGGGGGTCACAGGAGAAAACCCCAGCAACCACAGCAACTGTCCCGAGTGCCCGGTCGAGGCGCTGTCATGGTACTCTGCCAGGGACTTCTGCCTGGCAGTCGGCGGCCGACTTCCTTCCGATGCCGAGTGGGAGTACGCGGCGCGGGCTGGAACCAGTACCCGTTACTACTGTGGTCACGACACAGCCTGCGTGGATGATATTGCCTGGCACCTGCTCAACTCCGATATTCAAACTCATCCAGTGGCCCAGAAGATGCAAAATGAATTCGGCCTGTACGACGTGCTGGGCAACGTACAGGAGTGGGTCGAGGACTGCTGGCACGACAACTACATCGGTGCTCCGTCCACGGGCGAGGTCTGGGAGGGTGGCGACTGTGGAGCCAGATCGCCAAGGGGAGGTGGGTATACTAACTCGGCGTCTTCCTCCCTGCGCGTCTCCGCCAAGGACCAGTACTATGTCCCGGGCTATTGGGAACGCTATCTGGGATTCCGCTGCGCAATGGATGTAGACTAGGTAAATTAGGGACGGCTTGCCGTGCCCCTACTGGTAGGTCGCACAGAAGAGAACCTTGGCGCCGCCGTGGCGGAAGATCAGGTCGTTGTCCTCGCCTTCGGCGTAGGTGAACTCGGCCTGCATGGCCACGCCCACGGCCCAGTTGTCGGAGACCCACCATTCCTTGCCCGCTGTGACCGACAAGCCCACGCCATGGATTGGTTCGCTGGTCCGGTCTTCGTCTCTCCAGCCGACTGTGTACTCGCGCATTACCAGGAAACTGCTGGCTATGCCCAGCGATCCGGTCAGATAGAAGTTGTGCGGCATCCAGTAGTAGGTCAGGCCCACTCCAATCACCACGGTGCCGAATCCCTCGTAGGGCTGGTAGCTTAGCTTCTCGGTGGATAATACCGATAGCCAGATGTCTCCGTGCAGGATCAGGTTCTCGCCTATGGCGCTTCCCATTGAAAAGGAGGCGCCCGCCTGGGTGCTCTTGTTGGTAGCAATGTCGGTGGTTCCCCCGTCGGCAATGGCCAGATGACCCGTTCCGCTGAAGACGCCGAGCCCGGGACCGGCGGTGAAGCGCATGAACAACCCGTCGTGGACATGGGCGCCCGGGTCGGGCTGGCTCTTCTCCTTATTTACTTCGACTACAGCCTGGCGGCGGGCATGGGGCCTGATAAGAGACGCCCGGGCCTTCTCCGCCTCAATTTTTGCCAACTCGGCCTCGGCCTTGGCCTTCTCTGCCTCGGCCTTGGCCTTCTCAGCTTCGGCCTTGGCCTTCTCTGCCTCGGCCTTGGCCTTCTCAGCTTCGGCCTTGGCCTTCTCAGCCTCCGCCCGGGCTTTGTCTATCTCGGCCCGGGCTTTTTCCTCTAAGACCCGTTCCTGAAGCTTCTTCGCCCTGTCGTCCTGCTCCTGGGCCAGAACCGGAAACGCTACCGTGAGCGCCAATACCGCTATCGGGAAATAACGCGCTTTCACTTCGTCCTCCTCAACGGATTCAACCCGTTGAGGATAATGATAACGGATCCGGAATTTTATACAAGATGCTAGGTGATACATGAATGACGAGGTTCTGGAGTCATATTTATTAAAATACGTAGATTTTGCGAGCAAGTGTAGATCGCAAGCTGGATTCTTGATAAAATAACTTTTTCAAGACAGAAAGACTGATTTGCAGTTGGAACTAATCGAAAGCTGGCGATGAAACTGGTGTTTTGATAAAAAATAGCGACAAGTGACACAAATTTAGATAAAGGCAGGATGAATTCTTGATTCCTTGAATATTTGGGGAGGTGTTTGGTGATTGTAAAATCAGGCTGCATCCAGAACGGGTCGAGTCGTCGAACTCAGATAACCTGGTTGATCTCGCTTCTTTTAGTATTTGTTTGCTCAAGCGCTGCCGCGAAATCCGCCGATGAAGTCATTCGCTCGATTGGTTATGAGGTCGATGCTATCAAGTATGATTTGGCAAACATTGTCGAGCGTCAGAATTCGAACTGGAAGCTGGATCGCGGAACCCACAGCGACTTCAGCGAGCGGGTTGAAAAACTAAGCAAGAAGATAAGCAAAGTCTCGAGCGGCAAATTCGGGCCGATAAAAAAAGGTCGAGACAAGCTGTCTCAATCTAAGAAATTTGTCGCCAAGCTGTCTGCTCTATTAAAGAAAAAGAAAGTCACTATCGGCGCTTTGTGTAAATCGGCCGGAGTTAGATTTGCGGCCAGCGCCAGCGCCGACAAAGCCACTCCGCAAGAGCCCGGCGACACTCCCGCTGAAGTTGAGCCGGTATCTGTAGAAGACGCCCCGGTAGAAGACACACCAATAAAGACAACTCCAACTCCGAAGCCTGACGAGACCGATCTAGACGGTCTCTTGAGTAAGGTTGATCAGGACAAGGCCGCCCAGCGGGAATACCAGAAGAAGTTGAAAAAGACCTGGCTGAAGGTTTCAAAACTGGCTCGCAACAAGAAGATTCCGGTCAAGACCAAGGTCAAAGCCCTGGAGATGTTCTTGGCGGAATATCCCGAAAAGAACCCCTATCAGGAAAAGACCAGGCTTTTGATGCGCAACATCAATCCGGCAACCATTGCGGTGCAGACCGAACCCAAAGGTGCCTTTGTCATTATCGTCGGCGCCAAAGGCGGCAAGGCTCCCTTCAAGAGAAAAATTAAATCCGGGACTTACAAGTTAAAGGCGTCTTTGGCAGGCCACCTGCCGGCCGAAAAGACCGTGGCCATCGAACCCGGTCAGGAAGTCAAAGTTGATTTGGTTCTGTCTAGAAAACCAAGCATGCTGACAGTTACGACCAAGCCGGTCGGGGCCTTCGTTTTTATCGATGGCGAGGAGGCCGGTCCGTCTCCGGTGATGAAACAACTTACGGCTAACAGCTGCGAAGTCAAAGCCTTCATGGAACATTATCAGACCGTACAGGGTAAGGTGAAATTGAAACCGGGCGGTAAGGCAAAAGTGTTTCTGGCCCTAAAACGCGGGCTGGGAACGCTGATGATTTCTTCGCAGCCCAAGGGTGCCCAGCTCTGGATAAACGCCAAGAAATACCTGCCAACTCCGTTGACTAAGAAAATGCCTGCGGGTTTATATAAAATTACGGCATCCCTGGAAGGCTACGTCAAACAAGAAAAAACGGTCGTAGTAAAACACGGCGAAAAAACACAGGTCTCACTGACCATGAAAGAGCCCCCGCCCGGTTCGTTGATAATCACTAGTCAGCCGGTTGGTGCCCGGGTATGGATTGACGGTAAGGAAGTCGGGGTCACTCCCCTGACCAAGCCGGCCGAGCCCGGCTTTCACAAGGTGGCTGTCCAAAAAAGCGGTTATCACAAGCAAGAAAAGCAAGCCGAGTCGATGACCGGCCAGAACAGAAAAGTCAGTTTCATCCTCGAAGCCAAACCACCCGGGACTCTCTCAGTCACGACTGCTCCGGCCAAAGCCGAAGTGTTTCTGGACGGCAAGCCAATCGGTCGGACGCCGAAGACCCTGGAGGTCGTCGAGGGTCCTCATGAAATCAGTGCAACATTGAAAGGCTACACAAAGGCTGTCCAGAAAGTCGAAATAGTAAGTGGCCAAAAGAGCGCAGTCGCGTTTGCCTTAGAGAAGCAGGCCCTCGGCACGCTGGTGGTGATCAGCGAACCGAGCGGGGCCAAGGTGCTGCTCAACGGAAAAGATGTCGGGAAGGCCCCGTTTACCAAGTCGATCAAGTCCGGAGAATACGAGATCGTGGCTTCAATGAAGGATTATCTCGACGAAAAAAAGGCAGTCGAAGTCTGGAATGGGGAGACGACCGAAGTAGTCTTGCGCATGGGGAAAGTCGCCCGGGGAGGGTTGACTATAAAAACCGAGCCGGAAGGTGTAGCCGTTTTTGTCGATGGTCTCGAAATAGGCAAAGGCCCTGTGACCAAGCAACTCAAAGCCGGTAAATACGAAGTTTCAGCTTCTCATGGCAAGGCGAAGGTCAAGAAGCAGGTCACGGTTTTCGAAGGAGAGAAAAACACGATAGTCCTGTCGTTTCTGGACAAGATCGACGGCACGTTGACTATCAATTCGAAACCAAAAGGCGCTACGATATACATTGACGGCGAGAAAGTCGGCCGCGCTCCAGTAACTCAGACCCTGCCGCCCGGCCGACACAAAATCAAAGCCAGTCTGGCCGGTTGTTACGACAATGATACCGACGCCAAGGTGGTCGGGACCAAGAGTGAGGATGTCACCGTCAAGCTCGACGTAATCGTCCAAATGGCTCCTTTAAATAAGTGGGGGCATGCCGCCTTCTGGAGCGGCTTGTCTCTGGCGGCTTTCGGTTCGGTCTCGGCGGTCCTGGCCTGGAAATACGCCGAAGATTTCAAAGAAAAATCATGGGACACGAGTGCCGATGACAACAGCCGTATGTGGAGCGGTTTAATGTATACCGGATTAATAGGCGGAGGGGCTCTGATGATTGCCGGAACGGTCTTATGGATTTTATCACCCGATGACCAGTCCTGGTCGGAAAGCCGGTTCACTTCGGCGGGAGCGGCGCCCACCCTGGATGGTCAAGGCCTGGTCTTTACTCTCGGGGGGAGGTGGTAAAATGAGACGCCTTCTAATGCTAGTTGGAATATTGGCCGTTACATCGTTTGGGTGTGATGTCTTTTTGCCTTCGGAAGGATATTACAATCAGCCCTGTAGCACCGGGTCCTTCTGTGAAGGTGACGGCCTGAAGTGTATCGGCGGGATCTGCAAATTACCCGACGAAATCGGCATCTTGTATGTAGATGGCGATGTGACCGCGGGTGGCGACGGGGCCAGCTGGGTCACGGCTTTTGTGCACCCTCAGGATGCCATGAACAATGCCTCACAGGACAGCGAGATCTGGGTAGCCGCCGGAACATACACGTGTAACAGTATCAGCGAAGTTTCGGTGCTTAATATGGAAGCCGGGGTGGATATTTACGGTGGGTTTTTCGGAAACGAGATCAACCGCGACCAGCGCGATCCGGTGAGATTCAAGAGCATTCTTGATGGCGGCATTGTCTGCAAGCATGTCGTCGAAGGCGCATCCAATGCGATAATTGACGGCTTCACTATTCGAGGCGGCCTAGCAGACGAATCGTTCCCGCATGGAACGGGAGGAGGGATGTATAACAATGCCATTGGCAACTTGACTGTCAGTGACTGCATCTTCATTTCCAACCGGGCTATCTACGGGGGAGCCATATATAACTCCGACTGCACCTCGATAACTATCCAGCATTGTGTTTTTGTCGGGAACACTGCCGATTCACGCGGCGGGGCGATCGAGACGGTCAACGGTGACCCTCTAGTGAAGAACTGCTTGTTTAGTGCTAATAACGCGGTCAACGGGGCGGGACTGTCAATGGTAGACAGTGCACCCAATATAATGAACTGCACCTTCAGCACCAATGATGCCACAAATTCCGGGGGCGCGATCTACGGCAGCGCGAGTAGTGAGTTTTCGATCCTCAACTCGATCTTGTGGGGTGATGATGCCGTCAATGGAGACGAAGAAATTCACATGAACGGTCTTCCTGGTCCGAAGGTCGAAAATAGTTGTATAGAACACGGCTATGTCGGGGTGGGCAATATTAGTAGCGATCCGAATTTCGTTACCGACGACTTGGGTGCTTTCTACCTTTCCCACTTTGACTTACAGGGCAGCACTTCCGCCTGCGTTGATGCCGGTTTGGGAACATCCGCCGAACACGGTTTGGCTGACCGAACCACCCGCACTGACGGAATCGGCGATTCGGACACGGTCGACATGGGCTTCCATTTCGTTCAATAATAAAAAACCCAGCTTACTAATGACTTCCCATTTTTTAGTCCTGCCGGGTAATAATCAATAGAGACACATGGACCGGGAGCAAATCAGCGAGCTATACCACCGGTTGGGTCCATTGATTTACCGCCGGTGCTTGAAACTGTTGAGAAATCCTGAAAGTGCTCGGGATGCCATGCAGGAGGTATTCGTGCGCATGCTGCGTAACAGAACGAAACTGACGGCTGACAGGGAATGTCTGCCCTGGTTGTACAAAGTAGCCACCAACTATTGCCTGAACGTGATCAGAGACGGTAGTCGGCTCGAGTTCCATAGGCCCGAGGACCTGCCTGTCCAAGAGACCGAGCCTATAGCCGAGAAGCGGGTTTTGGCGCGTGAAGAGATCTTTTCTTTGCTTACTTTCGTAGACACTAAGACCAAGCAGATCGCGATATACAAGCATATGGACGGAATGACTCAGGCAGAAATTGCCCGGGAGATGGGCATCAGCCGCAAAACGATCGGCAAGAAATTGAACTTGTTTATGCAAAAAGCTCGTGAATTGGCAAGCCAGAAGAAGGTGTCGTGATGTCGAACAAGGATGCCGGATCGACTACGAGCGTGTGTCCTTCGGACTTCGGGCTGGAAGCCTTCTGGCTTGACGGACAGCCAAAAGACAGTCCTGCAGGAAGGCACATTAATCAATGTCGGCAATGCCAGGCCCGCCTGAAGACAATCGAAGACGAGGCCGGGCAGTTTCGTCAGGAGATCTATCCCGCGACTGTTGAAGCGGTTGCCGATCGTGTGATCGCTGAGCAGAGTGTTTTCAAGGGGCTCTTTACCAGGTTGTTTTTCTCGCCGCGCCTGGCGGCCGTGGCGGCCCTGGGTGTCCTGATCGTCGTGCTGACCATAGTTGTCTTCCCGCCCGAACAAAGCACTGAAAAAGACGACGGCTATATCGGCATCAAGGGGACTGTCGGGTTACAAATCGTGTGTAAACGCCAAGAGCTGGTATTCCGGCTCAACGCCGGCGATAGCCTGGTCGCCGATGATTCGATCCAGTTTGTTGTTGCAGCACCCGGACCGGGATTCGTTATGGTCGTGTCGATGACCGAAGACGGCGGCCTGAGCTTGTACTACCCGGCAGGTTCCAGACAGGCCCGCCAGATTTCCGGTCAGGAACAGACCTTGCCGGGCAGTATAATTCTAGATGACAGCCGGGGGGCTGAACGGATTTTCGTCTTGTTTTCGACGGCTCAATTCGATTTTGAGGCAGTCAAGCAAGCCGCCGCCCGGGGTTTGTCAAAAAGTGGTAGTATTGGCGAGCTTGAGAAGTTACCGCTCGATGTCGCCCAAACCAGCTTGTTGTTTTTAAAGGGGGGCGCCTAAAGTGAACCGTTCGCTTGCAGCGCGGTTGAAACTGATTGTGTTTTTTATCGCCCTGGTCCTTTTCGCGCTACCGGCCTATGCTCAAGTCGTTCGTTTTGCCCTGGTGGCCGGAAACAACCGCGGGCAGGACCGTAAGAGTACCTTGCGTTATGCCGAAAATGACGCCCGCCGCTTTGCCGGCCTGCTGACCGACCTGGGAGATTTTTCGGCTGAAAATGTAGAACTGATCACCGCCGGCCGGGCCGACGAGTTCACCCGGGCGCTTGATAGAATCAACCAGCGCATCAAGCAGCAGGTCCCCAGCAAGTACCAGCGAGCCTTGTTAATCGTTTATTTCTCGGGTCATGCTGACGGTCTCAATTTGGAGTTCGGCTCGGATCGCTTAGCCTATGCCCGCTTACGCGAACTGGTTGAAGAGTCGGCAGCCCAAATCAAGGTTGTCTTCGTCGACTCTTGCCAAAGCGGGGGATTGACGGCCGTCAAGGGCGGTCGGCCGGGGCCGAGTTTCGACCTGGTCTTGACCGACAACATTGAAGCCAGCGGGACGGTTATCGTAACTTCAAGTTCGGCCGGCGAAAATTCGCAAGAATCCAGTGAACTGCAAGGGTCTTTCTATACTCACTATTTGCTTTCCGGTTTGCGCGGAGCGGCAGATCACAATCATGATCTCAAGGTCACCCTGGCGGAGGTCTACCAATATGCCTACAGCAAGACCGTGGTCGAGACCGCCCGCACATTGAGCGGAACTCAGCACCCGACTTACGACTACAAGATCGCCGGGCGCGGCCAGGTCGTTCTGACCGACCTGGCCCGGGGACAGGCTATCCTCGATTTCGGCCCGCATACCCGGGGCAGGTTTTTGGTTGTGAAAAAAGACACAGACGAGGTCGTGGCCGAAGTAACCAAGCCTTTTGGCAGCTGGCAGCAGTTGGCCCTGCCGGCCGGCAGCTATCTGGTGGCCCAACGGCGCGACGGGCGCCTGTTTGCCAGCCAGGTTACTTTGTCTATCAAAGACAGGTTCTCAATCGACCCGCTGAAAATGCGCGAGCATGGTTCGTTGGTGGCCTCGGTCAAGTCGGGCGGGACTTCGCGCAGCGGCTTCGGCTTGTTTCTGCACTACGGGATGATGAGCGGGGCGCTGCGCAACCTGGCCGTGGTTCATCAAGCCGTGATCGGAGCCCGGATTGATTTGGGGCCGCTGACTTTGTTTCCGGCCTTCGGTTACGGAGAAGCCAACATCGAGGAGGACCGGCTCAGCTACCATATGGACATGTATACTATACAGAACTACTTGACCTGGCGTCTCGAGTACTCGGTTTTGGATTTATTTGTCGGTTTGAATCTGGGCCTCAGCTACGGAACCCAGCATTTACCCAACGAAAAGAACTTTTCGGGGACTATGTTCGCTTACGGGCTGGTGGCCGGTATGGATCTGCCGCTATACAAAGGATTGACCTTGCAGCTATTTTGGGAAGTCGGTTCCAATGTGTTCAAGCTCGATCAGGAATTTTCACAATATGTTGCGCTCAAGGGATTAATCGGACTGGGTTACCAGTTTTGAGGGTCGTAACTTATGAAATTCTATAGAGAAACAAAAAAATTAGTTACAGGTTCCCATTTTCTAACGGTCATGGGTAAAGCAAAGTAGAACCAATAACCGTATGATATAATCGATGAATGAATGGAGGCAGGTCATGAGATGGGTAAAAGCAAGTATGCTAATCGCAAGTTTAGTTATGCTAGTCGGTTGTGGCGGATTTTCCTCGAACCCGGGAGTGATAAGCCAGGAAGATGCAGTCAGCGACTGCGGCGGCTTTACGACTGACGGCAGCCCGTTGTTCGACTACACTGGTGACTATTGCGCGGCCAATGTGTTGCATTGGCAGTATGACTCGGCCACTGAAACCCTGGGCCTCTCGGATGAGCGCATCTTGCTCAACTGTTGTGGCGAGCACAGCATGAAAATCGAAGATCAAGAAGGTGTCTATGTGATTACCGAGACAGACGCTCCGGAAGACTACGCCGGTGGCGCCCGCTGCGCCTGCATGTGTGTCTATGATTACACTATGGAGGCCGTCGGAGTTTTGGAAGATCTGATCCAGATAAAAATCATCCGGAATGTGACCGATTCGCAGGACGGCCCGCAAGTAGTCTTCGAGGGTCAGCTCGACCTGACCGAAGGCGCCGGTCACTTAGTCATCGACGATACAGACGTCGGCCCCTGGTGTGGTGAAGAATACTGAAGTTTTTCATAGATGCAGTTTACTCAGGCCGCCTTCGGGCGGCCTGAGTCGTTTCGTGAGTCGGACCTTTAGAGGTGTTGTCTCCGCCACCAGCGCTTTATACGGTTGAGCAGGTTCGGGCGGGGAGGCGGTTTTTGCCAGACGGTTTCAATGTGATCCTCGCGCTCGCGTCTTGCCACCTCGCTAATATTACGCAAGCAGCCGCCGCAAATATTGCTGCCTGCTATGTTCATTTCGCCGCAATGCGGGCACTTGGTTTTCTTGCTCATGTAGCTGTATCCATATCACATTTAGAATGGCGGACGATACCAAATCGTTTGAACCCCAATCGAGTCAGACACTCGCATATTGCATTTTAGTCCACGCGGTAATCTAATATGTAATATGCAAACATTCATTTCGATATCCAGGTTGCGACTATTACTGGTCGCGGTTGTTTTTCTCTTTGGGTTTCAGGCTTGCAGTTCGAGTGGTGGTCCGTCAGATGCCGGGCCCGAAGATTCCAGCGATGGAGCCGCCGCCGATGACGGTATGGCTGACCCTGGACCTGGCGACGGGGACAGCTCACCGGGTGATGCCCCCTGGGGCGGGCTTACAATCGACGAAGCCTACACAACCGATCAGATCGAACTGGTTGCCAGCGAAGTCAACCAGGGCTACCGGGTGGAATTCTACCGTAACCTGGCCTATACCTGCGGTATCAGCGGCTATCAGACTTTCAGCATCGTTTACCCTGAGAACTTGTCCCTGGCCGAGGAGCGGCCCCTGTGGATTCGCATGCACGGCGGCGGAGTAGGCGCCTTTAGGCCGGACGGCAGTTATTCGCCCGAAGGCCAGATTGGTATGCTCGACGAAGAAGGCGCGGCCGGCCTGGCCGGGCAAATACTCGAGACCGGCCTGATGACAAAAGTCAGGACACATTCGGCCGGGTTTCGTTTCATGATGCCCTCACTATGTGATCACGATGTCTACTCGGGGGTCGGAGTACCCGAACCGAACAATCCCAATTCACCCGACGAAAACGGCCAGACCCGTGCAGCCGACGGGCTGTTGGCCACCAAGGCGGCTATCGCTTTTACTCGCAATCGAGTCGCGACCAATAAGATTTTCTTGCAGGGTACCAGCGCCGGCTCGATCGGTACGTTTTCGGTAGCCTACACTCTGGAACGCGAGGGTATTGTTCTTTCCGGTATTGTCGCGGACTCGCATGTTTTCAGCGAAGCCTTCAGAGACATTATCGAGGCCGGATGTACGGCCTATGAGACCGATCTGATTGCCGAAAAGATTGGTCCAATGAGTGATCCCGACCATTTACCCGATCGGGTGGTCGCCCGCGGCGATATCAGCGTACCGATCATGCATGTCTGGAGCCGGGGTGATCCGAGTTGTTGCGGCGAGACACCGATTACTTTCATCGACGACCAGGGTCACGAACAAACCATGGGCAGCTGCGACTATCACCACGAGCGGTTCCGGGCGGCCATCGCGGCCGATCCTCCCGGCGGGAGTTCGGTCAACTTGCGCCTGTGCGTCAACGGCCTGTCCGACAACACACCCTTGGCCTGTAACATGCACTCCCCAACCAAGGTTGCCTACACCGAACCCGATCCGCCCGGTGACCAGGACGACAATGGCCGGGACTACAATCAGGTGATTATCGACTGGGTCAGCGAGCGGCTGCAGGACTAATGAGCGTGTCTTTTCGAAGGGAAAGGGGTCTGATCCCTTTTTAGTCTTCTTCTATTACTTGAACCAAAGCGTATCGGCCTGCCACGCGCCGTCCACCAGCACGAAAGTGGTCAGGGAGCGGCCGTTCTTCATCTTGATCTTGGCGGTCAGCTGGCCCTTGTACTTGCCGGGCTCTACCTTGTGGACCAGTTCGTCGATCGAGTAGCTGCCGACTTCTTTAACCGCTTTTTGAATCATCTCCTTGGTGATCTTTTTGCGCTGTCGCTCGGTGAAGCGGACTTTCAATTTCTCCACGTCAACCTTCTTGATCAACTCAATCTGGAAGCTGATCTCCTGCTGGAAAGTCTTCTTGGTGGCCGGGGCGTCTCCGGCCAACACGGTTGCGGCGAAAGCCAGGGCGATCATTATAGTCAATCCGGTCTGTACGATTTTCATTGGTTCACTCCTTAATTGGAAAACGGAATGTATATCCATAGCATAAGTAGAACGTTCGACGTTACCAAATCTTTTGAAAACGGATCGACACAGATACTCGCATATTGCATTTTAGTCCACTCAGTAAGGAATAAGGAAAGGGGTCGGGTCCTGACACTTGACACTTAATTGTGTTCTATTCCTGAAGCTTACACACGATTTCAGATATTGGACTTAAGTGTCAAGTGTCAGGACCCGACCCCATAAACCCTCCATAAACCCTTGAATGTGTTAATCTGATTCCGGGAGCCAGCCCGTCTTGCGCAGAATAGCCAGTTCCTTTTCGCTCCACTTGCCACGGATTTTCTTGTCCTTCAGGTGGACCCGGAGTTTTTCTGTGCAACGTGGGCAGAATTCGTTCGATGATTGCATGGCTGCCTTGCGAGCGCTGCCCTTGGCATCGGCCATTATGCAGCGTTTCAGCGGACAATGATCCAGGCCCAGGTTATGGCCTACCTCGTGCAGCACCAGGTTATCCATGGCCCGTAGGTAGCGCTGGTGGTGTTTTGCTTTCCAGCGCTTGAACAACCAGGAGGAGAACACACTGTTTCGTCCGCCGATTGTGGCAAGCCCGGCGATACCCCAGTCATAGCGCTTGCCCTTGGTGGTGGAGATCGGTTCCTCGGTGATTCCGGCCACCCGCCAGACATTCTCGCCCAGCTCCAAGGTGTCCAGAAAATCCAGGAGTTTCTCCGCTCGCCAACGCTTGCGGGGCAAGTACCAGGCAGAGCGGGGCAGGGGAACACCATCGTTCACGAGCACCTGGAAATTGAAACGCTTCTTTAAAGAGCCGGCCACGTTCTCGACCAGTTTCGGGCTGGGATCTCCAAGCGGAACCACCACCAGCACCCGTCCGGGCCCGGGCGGGTGCTGCTCCTCTCCGGCCGGCTGATAGGACAGGCCAAGCATCAGGACGAGTAAGGCTGACCAGAAAAGGGCTGGTTTCACGAGCAGCTCCGGAAGTCATCGCCCTGGTTAGGCTGCTTTGTGGGGTCGCCTTTTTGGCCCGGTTCGCCAAAAAGCGAATAGAGCAAGGAGCATGAGCAACCCGGGCAACTTGCGTCCGTCGGTTCCACAACCGCAGCCTTCGTCTTCGGGATCTTCTGTCTGGCACAACCCCTCATCTATGTGCTTACAGCGCTGGTCGGTTCCGCAGTAATCGGTGGTGCACTCGTCCCCGTCATCGCAGTCGGCGTCGATCTGGCAACAGGTGTCTACGTGCTCGCAGCGGTTGTCGGTGCAGAGGTCTTCGGTGCAGTCTTCTTTGTCGTCGCACTGGTCTGTGCTTGTGCAACAGTTGGCGATGGGCGTGCTGCGGCAGGAATGATCCAGGCAAGCGTCGCTGGTGCAAGGATCGCCGTCGTCACATTCGGCGTTGGCGTCGCATTCGATCACCGAGATCCGGTAAGAAAACTGCACTCTGACCATATTGGCGCCGGATGCCGTGAACTCGATGCTGCCTGCGTGGGTGCCCTGGGTCAGGGAGGTGGTGCTGGGAGCTACCGAGATCGAGGAGGTTCCGCTGCCCGATACGGGCGTGAAGTCGAACCAGGCGCCTTGCCCGGTGGCGGTCCAGTCGAGTTGGCCGCCGCCTGAGTTACTGATGTTGAGCGTCTGGGAATCAGGCAGGGGTCCATCGCGCTCGGCCTGGAAAAACAGCGAAGCCGGCTCGATCTGGATGGCCGGCGGCTGCTCGGCCACCAGGAAAGTGACTGGCACTAGAAGCGGAGAATTGCCAGCACCGGCCGCGGTTATCTGGATCTCGCCGATGTGGGGTCCGTAGGAGATCCCGGCCGGGTCGGCCTGGACCTGGATTATGGCGGGGGTTTGCCCCCCGCCGTCCGAGAGCAGAATCCAGCTGTTGCCGGAAGTCAGGGTGAAACTCAAGGGAGCTCCGGAGGTCGAACTAATGGTCAGGCCCCGCTGTGGAGCCGGTGGGCCTCCGGCAGCGGCGTTGAAGGTAAACGACGAGGGGCTAGCCATCAGGTTCTGCTCCACGGTTCCGATGGTGATGGCCCCAAAGCTGGAACAGTCGTTGTAGTCGCCCAGGTTCCAGGGCCAGTAGGCCACCTGTTGCCATTCCTGGTCCTGTATAAAGTCGTAGAAGAAAAGGAACATGCCGAAGGTGTCTCCCGGGCCGACCTGTAGCTGGCTCAGCCCCAGATCGAAGGAAACCTCCACCACCCGCGGCCAGGCGTTGCCCACCACACCCACCATTCCGGTCGGATCGAAAACCGGGTCTCCCTGGACCATTCCGCTCCCGGGATTGTAGAGAGGCACGAAAGCGTTTCCTCCACCATTCATGATCTGGTGCATGCCCTCAAGACCGGGTGCCGTGGGCCACACTCCGTCGCGATTGTTGTCAATCAGGGCCAGCATGGCATCGGCGGCGTCTACGTCTGTGTCCTCGGCGCCGATCTCCAGCGCGAAGTACAGGTGGGTGCCGTCGTGCATCAGCCGGGCGGTCGATGATCCGGGATTCTGTGGATCCAGGCCCATCTTCAGCACCACCGCATCGCTGTACTCACCAGCGTCGATCACCCCGTCCAGGATAGGAGTGCTGGCCGAGAAAGGCGCCACGGCTGCCGGAACCGCGATGACGTTAAGCATCACGTCCAGAGTCTGGGGCGAGTTGCTTACGCCCGGGGCGCTGAAGGTCAATTGGGTCATATACTCACCGGGAGTCAAACCGGAGGCGTCGACCGACAGAGTGACGTTGCTGGGGGCCGTTCCGGAAGCGGGTTGGACTAAAAGCCATGTGTCGCCGCCGCCGACCGACCAGTTCAGGGTACCGCCTCCGAAATTCTCCACCATGATGACCTGGCCGGGCGGGTTGGATGCGCCGGCCACCGCCACGAAACGGAGCGGGCCGCTGGGTATTCCCAGGAGTGGGTCGGTGACGTTGGTTGTCAGATGGATGGAGAGCTCGGGATCGCCGAACAACGTGGTTACGTAGTACATCCAGCGCAGGTAGGGGTCGGCGATCATGCCGGCCACCTGTTCCAGCGAGTAGTAGTGCATTTCGCCCAGGCGGGTCATGCCCAGACGGAAGGCCGCGTCCCAGAAGAAGCGGTTAATGTAGTTGCAGACTCCGGCCACCCCGTAGCGGGTGTAGTGCACGTTGGCGAAGGTTCCGTGCTCGTGCAGTAGCAGGTGTTCGGCGAAGCAGTCTTGGGATATGACCGCGTTGTTGTCTCCCACCGGGCCAAGGCGGTTGTCGAAGGAGCCGGCGTAGCAGCCCTGGCCGTACTGGAAGAAGGCCCGCTGGGCGCCCAGACCGGCGATCAGCTGATCGGTGAACATGCGCATGTGGTAGTTGGTGTAGGAATGCCCCAGGTGGTTCAGGATGTGGACGTTTCCGTTCATGACGTCCAGGATCTGTTGGGCACCCCAACCGTTGTCTCCCAGATCGGCGTCGTACATTGTGGAGATCTCGAAGAACGAACTCTCCGAGAAGCCCAGAGTGGAAAGACTGGAGTCGTCGGACGAGTAATGGATGTGCTCGAGATAGTCCTTGGCGTAGACATCCGGAAACAAGAGTTCGCCGGCGAAGGTGACGTTTTGCAGCCAGGTGCCGGCGGCGGCCTGGTAGGCCAGGGTCTTGCGCACGAAGTTGGAGATCTCCGTACAGTTGTCGGCCGGAAGTCGCCCGGTGGCCACTTCGGCGAACAAGTCGGGTTCGTCATCCGGCTCTCCGAAGATGCCGTTTGCGTTGGCATCGAAATCCCCGTCCAGGCAGGCATAGTAGAGGTCCGAGGGCGCATTGGTCTCCACCCCGCCGTAGTCGATGTCGCCCCATAGCCCCCGGATCGGTACGATCGGCGGCTCGGTCTCGCCGCCGACTACCGCCAGGTCGGCGTCCCCGGCCAGCAGGACAAAATCGGTGCCGTGGTTCAAGTAGCGATCCAGTATGAAGTTGCGGACTTTTTCCGGATCGTCGGCCCCGGAATAGTTAGCCCGGATGTCGGCCATGGTCTGAATGTGAGTGCTGATTCCCCGGGATTCTTTGTCGGCGGTCAAAGTCTGCAGGTTGTTAGGACCGGGGCAGTCGGCCAGTTCTTGCGAGGTGACGATGACGTAGCGGGTGTCCGGATTCCTCGGCGCCGGGGTGGCTGTTTGGTAGCGCTTCAACAGGTCTGGATTGGCGACCACTTTGCGGATTTTTGCGAAATCGCGGGCTCGGCCTCTGAACAGCGGGATCGGACCGGAGCGGGCTGACTCGGTGGTGAGGACGATCGTCATGCTGGGGAAGAAAGACAGCTGTCCGGCGGCAGACTGGTAGCGAAAGGGGGTCAGCTCAACCGGCTGGAAAGCGAATCCTCTGAGAATCTGGATCCCGCCGAGCTGAAAGCTCTGACTCGGAAAGGCATCCTTGCCGTTGTAGATCAAACTGTCCGGCTGGCTGAACGGTGGCGGACCGGCCCGAAACGGCCAGGGTTTTTGGCAGGGAAACACCACATGACTGCCCGGAAGCTCCACCCGGCCGTGTACAATCACCTGAGCCGAGAGAACCCGGTGGCCCGGAGGAATCAGGACGTTTACCGTCCGGTGCGGCAGGGCCGGGGCACCCGAGGGGCCGTAGTTTACGAACCCGTCCAGTTCGAGGTGGCTGAATCCCCGATGATCCACCCGGACATCCGGCCAGGGCACCTCGATCTCCACCTGGATCACTTCGGCGCCTACTTGTGCTGAAAAGAAGATGCCCAGCACCAAGAATACCTGTGCGGCGAGATTCTTCATTTGATCTCCCATGGTGATCGTCGATAGCAGCATGTTAGCCTTTTGGACAACTTGATGGCAATACTCTCTGATGAGTGGGGTTTAACCCTCTCCTCGAACTTCTTTATTTTTGATCTCAGTTTGTTATTGTCAGCCTATGAGCAAACTACGCATATTGATTCAAGGCATCGGCGGGATTGGCGGGGTAGTCGCCGGACGGCTGCAGCGGGCCGGCTATAAGCCTGTCCTGGTTACGTCCAATCCGGCTATTACCGAAGCTATCGAAAAAAACGGCCTGCAGATTAAGACCCTGAAGGAAGACTTCAGCCAGGAGGCCGAAGTCTACACTTCATTAGACGAGCTGCCGCCCGGCAGCATTTTCGACGTCGCCTTATTGATTATGAAAGCTAACCCGGTTGTCGAAGTGGCGAAAGCCAGCCTGTCTTACCTGGAGCCTGAGAACGGCTATCTGGTGACCTGCCAGAACGGGATTGTCGAAGATGCCGTGGCCGAGGCAGTCGGGGCCGGCAAAGTTGTTTCGGGTATCATCGGTTGGGGCGGCACCATGCACGCTCCGGGAGTCTACGAAAAAACCGGCCCGGGCGGCATTCACCTGGGTGAACTGGATGGCAGCCTGAGTGATCGGATCAAGCGGCTGGGCAGCGCCCTGAAGCTTGTTTCACCGGTAGAAATAACCCGAAACATCCGCGGGGCCTTGTGGTCGAAGCTGGGGATTAACTGCACTATAACCACCCTGGGCGCCCTGACCGGCGACAGCCTGGGTGACATGTGTAAAAACAAGAAAGTCAGGCGGGCTTTTTTGGTGGTTTATCGCGAGGTGGTCGATACCGCCCAAGCGTTGGGAATCAAACTCGAACGAGTCGCCGCCGACCCGTACCTGCTTTATCTGCCCAAAGATGCCGGCAAGTTGAAACGTTTCTATAAAGACAAGCTGGTCCAGATCGTCGGTAAAAAATACGGCAAGCTCAAGTCTTCGAGCCTGCAGAGTCTTGAACGCGGCCGCAAGACTGAAATCGACTACCTCAACGGCTATGTCGTAAAGCATGCCGCGCAAGCCGGGCTCGAAGTTCCCTTGAACGCGGCGCTTACCAAGATGATTAAAGAAATCGAAACCGCTAGCCGCAAAATAGAAAAAAAGAATATGGATGAACTTATAGGTCTACTCGAATAACTCAGAGTGGAATGAGCCGCAGGTTGGCGACGCTGCCTACGGTCAGTTCGACCTCACCGTCCGGCATAGGCAGCACCGTTCGGGTATAGCGAAGGGCATGAGACGGCCGGTTGAACAACGACCCGTGGTCCAGAAAGTCATCGACCAAAACGGCAGGAATGTCGACCTGGCCCTCCACATCGGGAACATCGCAAAGAATGGCAGCCAAAGGCGCGTAGGGATAGTGCCAGCCTGCGGTGAGGATGATCTGGACCCGTGCCTGTGGATCACCGGGGTTCCACGAGATTTCGACCTGTTGACCGCTGGTCAGAACCACGTCGGAGGATTCTACCTCAAGAGGGGCCACACCCGTGGCCTGGATAGAGAAAGGCCCTGCTTCTCCCCCGCTGGTTCGAATCGTCACCGTATCGCCACGGTCGAACAGTTCGTCGGGAGCGTCGAATGTGAAGTACCGGCCGAATTCGTCTGCGGTCAGGTTCATGGGCACCCTGAGTCCCTCGATGGCAAGGGTGCCCACGTTCCGGGGTACGGAGAACTTGCGGCATGTGCCGCTCGATCCCTCGACGACGCACTGCTCGTCGATGCCGCACACTGGATCGCACATACGATCGAAATCCTGACAATATGCGAACAGAGTGCAACTGCCCTGGGAGAGTACCTCTTGACACTGGAGATCCAGCCGGTGTTCTGGGAACCACACGAAGTGCGGCTGTTCAACGAAATAGGCCCTCACCCCCGAGCCCCATCCCGGATTCACGTTCCCGTCGTTCAACTCCAGCACCATGATCCAACCGGACAGGCTCGTTTCGCCTGCGCAACGACCGTTCGCACAGCCTGCCTCACAGGCCCTTTCCTCGGCAACGTAGTTGCATGTTTTCGTGGCAGGAATGCACATGCCTTCAGGCAGGTATACCAAAAGAGTGTTTGCGTCCTTGCATTGATTCTCGGGGGGTTCTCTGCAGACGATATCCTTGCAGGCGTCCACCTCGCCGGAATTCCCGCAACAATTGATGGTCGCAGCGAGCATCAGCAAGAATCCGGCATTCGACAAGGTCATTCGCACCATCTTTTACCGCCCGCGGACAGGTCTTGTGCAAGACATAAGTTTACGTCGTCAGAGCCTTTCGTACAACAGCCGCGCTTGACAGAGACCCAACCAATCCATTCAAATGGATCTTGATACATGACGATGGAGGGATGAGATGAAAATGATACTTTTTTCAGTGCTTTTTTGCCCACTGCTGATGGGGCTGTTTGGCTGCGGCGGATCTGGGAGCGAGGCTAAATGTCAGGATGTGGTCTGCAACGTTCCTCCCGCGGATGAATGCAAGGACAGCACAACGCTGCTTGTCTATGAATCCACGGGCACGTGTAACCCGGACACGGGCGAGTGCGAGTATGACCCCACCGAGCAGAACTGCGAACATGGCTGCGGTGCGGGGCGCTGCCTTGACGAGGACAAGTGCCTGAGCGTCGTCTGCGATGATCCTCTCGATAATGCTTGCAAGCCGGGAGACGACAACACTTTGCTTGTGTACGAAGCAATTGGTGATTGCAACCCGGACACGGGTGAATGCGAGTATGATTTTAGCGAGCGGCACTGCGACAACGGCTGCGAGAACGGTATTTGCGCGGATCAGGATCTCTGCCTGGGAGTTGTTTGCGACGACCCTCCCGACAATGCTTGCAAGCCGGGAGACGACAATACTTTGCTTGTGTACGAAGCGATTGGTGACTGCAACCCGGACAGCGGCAGGTGCGAGTATGACCCTACCGAGAGGCTCTGTGAGAATGGTTGCACACAAGGGCGCTGCCTGGATGACAAGTATGCCGTCGGTTTTGTAACCGTGCTGGAGCATACCTCGCCGTATGGCGCCTGGGCCGAAGTGCGGGCCTACTTTGCCGTGGAGCTCCACCACCGGAAGATACCTTCGCACAAGGACATCACTCTCATGACCGAGACGGCCAGGGAGGGATCTTGTGTTTACTACGGAAGTTGGTCGCTTAAAATGGATATGTGCGATCCTCCCTGCGAAGGGGACCAGTATTGCGCGGGCATTGTCTGCAAGGATTATCCCGCCCACTGGGACGTGGGCACAATCAGCGTGGCCGGGCTGAAGCTACAGCTCTCCGTTGATCCAGATTCGTATGACAATTACCGCGCCGATGGCCTGCCGGAAGACCTGTTCGACGGCGGCATTGACGTTGTCGCCAGTGCCGGCGGCGGAGATCTCGGTCCGTTTTCTCTGGGTGCCAAAGGTGTGGCTCCTTTGGAAATCGATTCTTCCGTTGTGGATTTGATCGCGGGGAAGCCGACGACGGTCTCCTGGACGCCGGCGGATCCCGACACTCAAGTTCAAGTGTTTCTCAGGACCGGCATCCACTGGCCTTCGCTCCCATCTGCTGCGATCGTCTGCGAGGCTCCCGACGGCGACGGCGAGGTGGTCATCCCCGCCTCAATGGTGGATGCTTTTCGGTCCACGGCGGGTCCCAACCAGCAACTGTGCGAGATGATACGCTTCACCAGGGATGTGAAATCGCCCTTTGGGGGAGAGATTGAACTAACTGTCGGCAGCGTTCAGATGCTGCAACTAAACACACCGTGAGGACGAGCATGAAAAAGAGCCTGATGTTTTTCTATCTGGTTTTTTGTTGCCTTACTGGTTGCGGCGACGGTGGGGAGCGGGACGTCTGTGTCGACGACGGTGATCCGAAAGGTCCCGCTTGTCTCGGCCGGGTGGACAGCGCCGCCGAGTTCGAAGTCATTTCCTTAGAA
>JAFDKH010000084.1 GCA_019307065.1 Deltaproteobacteria bacterium
TGGTTTTTCTGGTGGTCCTCGGTGTGCCGTTATTGATCGGGGCGATCTTCGTAACCGGCTTGACTCAGGCAGTCACCGGCCAGGATTTCTACCTGGACCTTTCCCGCAAAGTAATCGAACGCATGCCTCAAATCGTCGAAAAGTCTTTCGAGGCGGCCAGTCAACCCGGGGCGGTCAGCGACCCGGACACCCGCGCCTGGGTCACGGCCATGACCAAGGTCGAAATTCCTTTTCCCGAGATCCTCAAAAAAACCGGTATCCAGGGCTGGCTGTCCGACGAAGTGGCCCAGACTGTCGAGCGGGTCGGTAAGGCCATGCAAGGCGAGATTGCGCCCGACGAGGTAGTCATGAACATGCGCCCCTTGAAGGCTGCCCTGGCCAGCCCCGAGATGAAAACCTACCTGGGACAGGTATTTACCCAGCTGCCGGCCTGCGATCAAAACGGGATCCTGCGCTGGAAGCAACGCGCCCTGGCCGGACGTCACAACGATCCTCTCCCGGCCTGCAACCCCGGCGAAGAAGCCGTCGAGAAGGCCTCGGCTTACATCAATCAAATGATCGGAGACATTCCCGATCAAAAAAAGATGTTTATCAAGCCCAAGTCGATCGAGACCTTCGACGCCGTTCAATGGGTCGACTCGATGATCTGGCTGGTGTTTTTACTGCCGGCGATCTTTATCGCAATCGGCTCTCTTCTGGTTGGGTCAGGCGGACGCGGGTTTCTGCGATACTGCTCGGGGACCGTCCTGGCCGGCGGGTTGATCTCCTGGCTGTTGGCCGGGCTGGCCAGCGGCTGGCTGCTGGGCCTGGTCAACTCAGAACACGGCCAGTGGATCTCGGGCAGCGACGTCCAGTTCTTCGGCAGCGAAGCCGGCCGGCTGTTCGCCAGTGAACTGACCGGCACAGTCGGGGTAGTAATGAGCGACTTATTTTCACCGGTGGTGACAGTCGCCTTGATCGTCGGTGCGATCGGACTGGGCTTGACCGTTTTATCTTTCTTGATCGGCCGCAAGCGCACCGCTTGAACAAAAAGAGAAGAGGAAGTAAACCAACCAGATGATAATCGACGCCCACACGCACATCTTTCCCGACGAAGTAATCGCCAATCGCCAGGCATTTTTCAAAGGCGAAGCGGCCTTCGAACTTTTGTTGGTCGATCCCGAGGCCCGGATGGTTTCGGCCGCTGAATTGCTGGCTGCCATGGACAAAGACGGGATCGACGTTTCGATCGTTTGCGGTTTTCCCTGGCTCGAAACCGCCAAGGCGCGGCCGGGTTGGGCGAGTTGGCCGCCTATCTACACGACCTGGCCGACGCCGAAGTAAAAAAAGGAATGATCCGCCTGGCCAAACTTTGTGCCGAGGCCGACAAGCCGCTGATGCTGCATACCAACGAACCGGTCGGTCATTATTATCCCGGCAAGAGCCCAATGAGCCTGGCGGGACTGTACGACCTGGTCAAAGCCTGTCCCGAGACCCACTTTCAGCTGGCCCACTTCGGCGGCGGGCTTCCTTTCTACCAGCTGCTCAAGTCTGAAGTCAGCCAGGTCATGCAAAACTGCGTCTACGACACGGCCGCAGCGCCTTTTGTGTACAAACCCGAAATCTATCCCCGGTTTTGCGAACTGGCCGGAGAGGGCAAATTACTCTACGGCAGCGACTACCCGTTGCTTGCTCTGGAACGCTATCAAAAAGAAATGCGTACAGGCCGGACCGACAGTCAGCTTCAGAAAAAGATATTGGGCGCCAACGCCGAGGCTTTTTGGCGACTTGCTAAGTAGGCCTTAGTCGCCGGCCGGCGGAATGCAGAGCTTGTCCTCACCGCCTTCGACCGGGTCGATATTGGAAGAGCAGTTGGACTCGTTATCCAGGGTTCGGTTCTGATTGCATTGCACCTTGTCCGTACAAACCAAGAAACAGTATAAACCGGCTTCATAGTCTGCACACAACGAACCTTCCGGACAATCGGTACTGGCAACGCAATCCTTGCGGCCGCAGTAACCGCCCTTGAAATCCAGGATGCACTCGAGGGCCTCCGTCTCGGGGTTGTCGTCGTCACAATCCTCCAACTTAGTGCACTCGGCCCCGATTTTTTGCTGGTTGGCTTCGTTGCTGCTGCCACAATTCACCAGAACAGCCATGACCCCAGAAAGCACTAATAAGAGACAAGTAATTAAAATCTTCCGCATTGTTCACCTCCGAAGTCATTTAAAACCACTAATTTCGACAATACACAACTCGGCCAGCTTATTCGGCCCCTACACATTTATTTCTAGTTGGCGTATGATACAGGCAATCAACTCGTTTACAAGGGGATTGAGATGAAACTAGCAATCCAACTGTGTCTGCTTTTAATGGTAGCCGGTTTGGCCCCGAATGTTCACGCCCAAGACAAGCCCCTGCTGGCGGTTTTCGATATCGAAAACCGCGGCCCGCGCCTGACTAAGCAGGCCGTCGAGAACCTATCTGAGTATATGTCGGTCTTGCTGACTGAAAACGGCTATCAAGTAGTCAGCCAGGCCGAGATTCGCCAAAAAATTCGCGCCAAGAAGAGCCACGCGGAACTGGCCCGCGAAATCAAGGCCCAGCACTATTTGGATACACGCATTTTAAGAATCATCAATGTCTGCAAGGTAACCGCCAAGCTCTACAACATCGAGAGCTCGATAGCCATCCAGGCAGCTTCGGCCGGCGATGGCTGCAACGAAAAAGAGCTCTTGTCAGCCTTGAAGCAAGTCGTATTCAAGCTGAGTTACAACCGCCCCAACGAAGCCGAGCCGGAAGATACGACTTTGTACTACTACAAGAGCGGCGGCCTCGAAAAAGCCGGTCAACCCATATCGGCTAAAACAGCCGAAGCAACCGATCAGGCCGAAATCGGCCGCTTGTCGCTCAGTTCGCGTCCCTGGGGACGGGTCTGGATCGACGGCAAGGACACCGGCCGGACAACCCCGCTGATCGATTACTTGTTGCCGACCGGCAAGCATCACATCCAGATCCTGCCGCCCAAGTCGAGCGCCATGAGAGCCATGGTCGAGATCTGGCCGGGTGAATTAACCAGCCTGGTAGTCGGGTCCGATGACGAAAATGACGGCTCGATCAAGACCGGCTGGCTGTCGGTCAACACACGTCCCTGGAGCGAGGTCTGTCTGGATGGAAAACACATCGGCATGACCCCCTTGCGTCATCAACTGGCCCCCGGGCAACATACCGTCAAGTTGACCTTTGCCAACGGCGAATCAAAGAGCCAGACGGTAAAAATAGCGCCCGGTCAGACTACCCGGGTTGTCCAAAGCGCCTCCTCCGCGAGCGCCGTGAAATACGGCAAGAACATGGGCCTGTTGATGCTCAACTCGCTGCCCTGGGGCCGGGTCTGGATAGACGGCAAAGACTGCGGTAAGGCTACCCCGCTATTCGACTATCAACTCTCGGCCGGCAAACACCGCATTACAGTCTATTTTTCGACAGGCGGGCTGAAAACCGAAGAACTCGTAATCAAAGCAGGCGAGACCATCCGGCGCGTATTCAGAAGTAAATAGACATTAGTAAGCGCCGTCCAGCCTGTGCTCGTTTTATAAAACATCGGATCTATACACAAAATGAACAAAGTTGAAGGCGGTATCAACTACCGCAAAATCTTCGAAACCCAGTTCCACGACTTGCCCCGTGATGTGCGCGCATCCGCAGCCGGGACTGCCGAAGGTTCAGCTTTGAGTGCTTTGTGTTTCGATCCCGACCCGATGGTAATCAAAGCCATCCTCGAAAACATGCAGACCAGTCTTGATCAAGCCCGACTGATTGCCAACCATCACCGGCACTCGACCGGCTTAGCGGCCCTGGCTGAGCGGGCCCAGTTTGCGCGCGACACCCAGGTCAGGCATTACCTGCTGCGCAACCCGCAGACCAGCGAACCGGTATTAATCAAGATTCTCAATCCGCTGCCGCTGCAGCAGCTCTACCCGCTCAATATCAGCCGCGAAAACTCCGAGCGTGCCAAGCGGGTATTGCGTCAGGTTTTGCGCCAGAAATTTCAGCGCAGCTCGGCCGAAGAGCGAGTCGGTTTGATCTTCTCGACCGAGGGCCGCTGCCTGAATCTTTTAATCGGGTTGACTTTCGACAGCAAGATGACGGCTTTGATGTGCCGCCGGTCTTATCATGCCAGCCTGATAATCCAGAACCTGGCCCGTTTTCCGGCGACTCCCCCGGCCGTAATCGGTCACCTGCTCAAGCAGCAAGTCGTGCGCCGTTCACCACCTTTGAGAAAAATATTACTCCGGCATTCGAACTGCCCGACCGAACTCAAGCGTAAGGTTTAGAAAAATTAAAAGAACCAAGCCGACAGACTCAGGGCGAGCATGTGGGCGGTGGTCTTGTAGGTTCCGTTGGCCTTGCCGTTGGGAATCAGATGGTCTTGGTCCCCCCAATCACCGACATCGTTGTCCTTAACCACCTCGAATAAGGCCAGCATGTAACCGAGATCGACTTTCCAGAAACTGCCCCGATAGCCGGCCCCGAAGGAAATGTTATCCTGGCGCGAATCGGGCAGCGAAGGCTCGAGTGTTTCGTCCGGAATCGGAGAAAAAGAAGTCCCATAGCCGCAGCGTAAAGTCAGCCCGTCCCAAACGCGATACTCGGCCCCCAATGAAACCTGCCAGGAAGTTCCCCAATCGTTGACAATCGGCGGCATATCCAGACTGCAAGCCGGCTCCTGATCGACGCAGTCAAACTTGACGTCGAGTTCGTCGTAACTTTCGAAGAGCGCAATATAGAAATCCAGAGCCAGCTTCAGCCGATCGATTCCTAAAAAGGCAATCCCGAAGTTCATGTTCATCGGCAAGTCGATCGTCACCCGGCCGCCGGTTTGATCGGGAAAAATCAGGGACGAGGCCAGAGCCGGGTTGCGCAGGACTTCTAGGCCTGCGTCATTGAACCAAAACCTGGCCGTGCCCGATAAGGGCAGGCTGATTCCGCTGCGCAACGAAGCCCCCACGGCCAGCAAGTCCGGTATTTCGGCGAAGAGAGCCACGTTCCAGCCGTGCCCGATCGCATCACCGGTCAAGAGCATACTGCCCTCGGCCCCCTGGACCGTAGCGGTGTTGATAAACATTTCTCCGACGCGCAGATCGATCTGTTGCCCCATGCGGGCCGTGGCATAAACCAGATTGTAACCGACCGCCACCGACAGCTTGAGGTGTTCTTTGAAGCCGGCCAACTCGGCGATATCGAGTGCAACCACCGGTTGATTGATAAAAGTAGTCAGCTCTGACTCGGTGGTGATGAAACGCCCGTCCCAGTCTCCCGGCCAGTAAGTACCCAGGCCGAAGGGATTGTTCACCCCGAAACCGACTGAGACTCCCGACTTGGGAATTTTATAGGCAACGTATAAATGAAACGGGCTGAAACCTTTGAGTTTTGCGTTGGCATCGTTCTCACCGTCGTTTATCTGAACGACTTCCAAGCCATACCATCGAGTATATTGCCGTTCGGGATCGGGATTCCGGGCCGCAGTATATTCTATATAAGGCAAGAAACCGGTAACCCCCAACTGAAGCTGTAAGCCGTCGAGTTCGGTAATCGCGGCCGGGTTGAAATAGATCGCATTGACGTCATCACTCGAAGCGGTCCGGGCGTCGGCCATGCCGGTGGCCGTGGCGCCATGCTCGTACATGAGAAAACCGCCCGCCCGGGCTCCAGAAGAAACATTGACCAGGGCAACGATCAGCAATAAAAATACTCGTCTCATGGCATCTCCTTATTAACGATGCCAGACTAACCGACTGTGAACCGGGAGGCAATGCTTCATGTCAGAAGAAAAAGAAGGTCTAAAAGGTTTTCAACGCCGCTACCTCAGGGGTCTGGCCCACAATCTCGATCCGGTGGTTCAGGTGGGCCAGAACGGGATCACGCCCGCGGTAATCACGGCGGTCAAAACCGCCTTGCTGGATCACGAGTTGATCAAGGTCAAGATGGAACAACCGCTTGACAAAAAGAAGATGGCGGCTGGGCTAGCCACCAGCTCGGGCGCCGAACTGTGCGGTTTGGTCGGCCATGTGGCCTTGCTCTACAAGCGCCACCCCAAAGAACCCAAGATCGTCCTACCGAAAAAATCAAAAAAATAGAACTGTCACAAGCACCGATTCCCGACTGGCTCTAGCCACATATTTATTCGTTTTATGACAGCCTACTGCCGTGTTACATTACGGGTTCAACTTAGGAGCCCGAATGAGAGTCAGCGGCTGTGTGATCATAATCAGTCTTGCCTGTGTATCTGCTCTCAACCAGCCGGCCCTGGCCCAATCTGAAATATCCAAACCCGGTCTTTCATTACCCGACCGGCTAACTCCCTGGGCCATGGAAGAAATCGAACAGATGTTTGTCGAAATGGGGAAAAAACCCGACTGGAATACCATTCGAGCTGAACTCGACGGCCTCCCTAATACACCTATCGTTCGCTACACCCGCGCCGTTGCCGATATGCGCCGCGGAGCTGTCTGGGATGGACGAAAGGCCGAGGCGACCCTGTGGGAGCTTTACCAAAATGCCGCTAGTCAGGCCGACCATAACTCAAACGTTTTAGCGGCCTATTTGCTCTTGTCAATAGGACGCGGACAACTGTCCTTGCGCCATAACAAAGACGGCTTGGCGACGATCGACCGGGCTATCGATAAAATGCGACAGCTCGGTGAACACAAAGGCCTGGTGAAAGCTCTGTTCGAAATGAGCTACGGGTTAATCCACCAATCGCGCCGCCCGCGGGATGCCCTGGCTTACATCAACGAACTTCTGGTAAGCGCCCATCGGCTAAAGCTCAAAGACGACATAGATCTGGCTACCCGCCTGTACGACGGCTGGCGAAAACTAATCGCCGATGTCGACGACTACTTTGGGAGGGCCAGTAACCGGCTGCAGTATTTCACACCGGCTATTGGCATTCCGGTGGATGCCGATCTGGTTGCCGTGATTAACGGCGCCTTGATCATGAACGGTGACACCGACGATCAAGTACAGGCAGCCGACCCGGAATTCGTCCTCTTCGATGGCCTGTTCGTTCGCAAGCTCAAGCTACCCAGTGACACGCTCGAGCTGCGCGGCTCCATGCTGGACAACCAGGGCCACCTGTGGGCGGCAACCAATCGCGGGCTGTATCACCATGATGGCCGCGTATTCACCCAGTTGTGCAATCCCGAGTTGGCCGACGAAGAAAATAACGATCTGTCCCAGGCCCTAAAAGACAAACCTCAACAAGTCGTTACCAAGACGATTCCGTTACTTTCCAACATCGTCAACGAAATCAAACAAGGCCTGGATGGACGCCTGTACCTGGCGACCAACGCCGGGGCATCCATCTTCGATCTGCAGTCGGGCAGTATGACACATTTCACCAAGAAAAATGCGCCTCTGCCAAAACCGGTCGAACGTATCGCTCCCGTACCTGACGGCAGCCTGGTGGTCGCTTGGCAGGACGAATACGCTGTTCGACTCAAGAACGGCAAATGGAAAAAAGCTCCTTTCGATTTTCCAATTGTGACCGGCCGACCACATGGACATTTATTCGGCCTGCTGGTTGATCGGGACGGGCGGGCATGGGTACACGGATTGGGTGGCGCCCAGCAATTGACCGGAACCAAAGTAACTCGTTATGTCGATAGCCGTTTCAACGCCGTCACCCGCAATGTCAATCATCTGCTCAAGGCCAGCGACGGGGCTTACTGGTTCGCCTCGACCGATGGAGTCTGCCGCCAGCGCCAGTCCGGCACCAGCTGTGCGACTCTGAATGCCGGGCGCTGGCTGGCGGCCGAATGGGCGCTGGATCTGCTCGAATGGCCGGAGGCAAACATCTGGCTATCGGTCTACCAGGGCGGGCTCAACCGCTTCATGCCGCCGCATTATCGCCAATTCGGCCTGCCCGAGGGCTTTCGCCAGCCGATCAATGGCAGCATCAACGAGCTAGGCGGCTATTTGTTCACTACCAACGCGGAGGGTCTGGTCCGGCTCGATCCGACCAGTGGGCGAATCGACAATTTCATCTCGGCCGCCGAAGGAATTCCGGTTGGTGAGCTGACAATCTCTTTGCGCCTGAGTACAGATCTGCTGGCCCTAACCGGCCCTGATATCAACAAACAGAAGAACCTGGTTTTGTTCGACGGCCAAAAGGGTAAAGAACTGGGGCCCGACGATGGGATGCCCGACGACCGTATCCAGGCGATTTGCGAGCCGGAGCCGGGAATAGTCTTGATAGCCTTTCGGACCGCTATCTGGAAACTCGACACTCGCGATCTGACTTTGGTTCCGATTGAAGAATACGAACAAGTCGCCAAGTTAAGGGTGACAGCCCTCGAATGCGCCCCGGGCAGGCCTGTCTGGATTCTTACTCACAGCGGCGAAGTGTTCACTTCGAGCCAGGGCGGCCTGGTCAAGATTCCCGCCAGCCAGACGGGTCTGGCCGGCCAGCCTGAACAGCTGATTAGCACGAAGGATGCCGGTGTTTTTCTTTTCGGCGCCCGCAGTGTTGTCAGGCATCAAGCCGACACCTGGCAGCCTGTCCCGATCGATCCTGACAATTTCGATTTCCGTGTGCGGGATGTTGTTAGTTGTAGTCGCGGTTGGCTTTACTTCTCAACAGAAAGCGGTGTCTTTATCTTCAACGGCGAGGATTGGACCCGGCTGAGCGTAGCCGACGGCCTGATCTCCAACACGGCCTTTGAAATGCTGATCTATAACGATAGATTGTGGATCACCGGACAAGGAGGCGTTGTCGATTGGGACTGGCCCGAGCAGGCACCGCCTGAGACATTTGTTCTGGTACGCGGAAACGGGCATTTCGTTAATCGTGCGCGCAAGTCCTGTCGCCTGAAGATTTCGAACGGCGTGGATAAAAAGGGCTGGCTGCAGTTTCGCGGGACTGCCGGCAGCTTCGAGATACCTGCCGAACAGGCCGGACCTTTCTTGCCTCCGGCTGAGGCCGGCCCGGCGTCCGACATCCCGTCAGCCTGCGCTGAAGAATTGAGTTTCAGAGATCCCAAACCCATTAAACACAATTATCTGAATCTGGCGGTCAGTGCTGCAGTTCCCTATATGAACGATCAGCCCGAAGATTTCTTCTATCACTATCGCCTGGATTCGGGCAGCTGGCTGAAAGCCAGCAACTTAAAAATCAAGTTGACCGATCTGGATGACGGACAACACAGCTTGGAAATTAGGGCAACCGACCGGCGCCTCAACCAGGACCAAACGCCGGCAATATATTCTTTCGTGGTCGACACCCCCATGGCTCCCTGGCAAATAGCCGGGGGCGGCCTTTTCCTGGTGCTGGTACTTTACTCATCCCGCCGGCGCTTGAACTGGATATATCTCCGCTTTCGTCATCGTCATTTCCATGAAATCTCCCCGACACCCTTTACTCCCGATCGCCCGGCCAGGGACGCCATGTTTTTTGGGCGCACAGTTCAACTCGAGGCGCTTATGAAAATGACTCGGGAAGGCAGCGGAGTATCGGTCATCTGGGGCGAACGCGGCACGGGAAAACACTCGCTGATCTCACGCCTGGCCCGTCAATTGCGATCGCCGACCGTTCAAGTCGTCGAACTCGATCTGGCAATAGCTACCGCCGGGGGTGATGTGGCCCAGCTGGTCAAGAGTCTCGGTGATGGCCTGATGGATTCACTCGATGAAAACGGCATTGAAGTTGAATTCTCCAGAACCTACGCGGGCGAATCCATAATCTCGCAAAAGAGCCTGGTGGGCGATGACTCCTCGAGTCAGAGCGGCTCGGCACCCAGCCTGTCCTCCGGCTCGGGCGACAAGAATCCTTTCAACCTGTTGAGCCAGGGTTTACATCGACTCGAGCGAACCCGGCCGGATATCAGAGTAGTCTTCCTGCTCGACAACGCCGAGATTTTGAGCATGGCTCTTGATTCTGATGCCAGCTATGGCTCTTATTTGTTTCCGTTCCTCAGAAGTCTGGCCCAACAACGCTCCAGCGTCTCGGTCATATTGGCCCTCGAAGGTCGCTGGTTTGATCTATCCAAGGGCTTCGAGAATTTGTTTGGTTTTGCCACACCAATTGCAGTCGGGCGTTTCAGGCCGGAAACTTGCCTTGATTTAATCAGCACAACCCTGCGAGACAAAGCCCTGCTTGGAGAGAAAGAGCTCAAGTCTTTTTGCGATCTGGCCGGCGGCCTGCCTTACCTGGTTCAAATAATCGGCGCTAGACTGGTATCCGAAATGAACGCCCGTCGAACCAATTTCTGCTCGGCAGATTTGCTCGTTTCTGTCGCCAAAGATCTCCTCGACGATCCCAAGAGCGGCCTCAAGAGTATGTGGCTTCAGCTGACCCGGGATGAGAAGTTGATAGTCGCCAGCTTGTCGGCAAAAGAGTACTCAGAGAATTCGGCCAGCCTGGAATCAATTACCGAGCGCCTGACATCTGCCGGAGCCAAACTGCTGCTCGAGGAAACCAGGCGGGCTGTATTGGCGCTGGCAAAAGACGGAATCCTGGTGATGGAAGATAACGAGTTCCGTCTGCAGGGAGATTTGTTTCGTCAGTGGGTGCAGAAGTTCCACCGGGTGGCCGCAATCCTTGAAGAATCTCACGACTACGTGGGTCCCTACGAATTGCTTGAGAAGTTGGGCAGCGGCGGCATGGGCGTGGTCTACCAGGCCCGCGACATGATCCAGGGTGGCAACGTAGCCTTGAAGCTCTTACGACCTGAGCTGTCCGAGAGCAAGCGCAGCCGGCGACGATTTCTGCGTGAGGCCAAGCTGGGCAAGAACCTGAAACATCCCAATATCATCAAGATTATCGACTACGGCGAACAGGCCGGCCGATTGTATCTGGCCATGGAATTGATCGAAGGCACAACCCTGGCACGCTGGGCCCGCAAGCAGAAAAAAATATCTCCCCGGCTGGTTGCAAACATCGGTGTTCACCTGACCTCGGCCCTCGAAGCGATTCACAGACTCGGCGTGGTTCACCGCGATGTCAAGAGTGACAACATCATGCTGACTCGCACCAGCACGGCCGACGACAGTCAGCCGGTTAACGAGTCGGACGAACTTCATTCGGGTTCGATTAAACTGATGGATTTCGGTTTGGCAGTCGGCCAGGACTTTTCACGGATGACTCGGGCAGGCTCGTTGCTGGGCACGGTCGCCTATATGTCTCCCGAACAAGCCAAAGGCAACCAGGTTGACGCCCGTTCTGATCTGTATTCGTTGGGCGTGATCTTGTACGAACTGTGCGCCAGACGAACACCCTTCACCGGCGCCGACGCATCTGTACTGCACTCGGTCATTTACGATGAAATCCCAAGCCTTTCGTCGCTAGCTGAAACCATTCCCCCTGAGTTGGAAAAACTGATCGAGCGACTCTTGAGCAAAGAACCGGACAAGCGGCCATTGAACGCCCGGCATGTCGAAGTGAAGCTGAGAGAAATCATCAGCCAACTCGCCCCGGCCACAGGTTACCAGCAAGCTCTCGAACTCGATCAAGATTCTTCACTCGATACCGAAACCACTTCGAGCTATGTCTCCACCCGGTCCGGAACAGTCTCGAGAACTCTCGAAATGATCCGGGCTGACAGCCTCTTGTTATCGTCACTCCAGACCGCCGGACACGAATCAATATCTTCCCTGGCAGAATCAGCCCACGATTCTGCCAGGCTGCTCCTTTTTAGGATATCCGCGGCCGTCGCCCGCGGGACAATCGAGGGCGCTGTCTTGTCAGAATGCCTTGCTCAGGCGGTAAACACCTTAGAGGCTGAACGCGGCCTGGTAATCCTGATCGATGACGATGATCAGCTCACCTGTATGGCCACCCAGGGACGTCAAGACTGCCAGCTTAACGAATTTCCGACTTTGGCCTCACTCGTCGAGCACAGTGTCAAACAGGAAATGGGTACCCTGTATTTCGCCGATCCGGAAGCCATCGAAGACCAGATGAACGCGGCCGCCTGCGCGCCTATCTGGGTCGGCAATAAAGTCTTGGGTGCCTTGCAAGTCGACCGCCAAAGCAGTTCTGCTCAAGCTTTTAACGAACAGGATCTCGAGATCCTGGTCAGCGTAGGGTACTTGATCGGGCTGGGTCTCGAGCGCGACCGTCTAAACAGACAGATTCTCGATAAAGAACGCATGGCCGCAATCGGCCAAATGCTGGCTGGGATTGCCCACGATATCCGCGGGCCGATGGCGGTCATTTCGGGCTATGCCGAATTGATTCCGCTGGAGGACATGGCGGATGCTCGTAAAAACAGTTGTTCGATAATTTTGCGCCAGGTGGATGAAATGGGCCATATGATTTCAAACCTGATGGCCTATGTTCGCGGCGACTCCAAGCTGCAATTGGACGGCCTTGATTTGGACAATTTTGCCCAAGACATTCGCGATGTCCTGCGGCTGCAATGTGAGCCGCGCGGAATCGACCTGATAGTCAATGTCAGCGGCCGGCAGGCCCGCTTTGATCGAGCCCGTGCCAAACGGATCGTCTTCAACTTGAGCAAAAACGCCATTGATGCCATAGGCGAAAACGGCCGACTGGAGATAAACCTGAAGGGTTCGAACAACGGCCTGGACATTGAAGTCCAGGACAACGGGCCGGGTATCCCTGAAGAATTTCGCGCAAAAATGTTCGACGCCTTTGTCACTTCGGGAAAAAAAGGCGGCACCGGATTGGGATTATCAATTGTCAAACGCTTCGTAGACGATCATCGTGGTGAAATTTCGGTCGACAGTATTGTAGGCCAGGGCACAACCTTCAAGGTCAATCTGCCCGGCAACCTTACTTAGTAACCCTCTGCTTTAATAATCTCATGACTCGTGGCGCGCTTGCTTTACCAATCAAAATGATTACGAGCAACATCAGAGTCACCAAGGAAATTGTGCCCCCTAAACGAGTTCCATGAGGTTTGAACTCCATAATTAGTTGCTTATCCCCGGCCTTCACTCGGACGGCCATATTCAAATAGTTTGCTCGGTATATGGGAACCTGGTGTCCGTCAATTAACGCCTGCCATCCTGGATGGAAACTTTCTTTGATGATTAGTAAGCCATCTGGCAGATTTGACAATTCGATCTTCCTTTTATTGGTCGTCTTCCCGGCTAAACGTGGAAGCTGGGCAGGATATTTCATGCCTTCATTTTCTAGTCTTTGTCCCAGAACATATTTTCCCGCTGTATTTACTCGCTTTCCATCGTAAAGAATTTCGTCGCGCTCTACTACTGCAGCCTGTCGCATTTCCCCCAGGATTCGGATCCGCTCGAGAGCCTGTTCTCTATTAGCCACTACCTCCCAGACAGTCGCCATTTCCAAGAACATTGACGGCAACTTCACCTTTAAAATAATCATGTTCTCGGGGCCTAAAACCTGACGAGCCTCAAGCTTTCCCTGGTTTGCCAGTTCCCTCAATCGGCGGGCTACAGGTTTGTTCATAGTAAGAACATGGGTGATCCCAATAATCCGTGCCCAGGTCTCGAACTGCGAAAAGACGTTATTACCGGTAAGTGCGTCGAAACGAGCCGGTACAGTCGGCTCGTATCCAAAAACGTACTGAACGTTTTCCAGCATTCCCCAATTCATATCTACTGTTTCGCGACCTGCCCTGGATACTGCCTTCCCCTTATATTTCTGCAAATTATGATCCCTGAGCACTTTTATACGAGCCTCAGGACCAAGCCAGTTCCGTATTTTGGATTGTCGATTCAGCAATTTATAATTTTCGGTTAGAACAGGCGGCGACCAGATCAAGACATCCAAAAGGCCAATGACAACCAGAACCATCAGCACCGGCTTGTTGATCGGGCTGGCTTTCTTTGCACGTATCCACACAAACGCCAGGAGTAAAAGCGAGCAGCAACCAAAACCCAGTGAAGTGGTCAGATTCAAATTCAGCAGATCAAGCTTCTGATTTTCGCCAAAATCGGGACGCAATAACATATTCAATCCCGCAGACAAGAAAAACAACCCCGAGATAGCCGCCAGTGCCTGAACAATCGGCTTGCTGCCCTTATTCTCAGTAACCAGTCGCCAAAAATGTTTTATCCCCAATGCAACCAATACAAAGACGAACAAATTGGCGTAGGCATAGAACTTGGCAGGAAACCTCAGCGTCGAGTAGAACGGAACCAGACTGTGAAACAACCGATGTAGAAAGAAATTATCTCCTAATGCAATCGCAGTAAAAAAAACGACAACGCCAATGATCAGGATATTCTTCCTCTTTTTTATCGAAAAGTAACATCCGTAAAAGAACATAACCAGCAAGGGAATACTTATGTAGATTGAGTCGTACCAAAACCGAATTGCGAACGGATGATCTTTGGGAACGTAGCTTTGTCCCCAAAACGTGCCGTCGTAATGCCGCCCCCAAAAGGAAGGAACTAAGAAATCAATAAACTGAACCCCCGGCATCGAGAAAAAGCTGGCTTGCTCGAAAGATATGCCGGCAGCTCTCCGAGTCTCTTGAATTATCTCAAACGGTGGTATCAATACAATCGCACTTAATAAAAAAGCTAGCCCGCCAGCCAAGGAGATCCAAATAACCAAGTAAGACTTCTTCTTGATAGTCGTCCAAAGCCCGTCGACGAAAACATAGCCTGACATGATGAAACAGCCAAGCGGATCTCCTTCCAGGACTCCCCAGGCCAGCATGAAAGAAAACAAAACCAGATTGAGCAATGATGGGTTGATCTTGAACATATGATAGCGCCATAGGACCCAGGGAAATACACAAATACCGGCCAAAAAGGATACATTGTGTACAGAAGAAAGAACGACTCCGCTGAACACGTAGCAGATACCCAATAACGCTGAAAGTAGCTTCTGTTCGGTCAATACGTGCAGGTAAAGGCTCAGCCCCAACCCGCCAAGCATTAGCAAAATAATGATATAGATCTGATGAGCTAAATATCCATCAAACAGAAAATACAGCCAGATAAACGGCGAGTAGAGCCCCAGTTGTGGGTTTGCCCCGTGATAAATGCCCGAAAAGAGGTTGTCGTTCCAGAGAGGAATCACTCCATTCGAAATTATCTGGGAAACATGCCATCTGCGCAACACGTACACTAAGTTGGACGTGTCCTTAGAGACGATAAATTCTCCGTTAATTAAATCGACTAAAAAATATAAAAGAACCGCCAAAGGAGGCAACAGCAACCAGAGTTTGTCTGAAATTTTCAGATTGGCAATCGACAGCTTCATATATAAACATCAAACCACGGGTCTGAAGTCTACATCAAGTGAAAGCCCAAATCCCGCCTGGTAGAACTGGGGTTATTCGCAGGTGAGGTGGAGCGCCCAACTGTTGAGCGTACCCTCGTCGCAAAGATACCAGTCGTGTAACGTCAGAGTCCAATTTCCGTTGCCCTGCCCACCAAAGAAGTCGGACAGCGAGCCCGGACCGTCGACCGGCAGTGACTGGTCGAAGTTGCCGACGATATCGGCGGTACCGTCACCAATGTCGTTTTGCTTGAGGGATACTGTGGTTCCTCCGGGCGAGGACAACTCGATTGAGATGTCACCGCGCCACACATGGCTGATGTTCATGTCGACGTTGATATCCACCACCGTACAGGCGGGTCCCACCGCGATGACGTCGGTCCGCGTGCCGTAGTTGCTGGTGTTGCAGGCTCCGCCACATCCCCCGCCTCGGTTGCAATCGGGGATGGTACAGGCGCAGTTTGACACTTCGTCAACTAAGAATATGGGATTGCACACGCTCGGCTCGCCCGTACAGCGGTAGCCGTCGTCGACGCCGCAGTTCGTACAGCCGTCGTCGTCGATAGCGTTGTTGTCGTCACACTCTTCCCCTTCACCCGAGTCGATCGCCCCGTCTCCACAGTTCGGGCAGGGACAGTCCAGCGGGCAACTCCGACAGGTCTCGTAGGGTACCTGGCAGGAGAGATTGCCGCAGGTTGCCGCCGGTGAGACAGTCACGTCGAGCACGTAGTTGCCGCAATCACCGCCGGCGCCGTCAAGATAAACATAGTACAGGCCGGGCGACAGCGAGGTCTGGATGTGGGAGGCCCCATCCGGTGTCCAGCAATCGTCGTTGCAGACACGCCGCGGCCCCGGCGGAGACGCCCCGCTGGTGCCGGTCTGCATGATATAGAGTACCGTGTCGAAGTCGGAGCCCAGGGTCGAGATATCCACGCCGGACTGGTACTCGAGCGCCAGATAGAAAACGGCGTCGGGACTGCCGTCACCACTGTAGGTACACCTGTCGTGAGTGCTGTTAGGACCGATCGTGCAATCAGTCGCTGCGGCAACACCACATGATGGACAGTCGTGTGTCCCTCCGCCCAGGTCGACGCAGTCACCACAACCGCCCGTGCCCCACAGGATGCCGTCCGGGAATAAATAGTCATCGTTCATGCCGCAGGTATTGCCGGTGAATGTCCCGCCCAGGGTGATATTGCCGGCTGCCGTGCCCGTCTCCAGGCTGACCTGGTTGACGGTCAAACTGAGATCGAAATCATCGCAATCGCCCGAGGGGCCGTCCACCGCGCCGTAGTAGGTTCCCTCCGGCAAACCGCAGAGTTCCATAGTCTCCGGACCGACCTCTTGTGAGCAAGCGATCTCCGGTGTCGTACCCGGCAGACCGCACACGTCCGCGTTGGGTACCTGAGTTGTCTCGCTACCACAAACCGTCGAGGTCCGAAGCGTCGTGTCCAATGTAGACAGCGAGCTGTCGAGCTCAACATCGAAGAAGGCCGAATCGCCGGTACCGTCGTCGAGAGTGAACTGAAACATCTCGTCGGGCGCGCCGCCCGAGGACACGTCCCGGCAGGCCGCCCCGCCCGGCAGGCAGTCGCCGGGGATGTTGTCGTCGTCGTTGCAGGTTGTGCCGACCAGATTTCCGCCGCCGCTCAGATCCGGCGCCGCAGCGCACAAGTCTTCTAAGCACATGCTCGCATCGCAGGTACAACGATTGGTGGTACAGCAGGTCTTCGACTGCAACAGGCCGTCGGCGTCACAGACGAACTCGGCGTTACACAGAAACTCCGCATCTCCCTTGCACTCCACCGTCGACGGCGCGCACTCGTTGCACTCGTCGCGCACCAGGTTGCAGCCATACTCGCAGATTATCAGCTGAAGCGTGTTGCAAGCCCCGTCGCAGGTCGCTTCCTGGACCGGGTTCATGCACTGCGTGCCAGCCGGTGCGCATCCGCCGCACAGGTCGTTAATCTCGTCGCACAGGTTGGCGCACGGATCACCGGCACACGGGTCGATGGCCCCCTCCTGGCAAACCCCTGCCTGGCAGGTGTCGCCGGAGGTGCAGAACTGCCCGGCCTCGCAGGCAAACCCGTCGGCACGATCCGGGTTCTCGCACAAATCGCTCCCCTCGTTGCAGTTGTTTTCGGTGCACTGGTTGCCGTCGTCGCACAACCGAACCGAACCGCCGCCGCACACTCCGGCGTTGCACAGCTCGCCCACCAGGCAGAAGTTGCCGTCGTCGCAGGGTACACCGTCCATGGCCGCCGCGTCGTTCTCACAGGTGTCACCGGCCTCGTCACATGAGTCGACCGTGCACCCGTTGGGGTCGCTGCAGTCCCGCGGGCTGCCGCTGCCGCACACCCCGCCGTTACAGGTCTCGCCGACCATGCAGAAAAACCCGTCGTCGCAGGCGGCGCCGTCCGCCCCGGCCGCGTCGTTGACGCACTCGTCGTTGCCATCGTCGCAGGAATCGGCCGTGCACTGGTTGCCGTCCGAGCAGTTGCGCGCTATTCCACCGCCGCACACCCCGCCGGTGCAGATCTCGGCCACATTACAGTACAATCCGTCATTGCAGGCCGTCCCGTCGGTTACCGGGTCGTTGTCACATTCGTCGTTCACCTCGTCGCACGAATCCGCCGTGCAGGCGTCGGCGTCGGTGCAGTCCCGGGCCGATCCTCCGCTGCAAAATCCTCCGGAACAGGTCTCACCCACCGTGCAATAGGCCCCGTCGTTGCAATTATTGCCGTCGGCCGCCACGGTGTCGTTGATGCACTGATCGAGGTCTTCATCGCAGGAGTCCACCGAGCAGTCGTTGCCGTCCGAGCAATCCCGGGCCACGCCGTCCTGACAGTTGCCCGCGTTGCACACTTCGCTCACAGTGCAGAACGCCCCGTCGTCGCAGGCGTTGCCGTCGGCCGCCGCGGCGTCGTTGAGGCACTGGCCGCCACTCTCGTCACAGCTGTCGACCGTGCAGATGTCCCCATCGGAACAATCTCGCGGGCCGCCACCCATGCAGATCCCGCCGGAGCAAGCGTCACCCAGGCTACAGTATTGCCCGTCGTCGCAGGGTGTGCCGTTAGCCCCCTCCGGCACGTGGATGCACGCGTCGAGGGCCTCGTCGCACACGTCGGCCGTGCACACGTCGCTGTCCGAACAATCCCGCATAATGCCCCCACCGCACACCCCGACCGTGCATACCTCGCCCTCCGAGCAGTACGCCCCGTCGTCGCACGGTGCGCCCTCTGAAGTGGGTGTGTTGACACAAGTGTCGTTGTCTTCGTCGCAGCTGTCAGTAGTGCACGGGCTGCCGTCCGAACAGTTGCGCAGCAACCCGTCCCGACACTCGCCGCCGGTACATACTTCGCCGACACTGCAATAGGCCTGATCGTCGCAGGGGGTGCCATCGGTCACCGGAGTGGAAACGCAGCCGTCGTCAACCTCGTCGCAGACGTCGTTGGTGCAGGGATTGCCGTCACTGCACGGATTGGCTGCCCCGGTGCAAAATCCACCGGAGCAAGCGTCGGCGATGGTGCAGTATTCACCGTCGTCGCACGGCGTCCCATCTACCACCGGCGGATTGGCGCAAGTGTCAATCGACTCGTCGCACAGGTTACTAGTGCAGGCGTTGCCGTCGGAGCAATCCACCGGCGAGCCGCCGCCGCAGGCACCGGCGATGCAGGTCTCACCCACTGAACAGTAGGCCCCGTCGTCGCAGGGCGCACCGTCTCCGGACGGCGCGCTGGCGCAGGCATCGCCGTCCTCGTCGCAGCTGTCGGTGGTACAGGGATTGCCGTCCGAGCAGTTGCGCGGGCTGCCGTCGGCGCAGATGCCGCCGGTACAAAACTCGCTCAGCGTGCAGTACTGCCCGTCGTCACAGGGCGTATTGTCGGGCGCGGCGGTGTTGACGCACACGTCGTCCACCTCATTGCAGATATCCACCGTACAGGAGTTGCCGTCGTCACAGTCGTTGGGAAATCCCGTACACACGCCACCGATGCAACGGTCGTCCGTCGTGCAGAACTGGCCGTCGTCACAGGGCTCACCGTCGGCGCCCTCGCAGGGGCGCTCGTCCGCCACACAGTTGGTACGGCCCTCGTTGTGATAGCCCTCGGCACAGACACACCAGGGTTCCCCCTCGCGCACGGCACATGTCCCGTAGCCCGAGCAGGTAACACCCAGACATGGGTTTTCGATAGTCTCTTCGACACACTCGAGCCCCTCGGGCAAGTAACCTCCGTCGCAGACGCAGACCGCTTCGTTGTCCAGTACCACACAGCGGCCGTGGTCCGAGCAGGTCACATTGTCGCAGGGCGTCTGCTGCGGTTCGTAGCCCTGACGACCACAGGCGAAAAGCCCGATGATCATTAAAGCAATCGCAATGACCGAACGTTTGCTCGAAACTGACCGTGGGGATTCCATGATCCGCACCTCTCTTCTTTCTCTTTGTTCCTAGGGAAAACCAAGACCCCGGATCCGGCACGCTATTCTCATATGATCATGCTACGCTGGCCTCGAACAACGGTCAAGACACCGCGCCCGGAGGCTAAACGGCTTTTGTTTCCGTTAGCACCCTCAGGGCGTGTCGAAGTGGATCGACCAGCAGTTGAGCATGCCTGAATCGATCGCAACGCTGTCGGAGACGAAGAGCGTCCAGTCGCCGGCGGTGTTCTCGCCGTCGAAGTCGGCCATACTGCCCGGTCCGTCCGGGCTGGTGACCAGGTCGTAATTAGTGATGATGTTGTCTCCGTCCGCGCCCGACCGGTCATGCAGCCGCACCGTCGTACCGCCGGGTGAGCTCAGTTCGACGATCAGATCCCCGATCCAGGTGTGCGAGATGTCCACGTCGACGTTGATGTCGTTTATGGTCCAGCCGATCGGAATGTTGATGACGTCGGTCATGCCGCCCGGGTCGCCGTCCGGGATTACGCTGCCGGGGCAGCTAGAGCCACCCGGCGTGCATACGCTCGGCTGACCGCTACAGACGTAGCCGCCCTCCACGCTGCAAATACCGCTGCACCCGTCGCCGTCATCGGTGTCGCCGTCGTCGCACTCCTCCCCTTCGGTCGTGTTTATCGTTCCATCGCCACAGTTCGGGCACTGGCAGTCGGGCGGACAATTCGTGCAGTTCTCGTAGGGCGCCTCGCAGCTCATATTGCCGCAGTTGGCCGCCGGAGAGATGATTACGCTCAGGTCGAAATTGCCGCAGTCGCCGCCGGCGCCGTCTACGTAAACGTAGTACACGCCAGCGGGTAGCGAGGTTTGGATGTGAGACGCCCCGTCGACATCGGTCAGCCAGCAATCGTCGTTGCAGATCCGGGCGCCGCCCGGAGGATCGGCGCCGTTCGGGCCGGTCTCCATGATGTACAAGACAGTATCGAAATCGGACCCGGCCGTGGAGATGTCGACGCCCGACGGGAATTCCAGGGCCATGTGGAAGACCGCCTCGTTGCTGTTCTCCCCGCTATAGGTGCACTTGTCCTGCTCGGTGTTGGGCGGGATGGTACAGTCCGTGGCCGCCGAAACCCCGCAGTCCGGACAGTAATCCACTCCGGCCAGCTTGTAGCAATCGCTGCCCGGGCACGTGCTGATGGCCCAGGCCCCTTCATCCGGGAACTTGTAGTTGTCGTTCAGGCCGGCGCAGGTATTGCCGCTGAAGCTGCCGCCCATGGAGATATTGCCTGCCTCGGCGCCCGTATCCAGGCTAACCGGAGAGGCCGGTATCGTCACATCCAGGCTAAACGCTCCGCAAACACCCGGGGGACTGTCGACTGCCCCGTAGTAGGTCCCTTCCGGCAACCCGCACAACACCATCTGGTTCGGATCCGCCCAGCCATAGCATGACTCGTCGGGCGTGGTGCCCGGGGGAGCCCCGCACACGTCGGCCATGTTGACATGCGCAGTCTCGCTGCCGCAGATGGTCGACACCCGCAGCATGGCGGATAGAATCGAACTGTCGAGGGTGACCTGGTAGAAGGCCGAGTCGCCGGTACCGTCGTCGAGAGTGAACTGGAACAGTTCCTCCGGCGCGCCGCCCGCCAGGACGTCCTGGCAGGCGCTGCCGCCCGGGTTGCAGTCGCCCGGGATGTTGTCCGGGCTATCGTCGGCCGTGCCCGGGATGCCGTCGGGGCCGCAGGTGTCGCCGGCCAGGTTGCCGCCCGCGCTCAGATCCGGCGCCGCCGCGCACATGTCCTCGAGGCACGCGCTCGCATCGCAGGCACAGCGATTAGTAGTGCAGCAGGTCTTCGACTGCAACAGGCCGTTAGCGTCGCAGACAAACTCGGCGTTGCAGAGGAACTCCACGTCTCCCTTGCACTCCACCGTCGACGGCGCACACTCGTTGCACTCATCGCGTGCCAAGTTGCAGCCGTACTCGCAGATGATCAGTTGAATCGTTGTGCAAGCACCGTCGCAAGTCGCCTCCTGGACCGGGTTCATGCATTGCGTACCGGCCGGTGCGCATCCGCCGCACAGGTCGCTGATCTCGTCGCACAGGTTGGCGCAAGGATCACCGGCACACGGGTCCGTGACTCCCTCCTGGCAGACGCCCGACTGGCAGGTGTCGCCGG
>JAFDKH010000252.1 GCA_019307065.1 Deltaproteobacteria bacterium
GAATAACAAAAACGATGGCCGGGTAATGACACGCTTTCCGCCAGAACCCAATGGCTACCTGCATATTGGACATGCCAAGTCTATTTGTTTGAATTTCGGAATTGCACAAGATTACCACGGCGGCATGTGTAACTTGCGCTTTGATGATACCAACCCGACCAAGGAAGATGTCGAGTACACTGATTCGATCAAGGCCGATGTTCGCTGGCTTGGATTTGATTGGGATGACCGTGAATACTACGCCTCCGATTATTTCGAACAGCTCTACCAGTTCGCTATCAAACTGATCGAAAAGGGCAAAGCCTATGTATGTGATTTGAGCGCCGAGCAAATCCGAGAGTATCGCGGCACTTTAACCAAGCCGGGCAAGGACAGTCCTTACCGTAATCGATCTATTGAAGAGAACCTCGACTTGTTCAAGCGCATGCGCGCCGGTGAGTTAGAAGATGGCAGCAGGGTTTTACGCGCTAAAATTGATATGGCATTGCCAAATATTGTCATGCGAGATCCGACTCTCTACCGCATTCGCAAAGAAAAACACCACAGGACCGGAGATAGTTGGTGTATCTACCCGATGTACGATCTGGCGCATTGCACATCCGATTCGATTGAGAAGATAACTCATTCTCTATGTACCCTGGAATTCGAGAATAATCGCGCTTTGTACGATTGGATTCTTGACGAACTCGAAGTCGACTACCACCCGCAGCAAATCGAATTTGCCCGGCTCAATATTACATTTACAGTCTTGAGCAAACGGATGCTTCTACGACTGGTAGAAGACGGTTTAGTGAATGGCTGGAGCGATCCGCGTATGCCGACCCTGTCGGGGTTCAGGCGCCGAGGTTATACGCCGGAGTCCATTCGAAACTTTTGTGAACGGGTTGGAGTCGCCAAGAAAGACAGCACGGTTGATGTCGCTCTGCTAGAGTATTCGATTCGCGATGACCTGAACACCAAAGCTCCACGGGTCATGGGAGTTTTGAAGCCGTTGAAAGTAATCATCGATAACTACCCGGAAAACCAAACCGAGGAATTCGAGGCGCCAAACCTGCCCGATGATCCCGAAAAAATGGGTTACCGCCAAGTGTCGTTTTCGCGTGAGATATATATCGAGCGCTCTGATTTCATGGAAGACCCGCCCAAAAAGTTCTTTCGCTTGGGTCCGGGGCGCGAAGTACGCCTGCGCTGGGCCTACTTCATCAAGTGCGAGCGTGTAGTAAAAGACGAAAAGACCGGTGAGATAATCGAACTGCATTGCAATTATGATCCCGCGACTCGGGGAGGCGATTCGCCCGATGGACGCAAAGTCAAAGGCACAATTCATTGGGTATCCGCAGTCGATTGTGTGACTGCCGAGGTTCGCCTGTATGATCGTCTTTTCAATGTTGAAAAACCCGGTTCCGGCAAGGGTAGGGATTTCATCGACGATCTAAACCCCGATTCACTAGCACAGCTTTTCGAATGTAAGCTCGAGCGCAGCCTGGCTGATGCAGAGGCCGGCCAGCGCTACCAGTTCGAAAGACAGGGCTACTTTTGTGTCGATAGCCAGGATTCGAAGAAAGAAAAACTAGTCTTCAATCGCATAGTGCCCTTGCGGGATTCCTGGGCCAAGATTGTAAAAAGGCAAAAGAAGTAGATGAATGTGAGACGCCTGCAATTATTCTTGTTGATCGTCTGGCTGTCCGTCGGGCTGTTCTGCTGCAGCCAGACGGAAAATCCAGGGCATTCCAAATCTGCCGAGAGTGTTGATGCCGGCGATGAAATTGGCGGCGGCGGGCAAAACCGAAGGATTTTTTCATCTGCGGCAAATGAGCCAAAACAAGCCATCGGTGACCTGGCAGAGATACGCTCGCGAGGCGAACTGCGCATTCTGGTTTTACGGCATGATTTTTTGGACATTCCCCGTGAAGGCGGAGAGCTGGCTGCAGATATCATACGCATCGAGGCGCTGGCCGATAAGCTAGCATTGCAGGCCAGGTTCGTAACTGTCGACGGACGCGCTGCACTGTTCGAAGCATTGAAAGACGGCCGCGGGGATATAATTGGCACGCTTTTGCGGAAGGATAGTCTTGCAGAAGGCGTTACATTTTCGACAGCAGTCAGGTATGTCGACGACGTTTTAGTTGCTCGCCGGGGCGAACGAAATATTCCCCGCACAATAGGAAAACTGGACACTTTCAAAATATTCATGCCCGACCTGCCGGAAACTACATCGGCCATAAAAAAAATAGAAAAGATACTCGTAAAGAAGCTGGATATTGTCGAAGTCCACGGCGATATCGAATCGGATGACATACTGGATGGAGTTGGCTCTGGCCGCTACGGACTGACTATCGCTCGCTCGGACAAGGTTGCAAGGTATCTTAGTTACCGAGACGACGTGGAAGTTCACTTCGTCCTACAGAAACAAGTTCCCCTGACCTGGGCAACAGTTGCTAATGCCCCCAACCTGATTGATGCCGTCAATGGATTTATTTACGAGTATGCTCTGACTCCTCATCTGAAGGTCCAGTTTGGCGGCGATCTTCGTGAAATTAGAAAGCGAAGAGTTATTCGAGTGGCTATGCTCAATAACTCGGTTGCTTACTATGTTTATCGAGGCCAGGAAGTTGGTTTTCAGTACGAATTAGCTGAACTGTTGAGCCAGCGCCTGAACATTCGGCTGGAGATTGTTGTCCCGCAACGACCAAAGGATGCGACTCGTTTATTGGTCGAGGGTAGGGCAGATATCGCAGTCGTTTCGCCATTTCCAAATGATGCTTTCTTTGACAAGATTGTGTTTTCATCACCGTTTTCGTCCTCGGACCAAATTCTAGTGCAACCTGCAGATCAGGCAGCGATTACTTCGCTGGCTGGGCTTATGGGAAAAGAGATTCATATTAGGCGTTCATCTCAGTACTTCAAAACTATACAGCCTATCGCCTGGGCAGTACCGGGTTTAAAGATTGTGGCCGTTTCTGAAGATCTGGAGACGCAAGACTTGATAGATCGCGTCGGCAAAAAAACGATTCCACTAACTATAGCAAATTCAGTTTTGCTCAATTCGGAACTTAACTACCGTGATGACGTTCAGGGCAGCCTGATGCTGGCCAGCAACAAGCCGCTGGTGTTTGCAGTCAGAAAAACGTCCCCGCAGCTGCACAAAAGAATCAAACGGTTCGTACGCCGGGATTGCGTCGGGCCGTTTTTCGAGAAATTGAATAAAAAATACTTCTCGGGTCGTAAGCGAATGGTTGAAGTTAGATCAGAGGCCCTGGACACTTCCGGGGCAATTTCCCCGTACGACGATTTGGCAAGAAAATTTGGCCGTAAGTACAGTATCGATTGGCGATTGATAGTGGCTCAGATGTACAAAGAATCTCATTTTGACCCCAAGGCCTTGAGCTGGGCCGGTGCCCGAGGACTCTTACAGGTCATGCCTCAGACCGGTCGGGAACTGGGTTTTAAAGATCTTTGGGATCCGGAAACCAATTTACATGCCGGGGTGAAGTATCTTGCCCAGCTGCTTAAACGGTTTGAAATAACCCTACCCATGCGCCAACGCGTACGCTTTGCCATGGCGTCATACAATGTCGGGCTCGGACATGTTAGAGATGCCCGCCGGTTAGCTTGGCGGCTCGGCTATGATCCCAATCGCTGGTTCGGACACGTTGAACGGGCCATGCTCCTATTGGAAAAACCCAAGTATCATAGGCAGGCCCGGCACGGATACTGTCGAGGTTCGGAACCGGTTCAATATGTCAGTGAGATCCAGACGAAATACGATGCCTACGTAAGGCTGGTGCCGGCTGAAGGTAGCCAATCGGAAGAAAAGTAAGGATTGCCGGCCGGCTCATCCTAAGTGGGCCCGCCTATGTGGGGGGTGAGGAACGATTGCAGCTTGTCGCCGTAGTAGGGAAACTGGCCTTCTTGCGTTTTGCCCCATTTGAGGAAGTCACATTTTTGACTCGCCTTCATGGGAAAAGATTCCTCACCGACGAGCTTTCCGGTCTTGGCCTCACGCAATGTGATTTTCCAGGTCGTGTCGTAGACCGAGATGCCGCCTCCCTGCCCCTCGTAGCGGCACTCTTTAACCTTCTTTTTGTCCACCGCATCGACACAAGCCACCAGCTGCGTGTTCGCGGGCTCTTTGAACGAAAACCACCAGCGCGGCAGCTGAGGCTGGCCAGGTCCACGTCCGGGCCAGCGCCACTGTTTGAATCGCCGCTCGAAGTAGTAGATCTGGGCCGCCGCCCCCTCTTGCTTTTTGTATTCCGCTGCATCGGGCAGCGCCTTGCCCTCACACACGGTCTTGAGATCGTCCCGCGTCACGCTTCCCGGCTTTCCCTTGGGCAGGAGCGAGGGGTCGTTTTTGGAGGCTGCGACCTCGCCCCCGGGGGCTTTCAGGTACGCGATGACGTCGTCCAACTTGTACTTCTGTGCTGAGGCGAGGGCCGCGGACACGTCCTCCCCGTCGGCGTAAAGCTTCGACATGATGAAGACCAGGTCTTGCTCGGGAATGTCGGCGTTGCCGTAGCGGATGGCTTCGTCCATGATCTTCGCCCGCGGGTTCTTGCACACGCTGGGGTCCGCCCCGTGCTCAAGCAAGGCCTTGCCTATCGCGGCCCGGCCGAAGCGAAAAGTGTTTTCCAAGTAGCAGATGTTCTTGGTCTGGTTGACGTCGGCCCCCGCCTCGACGAGCAGCGCCAGCGCCTCGACATTGCCGCGCTTGATCACCGCCCACGGCGCGCGTCCGCCCTCGAGCATGAACCGCCCCTCGAGCACAAAAAACGCCACCAACCCACCGATCACCAACACCACACCACCAATCACTGCACCTTTCAAGTCGACCTCCTTCTTGGGCAACGATTGAGGTGGCCGAATTGGTCCACCTCATCATTATATAAGCTTCAATATAGGTATCCCCCTTCTACAGGTGCCAGCCGAATGTTTACCATGGAAAAGTGATGATAACCGGCTCGCTCCTCGCGCTGTGTCTTGGTGGCTACAAATCAAGCAGTCGATAGAGGTGTCGCTTGCCTTTGACGCCTTTCATTTCGAACTCGCCGGCCAGCTCTGCACGTTCTTCAGGCAGGTAGTCGCATAGCGTGCCAGAAATAAAAACCTGACCCGGTTCGCACAAAGACTCGATTCTCGATGCCAGGTTGACCGTGGGTCCAATGGCGGTGTATTCGGAACGCTTGTCCGAGCCAAAGTTTCCCACCACGACCGGGCCGTGGTGAATTCCGATGCGCATCTTGAAATCCAAGATCCCTTCCGCTGTCCAGGCCCGGTTCAAATCCACCATAGTTGCCTGCATCTCCTGGGCGCAGCGGGTCGCGCGTTCGACCTGGTCTTCCGGGCTGAGCGGCAAGGGTGCGCCGAAGATCACCATGATTGCATCGCCGATGAACTTGTCGATGGTTCCGCCATGCGCAAAGATGACATCCGTCATCCGGGACAGATAGTCGTTCAGAATCCTGGCCATCCGGGCTGCGCGGATGTTCGAGGAGAGTTCGGTGAACCCGGTGAGATCGGAGAACAAGATGGTGGCCGAGGTGCTCTTGGGCTCGTGCTCGAGGCTCTTGTCTCCCGAAATGATCTGATCCACCAGGTCGGGTGGGAGATAGCGCTTGAGCACGTTCTCGACCAGCATTCTGTTCAAGTCCTCCACCTCGTGTTCGCGTTCCTTGAGTTGCAGCAGATTGCGTACCATGCTCACTAACTCGAGATCGTTGAAGGGCTTGCCGATGAAGGCATCCGCACCGATCTCGGTTCCCAGGAGTTTGCTTTCTTCGTCCGACCGGGCGGTGAGCAGGATGACCGGGATGGAGGCCAGCGAGGCATCGTTTTTGAGTCTCTTGATCAAGTCGGGTCCGTTCATGACCGGCATCATCCAGTCAGTGATAACCAGGTCCGGCCTGTGTTCTTCGGCAAGCTCGAACCCGCGCTTGCCGTTGGGGGCGGTGAGAATCCGGTAGTTCCGGTTCTTCAGTGTGTTGCTGATCAGCAGGCGCATGTCTGCCAGGTCGTCGACCACCAGAACCACCTGGCCGGGACCTTCTTCGACCGCCTGACGGTCCTCCTCGTCTGTCGGATCCGCTTCTTCCTCGCCGCCATCCAGAAGCCATTCCCTGACTTCGAATTCGCTTCTGGTTTTCTGGGCGTCCGTTTGAGGTGGCTCACACAAGGAAAATTCGCTCCAGAACTGGCTGCCCTGGCCTTCGGTGCTTTCCACACCGACCAGCCCCTGCATGGATTCGGTCAGGTCCTTGACCAGCGCCAGGCCCAGACCGGTTCCCTCGACCTCGCGCGACAAGGGATCCCCGACCTGTGAGAAGATCTTGAACAGCTCCCGCTGGTTTTGCTTCGAGATGCCGGGGCCGGTGTCCTTGACGAAGAGCTTGACCTTGTCGTCAAGAATGCGCAGGCCAAGCTCGATCCGCCCGCCGTGCGGCGTGTGCTTGAGGGCATTGGAGAGGTAGTTGAAAGCAATCTTCTCGAGCGCGTCACTCTCCCCCAGGACGAAGACCGCATCGTCATTCGAGTTTTCTTTGGTGAGGTTTCGTCCGTCGATGGAGACCATGAAATCAATGTTCTTGCTGGCGCAAGCCGATCGGAAATAGGACCCGGAGATGTAAGCGAAGTACACCAGGTTGATGGGTTCCAAGCGTAACTCTTTCTTGCCAGCTTCCAGCTTCTGGAAGTCGAGCAGCTGGTTAACCAACCTCAGCAGGCGCCGTGCGTTCCTGGCGGCAACCTCGATGTTCCGGTTTCCGGGGTGCTCCTTGGTCTCCTGATCGAGCGGATTGAGGATCAGAGTGAGCGGGGTACGCAATTCATGGGAGACGTTCTGGAAAAAGGCGGTTTTGTGCTTGTCGAGTATCTCGAGTTTCTCTGCATTCTGCTCGGCCTCTTTGCGCAACTCCTCGGCCTCCTGACGGGCCGCCTCGGCTTCTTCCCGGGCGCTCAGGGCCACTTGGGTCTGCTCCTTGAGTTCGGTGGTGCGCTGGGTCACCAGACCTTGAATCTCCGCCTGCTGGTTCTTCAGTTTCTCGATGCTGTAGGCCAGGGCCAGGGAGAGCAAGACTGCCATGAACATAGCACCCAGAGACCAGCCATACTCCGTCAGCGCGTTGTAGGGGAGTATCCCCAGCTTGTTCAAGGCCAGCGCTGTTGCGCCCAGCAGGAACAGCGCCCAGGCCAGCAAGTAGATCTTGGCGCTGCCGTGGCCTTTGAGGCTGAGATACCAACCGGCCGCGATGGCACCCAGGCATAACGGAATGGTGAGTATGTTGCCCAGGGCGGTCGAGGTGCCTTGCGAAATGAAGGTGACAATGACCAGGTTGATGCCAGCCAAGGTTCCCATCGCCAGGAAAAACCAGTGCAAGTTGCGAGCGGTCTCGCGAAGCTCCAGGAATCTCATGGTGAACAGGATTCCAGTCAGCAGGGTTGCGTTCAGGAAGATCGGCAAGGTGACCAGGTTGGCAGCCGGTGCCGAGGGAAACAGGTATTGTTGGATGTGTCCACTGAAAGACGCTTGCAGACCCGCCAGACAGACCACGAACAGCGACAAATACAGGTGACTCGTCTCCCGCAAGGCCATGAAGAGTACCAGGTTATATACCGCAATCAGGAGCATGAAGCCGAAGTAGATGCCCCACATGATTCCGGATGTCGACGCAACCCCATGAAACACGGCCTCCTTGTAAATCCTGACCGGGAACTGCATGGGGGTATTCGTTTTAATCCGCGTATAAACGTCTGCGCGTTCTCCCGGGCTGAGCTTATGCGGAACGGCCAGGTGGTGGTAGGGCAGCGGTCGTAGCTTAAACAACCGGCCGCTGCCAGACGAATAGTGCGTTACTTGCTCCAGTTCGTCGCTGCCGCGATCCACGATATGAATATCCACCTCATTCATGACCGGCCAGCCAACTTCGAGGACGATCAGCTGATTCTCCGCGGTGTTGTTGATGGTCGAGAACCAGAACCAGCGGACCTGACTGCTATACCCCCGGCTGGGCACGCCGTTGGTGTTGAGAGTCCAACTGGAGGACATTGAAGGCGCGCGAACGTCGTGAATGGTGAGATTTCCAGCTTGATCTACCAGTTCGAGGATGGCGGTTCCGTTAACCGTGATCGACTCACCCTCACAACAGGGCACTGGGCTGGGGCCAGCTTGGCCAGGCAAGGTTGCTAAGGCGATTATGAGGACCAGGTTCATGGGCTCCACTAGCGTAAAGACAGGAGCATAACTCGTTTGATCGGTTCTAGCCAGTCCTGATTCCGACCCTACTTTTTACGCTTCGATATTCCCTGCCAGATTGAATATTGGCAAGTATTCTGCCCAAAGCTGAAATACAATTAAAAATACTATGGCGCAGGCGACCACACCCAAAAGGATGTTCCTGCGACTCAACTTCTTCGGAACGTAAATTGAAAATACAATGAGCGCTGCGAGTACGATCGTTGAGCCGACAGCATAACCTGTAGACAGGATAAACTGGGTCAGGGGAGGGATCGAATCACTGGACCCGAAGTCTTTGAACATCTGGCTGAAGATCGGACTGTGCCACAGGTGGAGCCACAACAGGAAACCAAGATTGAGGAGCGCAATGGTAACCAACAGGTACCCATTGGCGCGAAGTCGTACGCTTTGATCAATCAATTCTCCGCAATGAGGACACTTTTCAACCAACTTCCCGCCAAAGGCGAAAAATGCGATCATCACGATGATAACCAAGGCAACCCAGATCAAGACATCAATAGGGAGCATATTGCCCCTCCTTTTTCATCATTAATCCGGTATTTTCAAATTTCGTCTTACTGAATTAGATTCTTATTTGTTTTGACCGATTTTATCACGCGAAAAATCGAGTCGATGATTACGTGATCCATGCAGTCCATGCATGTGTAGAAATCATTTGCCAGTTCCCAGAGCGATCCTCCCACATCATGGTCCGGGTAAAACTGGCAGGCCATGATGAATCGTTCACCCCTTGCCCGATACCATACCTGTTTTAGTGACATTTCTCCTGTTTTGTAGGCCAAGCATGCCAGGATAGCCCGTGACACCATTTTATCGATCTTTTCATCAGTCAGCTTGTAATGTTCCATTAGTTCCTTGCGGTCAATGCTTATCATGTCAAACCTCCTTTACTTTTTCAGAATGCAGGGTACGTGCCACAAGGCCGAGCTGTTCACAACCCACTGTTAAAATATTAAATATTAAAAATTAGACTGAAAGGTGACGCTGGCTGTGTAGCGATATGCCGGTCAAGGTGTCTGAAATCCGGACACGCATGCTAGTTCCAGACAAGTATAAAGCGTCAGGGGGCTGGCGGCGGGAATCGAAAACGGCGATGTGGTTTTGTAAGCTTCCGAAGTACCAGGAATATTTGAAATCGAGATTTTCTGAATGCCGTTCTGCGTCGCTTTACGTCGCTCTACGTACCATTTACTCAGGGAGGTTCCTGAGTTGGCATTCCATCATATGGATTTTTTCCGCTGATTTTCTCAACCCCGTAATAATGGTATCTGCCACCTGCATAGGAAATCGTTTAGGTAGCATATTTGTCACATTACTAATAACCTTCGGTGTCATCTCCAAGATACCTTCAACGGTTTTTCTAATCTCACCACCAAGGCCTAGTTTTCCTGCAACAGTGTAGAAATGCCGTGGTGAGATATCCTTCAACTTGTAATGAACATTCTTCGAACGGAATGCCATAGCCAACTTGGCCTTGTGCCAACTGAGATTATTGGCTTTATTTCCCATGATCGGCCAAGTTGAAAGAACATCATAGAGTGGCGTCATACGATATGTATCCGAAGCCTCGTGAAAAATACTAAAATTCTTGGCATGTCCATCTGTTGCCGCCAACATCCAGAAAAGTATCTGGGTTTTGTAGAAAGTAAGGCGATCCTGTTTCGGTTTACTAGATCCACGCAGCAATTTAAGAATGCTGGCCATTCCTGGACCACCATCGCTTTCGTATTTCATTGATGGAGGTACTCCCAAAGCCTGGCACATATCCTCCAGGGGAAGACGCAGCCAGAATGTGCCTTTCTTTGAAAGTTGGCGGTCAAAGCGTTTCACCACCAGAGCTTTGGTCTCACCGAACTGCGCCATTTCACAATGGGCAATTTCGATACCATAGGCCTGCATTATCTTGAAGCACAACCATTCATTCTCGATGGAACTGCTCATATCCGCCCCCATGTTACCTACCAGTCCCAGAGGTAATTTCATTATATGCGTGGTTGGGGTTGACCCAATCGGCATATGCCACTGGTTGTTATGCCAGAGCAGGGCTGTTTTCTCTTGAGAACCAGCAATAGAAATACGAAATTCCTCCTGTTTCTCGCCAGCCAGAACAGTCGCAACAACTGCATTCAAGTGTTTCTCTACCTCCAGATCAGAGAGCGGCCTGGCTTCTATTTTGTTCCAGCCACCTGGTTCTTCATCTTCGGGTAACAATTGGATTGCACCGACACAATCCCGGCCTATTTCGGCCAGAAGATCAAATGGTGACCCATCTTTAATTCCGAAATTGCTCTGAATCCTGCGCCTGATTTCGCCGTTTTCAGGCAATAGATTATCGAAGAAGTTTTCGACTAGATCACCTTCAAAGGAACGATTACCTGGCTGAAATGGCATTGACAGAGAGAGGATGCGTCTATAGGGGGAATGAAGCCACGTATCGGCATACTGAAACTTATGCGGTCTGTTCTTGCGCACCTGCCAAGTACCGACTAGCTGCCCGTTCATCCACAGATTCAGCACCTTTCGGCTTTTGGATCGTCTGCGTACTGGATTTACCATGACTCGCCATCGGGTGAATGATCTTTTACTGGCTTAACATTGCGTTCCCGGATAACCAAGTCCGTATCCAGTTCATTCAATATTTGCAGTATCCGTTCAAAGCTAACTTTTTCCGGGTTCGCCTCGATTTTAGCGACCATTCGCTGGGATAAGCCAAGCCTCTCACCCAAGTCCATCTGAGTTAACCCAACCTGTTTTCGTAGATTTTTCAGCAATGATGAAAGCTGTTTAGCAATAGCAATTTTGTATTCCATAACCTAGCCTCAATAATCAATATAGAACCTAAATGCTCTATTGTCAATATAGAACTCAAGGGTTCTATATGCAATATAGTACCCATAGATTCTGAAAGATTCTGTTTACAGCTTTATGGACCCGGGTGTGGCATCCGCGTCCATTTTACTCAGGGACCTCCCTAACTTTCTGAAAAATATGTCCTTGTATAACAGTCGGTTAAACCCCAATGTTCCGGGAATCGAACCCGCGTCCATTTCTGGCATATATTTTTTCAATACGGTCAAGGGTCATGACCTGATAATCATCTAGAAGGCTCCTCACTCGGGTTGTACGGTTGAAGTTGTAAGAGCAACCAACAACCCAAGGAGGAACCAGAGATGAAACTATACGGTG